>JBJMRA010000067.1:0-39001 GCA_045802365.1 Hyphomicrobiales bacterium | reverse complement strand
GTTGCTGTTCATCCATATTGGCACGCACAAGACCGGAACGAGCGCGATCCAACGATTCTTCATGAGCAATCGGAACGCGCTCCGTTCCCGAGGCGTTCACTACGTCGAAACCGGACTTCGGGAGTCTGACTTCGCCCATTACGACTTGGCTCGTTCCGTTTCCCAGGGACCTTCCTCCGATCTATGGACGAAATTGCGGGAAGAGGTCTGTGCGGCTCCCGATGTGATCCATGTCATCAGCTGCGAAGCCTTCTGGAAGGGGGATCCTCGTGCGGTTCGGCAATGCTGCGAAGGCATCGGGTCAATAAAGATTCTTGCCTATTTGCGCCGCCAGGACAACTTCTTCGAGTCGCTCTACAAGCACCACATCAAACTTGGCGGTTGGATGAGTTTCGACGAGTTCGTCGGCAAGCGGACAAAGGCTGGAGACTATCTGGCCGTCCTGGAGAAATGGGACAAATCGTTCGGACACGATCGTCTTGTGGTTAGACATTACGACACGGCAGAAGGGTCGATCAATATCGTCGACGACGTCGTTCGCACCTTAGGTTTGGAGCCTGATTCGAGCCTGATCAGACCCCCTCGAACGAATAGCTCCCCCCGAGCTGAATTGCTCCCGGTTTTGCGAGCGCTTCATAAACTCGATTCTTCGGGCGCAAAGGGGCTCTTCGAAAAGTTACGGCAGCGGAATTTGGATTATGCCCGCACGGGGGATTTCCTCACCTACTCGCAACGTGTCGCGATCATGGAGCATTTCGCGGACTCGAACCGCAAAATTTCGGCTCGCTATACGGGCTCGCCCTTTCCCGCCTTGACCGATTCGCCCCGCGATATCTGGTCAACCGAGAGTGAAGAGCATTACCGTCTACTGGTGGACGTTTTTGACGTAGCTGGGCGGCTCCGGTCGCGGCGAGCGCGGATAAGGAAGAGGGTTCGCGCCGACAATCCTCCAGGCTCCTGAGAGAAGGCCCGCAGGAACGAGCACGCGAAGCGTCCCCCTGACGCTCGGAACCTACTCAGGACCGAGCTTTGCGGCGGATGATCAGTGCCGGCTGAAGTGAGCGCCCTCGCCTCTTCCCTTCGTCTCGTTCCGTCCCTTCTTCTCCTTGTTCTTGCGCTTGGCATTGACGCTGTCTTGTTCCGGGAAGAGGTGACCAGCGGCGCCGGTCAGCGCCGACCCGAAAACCTCCGCCGCCGACACGAGCTGGTCGCCCGCACCATGGGTGAGGTCGCGGCCGGCCTCCGCCGCCTTCTGCACCCCTCGCTTGACAGGCTTGGGAGGATTGCGGGTCAGCGCCGCCGCAACGGCCCCGGCGGCGGCGACCAAGGCGTCGGCCATCAGATTGCGGCCGAGCGGGTCGTTCAGGAGCCAATCGATCAATTTCGATTTCCGCAGCTTCTTCGGAACCCTCACGCCCAGGAGGGTCTTGGGCAACCGGTACGGCGCAGCCATGTCGCTCTCCCTTTTTCGTGTTTCAAATTCAATGGCCGGCGATGCGCGTCGTTCCATCGGCCGCAGCACTTCTGTTCGCCGCGCCCGCAGCTATAGTGGCAAGAAACCACGGAGCCCCGCATGTCCGCCGATGCTGTCTTCTCGATCCGTCCGCAGCGGGTTCAAGCCGGTGCTGAAGAACCCGAACGCCAAGCGAGAAATCCCGGCACGGCCCTCGAAAAGGGCTGGATCGAGGGAGCGCGCGTCAACCTGAACGCTACCGAGAGGCGAGCCCAGACGATGACGGCGCGCCGGACGGTCAAGAAGGAATGGCAGGCGGCGTGGCTCGTGAAGGCGATCACCTTGACCGACCTCACAACACTTGCCGGGGACGATACCCCACATCGCGTCGAACGCCTCTGCGCCAAGGCGCGCATGCCTCTCCGCCATGATCTCGTGGAGGCGCTGGGGCTCAAGGAGATGCCGCGCGTCGCCGCTGTCTGCGTCTATCCGACGATGGTGCGCCCCGCCGTAAAGTCGCTCGCCGGCTCGCGGATCCCGGTCGCATCAGTCGCGACCGGCTTCCCGGCCGGGCTCTCGCCGCTCAATCTGAGGCTCCAAGAGATACTGTACGCGCTCAGCGAAGGAGCGGCCGAAATCGATGTCGTCATTACCCGCGCGCATGTTCTTGCCCAGGACTGGCAAGCGCTCTACGACGAAGTGAGCGCAATGCGGGAGGCCTGCGGCGAAGCGCATCTGAAGGTGATCCTGGGCACCGGCGACCTCAAGACGCTTCGCAATGTCTATAAGGCGAGCATGGTGGCCATGATGGCCGGCGCCGATTTCATCAAAACCTCGACCGGCAAGGAAGACGTCAATGCCACGCTTCCCGTAAGTCTTGTGATGACGAGAGCGATCCGCGACTATCAGTCCCATACCGGTCATCGCATCGGCTTCAAGCCGGCGGGGGGACTGAGAACCGCCAAGGATGCGCTCGCCTGGCTCATCCTGATGAAGGAGGAGCTCGGCAACGATTGGCTGACGCTAGAGCTTTTCCGGCTCGGGGCGAGCTCTCTCGTATCCGACATAGCGCGCCAGATCGAGCACCATGTCACCGGACGGTACGCGTCGGAGTCCCGCCACCCGATGGCCTGAGGAGAAAAAATGGCCCTCGTCAGCGACATTCTCGAAACCATGGAGTATGGGCCCGCACCCGAGGCGGACGACCACGTGCTCGCGTGGCTCCGTCGCCATGAAAAAGGATTGGGCCACTTCATCGGCGGCGATTTCGTGCCGCCTCGCGACGGGCTCCGCTTCGAGGTTTTGAACCCCGCATCCGGCGACTTTCTCGCGTCTGTGGCCCAAGGCGGCGCCGCCGATGTGGACGCCGCCGTGGCCGCGGCGCGGGAGGCCTTCCCGGCATGGTCGGCGCTCTCGGGGGAAACGCGGGCGCGCTATCTCTACGCACTGGCGAGGCTTCTCCAAAAGCGGCAGCGCTTCTTCGCCGTGCTCGAGACGATGGACAACGGCAAGCCCATTCGCGAGAGCCGCGACATCGATATCCCGCTCGTCATTCGGCATTTCTATCACCATGCGGGCTGGGCGGCGCTCATCGAGAGCGAATGTCATGGCTATCGGCCGGTGGGCGTCTGCGGGCAGATCATCCCGTGGAATTTTCCGCTGCTGATGCTTGCTTGGAAAGTGGCGCCGGCGCTCGCGGCAGGAAACACCGTCGTGCTCAAGCCCGCCGAGTACACTCCCTTGACGGCGCTCGCCTTCGCCGAGCTCTGCCGCGAGGCGAGCCTGCCATCCGGGGTGGTCAACATCGTGACCGGCGATGGCGATACGGGCGCCCTCATCACCGTGCACAGCGGCATCGACAAAATCGCCTTTACCGGTTCGACCGAAGTGGGACGGATCATCCGGCGGGCAACGGCCGGGTCCGGCAAGAAGCTTTCGCTGGAGCTCGGCGGCAAGTCGCCATTCATCGTCTTCGATGATGCCGATCTCGACGGCGCCGTCGAAGGCGTCGTCGATGCGATCTGGTTCAACCAGGGCCAGGTCTGCTGCGCGGGATCCCGGCTCCTGGTCCAGGAAGCGATCGCCGAGCGCTTCTACGCGAAGCTCAGGCGCCGGATGGAGACACTCCGGGTCGGCGATCCCCTCGACAAGACGACCGACATTGGCGCCATCGTGGCGGACGTGCAGCTCGAGCGCATTCGCGACCTCGTGGAACAAGGCGTGAGCAGCGGAGCGGTGTGCTGGCAGCCCTCTGCGAAACTGCCGAGCAAGGGGTTCTTCTTCGCCCCCACTCTCCTCACCGGCGCATCGCCCGCCTCCGTCGTTGCCCAGGAGGAGATTTTCGGGCCGGTCTTGGTCGGCATGACGTTCCGGACCGCGGAAGAGGCGGTGGCGCTCGCCAACAATACGCGTTACGGGCTTTCGGCCTCTGTGTGGTCAGAGACGATCGGCGTGACGCTCGATGCGGCCGCCCGGCTCAAGGCGGGGGTCGTCTGGATCAACGCCACCAATTTGTTCGATGCTGCATCGGGCTTCGGCGGTTATCGCGAGAGCGGGTTCGGACGCGAGGGCGGGCGCGAAGGACTGTACGAGTATCTCGTTCCCGCCTGGCAGAAACGGGAGCGGAAGCCTCAGAGCGAGGGCGCGAACGCCGACTTCTCGACGCATCCCGTGCCTGCAGCCTCCGTATCCGGCGGTCCTCGCCTCGACCGCACCGCCAAACACTACATCGGCGGCAAGCAGGCCCGGCCGGACTCGGGCTACAACTACACAGTCTATGCGCAGTCCGGCGAGCCTGCCGGCCAAGCCGCGCTTGGGAATCGCAAGGATATCCGCGACGCCGTCGAAGCCGCCCGAAAGGCGGCCGGCTGGAGCGCGCTGAGCGGCCACGCGCGGGCACAGGTCCTCTATTATCTCGCGGAAAACCTCGAAGCCCGCGCCGAGGAGTTCGCCGACCGCATCGCCATGCTCACCGGAGCGCCGGACGAGCTCGCGGCGGCGGAGGTGCGTCTCTCGATCAGTAGGCTCATCTTCTATGCGGCACAGGCGGACAAATACGATGGCCAAGTCCATTCGACCGTTGCGCGCCACGTCACGCTCGCCATGAACGAGCCGTGGGGAGTCATGGGCCTCTGCTGTCCGGATGAATTTCCGCTGCTCGCCTTTGTTTCGCTCGTCGCGCCGGGGATCGCGATGGGCAACCGCGTGGTCGTCACGCCCTCGCCGGTCCATCCTCTTCTCGCCACCGATTTCTATCAGGTGCTCGAGACGAGCGACGTTCCAGATGGGGTCGTCAACATCGTCACGGGAGATCGCGAGACGCTGGCGCGCATCATCGCCGAGCACGACGATCTCGAGGCACTTTGGTATTTCGGAACGAAAGAGGGGAGCGCCGAAATCGAGCGCGCCTCGGCAGGCAATCTCAAAGCGACCTGGGTCGATTACGGCTGCGCGATCGACTGGCTCGACGCCGGCCAGGGCCAGGGCCGCGACTATCTCCGCCGAGCGACTCAGGTGAAGAATATCTGGGTGCCCTACGGCGAATAGCCTCATGCCGCCTTCAGACATTCGGACGACGCCCCGCGATGGCGATCTCGGCCTGACTCGCATTGCCAATCGCACCGGCGTTGCGGCCAGCGTACTTCCGAATGGCTCCGTCTTTGCGATCGAGCACGTAGACTCCGACCGGCGCATAATGATCAACCAGGTGCTGGGCTCGCCTATCGACCGCGGGATCGGCTGTCTCTACGCCCGCGTAAAGGGCCGTGAGCTCGTCCCCATCATGGGTTATGGCGCGGTTCGGGTGGGCGCGTCAGATGATGTGATCGAATGGGCGGGAGAGACAGCGCTCATCACCTACCGCGCGACCCTCGAGCTCGCAGAGGATTCGCGCGTCTGGTTTTGGCGGATAGCGATCCTCAACATGGGCGACGCGGAGATCGAATGCGATGCCCTTCTCCTCCAGGACGTGGGCCTCGGAGAGCGCGGGTTCATCATGAACAACGAGGCTTACGCCTCGCAGTACATCGATCACTTCGTGGATCGCCACGGGAAATATGGCCCCGTCGTCATGAGCAGGCAGAATCTCGCGCAACGCGGCGCTCATCCCTGGATCGCTCATGGCTGTCTCGAGGGCGCCCCCGCCTTTGCGACCGACGCGTTGCAGAGCTTCGGAACATTTTACCGGGACCGGAGCCTTCCCGCGTTCGGGCTTGACGGCGATCTCCCGGCCGAACGGCGTCAGCACGAAGTGGCGTGCGTGGGTATCCAGTCGCGCTTGCAGCGGCTGCCCCGAGGCGGATCGTGCGCATGGACGTTCTTCGCACTCTACGAACCCGACCATCCCGATGTATCGAGCGAGTCCGACCTCGCGCGCCTCGAGGTCCTCGACGGGCTCGCTTCGGCCACCGCCCCTCGCCGGCCTGCGGTAAGCCCTGCCGCGCGCACTCTCGTGGAAGACGCCGTTCCCCTATTGATCGAGGATATGTCCGGGGATTGGCTCGACAATCTCTACCCGGTGCGCCTGCACGAAGAGCGCCGCCAAGGCGCGCTCCTCTCGTTCTTCGTTCCCGACGGCGCGCACAATCGACATATCGTCCTCGCCGCGAAAGAACGCGTGGTCACCCGCCGGCATGGAACGTTGCTCAGATCCGGAAGCTCGGTGCTGCCCGATGAGGAGACCCTCTGCACGACCTGCTGGATGCACGGCGTTTTCGCCGCTCAGCTCACCATCGGCAACACCGCCCTTCACAAGGTCTTCTCGGTGTCTCGGGACCCCTACAACATCACGCGGGCGAGCGGGATGCGCATGCTCGCCGACACGGGAGCGGGCTGGCGCCTTCTCACGGTACCATCTGTGTTCGACATCGGATTGAGCGATTGCCGCTGGATTTACCGGCTGGCGGACCGGACGATCATCGTCGATGCAGTGATCTCGGGCGAGGACTCGGCCATCCAGTGGCAGGTCGAGGTCGAGGGTCCAGTCTGCAGGTTTATCGTCTTCGCACAGATCGTCATGGGCGAGCGCGAGTTCGACCACTCCTCGACGATCGAGTTCGATCGCGCGCGCCATCGCCTGATGTTCCGTCCCGATCCGGCCTGGGTCTGGGGCCGGCGCTATCCGGACACCCAGCTCCAGCTTGTCACGAGCACCCCGGACATCATCGAGGCGCTTGGCGGCGACGAGCTTCTCCACGAAGTCGGCCGGTCTCATGGCGGCGGGTTCGTCGCTTTTCGAACAAAGCCGACGGCCGAGCTGAGATGGGCCGTGGTCGGGTCGCTTCGCAGTCCCGCCGAAACCGAGCGGCTGGCGGCCAAGTACGAGCGCAAGGTAAGCCGCACCGCGATGCTCGAGCCCGCGGCTCGGTTCTGGACGAGCATCACCCGCAATGTTCGGATCGAGGGAGACAGCCCGGCTGTGAGAGCTATGGACCTGATGCTTCCATGGCTCGCTCACAATGCGATCATTCATCTGAGCGTGCCGCACGGGCTCGAGCAGTATACGGGCGGTGCATGGGGCACGCGCGACGTATGTCAGGGGTCCGTCGAGTTTCTGCTCACACTCGGGCACGACGAGACGGTGAGACGCATTCTGGAGATCGTGTTCGCGCAGCAGTACGAGCAACGGGGCGACTGGCCGCAATGGTTCATGCTCGAGCCCTATTCGAACATCCAGGACCGGCATGCCCATGGGGACGTGATCGTCTGGCCGCTCAAGGCGCTGTGTGACTACGTCGAAGCGACAAATGATCTAGGGTTTCTCGACGAGCCCGTCCCTTGGCGCGGCGATGACGATTTTCATCGGACCGAACGGATCGACTCGGTGTTCGCGCACGTCGAGAAGCTGATCGCCACAGCGCGCGACCGCTTCATCCCGGGAACGCATCTCCTCCGTTACGGGGAGGGCGACTGGAACGATTCTCTGCAGCCCGTCGACCCGCGGATGAAGGATAGTATGGTGAGCAGCTGGACCGCCGTCCTCTTCTTCGAGCAGGTCACGCGCTATGCGGAGGCGCTGCGAAGAGCAGGCCACGACGCGCGTGCGCTCCAAGAGCTTGCCGCAGCCATCCGCCAAGACGTGAATCGCTATCTTATCGTGGATGGCGTGATTGCCGGATATGCAGTGTTCGGCGACGGCACGAGCAAGCCCGAGCTCCTGCTGCATCCACTCGACCGCCATACCGGGCTCTGGTACTCGCTCATTCCGATGACTCAGGCGATCATTGCCGGACTGTTCACGCTGGAACAGAGTGGCCGTCATCTGGAGATCATCCGCGACCATCTGCTCTTTCCAGACGGCGCCCGGCTCATGGATCGGCCAGTCGCCTATCACGGCGGAACCGAGCGCCTCTTCCGCCGCGCCGAGTCGGCCGCCTTCTTCGGACGTGAGATCGGTCTCATGTATGTCCACGCGCATCTGCGCTACGCCGAAGCATTGGCGGTCGCGGGAGACGCCGAAGGACTCTGGAATGCGCTCGGTGTCGCTAATCCGATCGCGGTCACCGACATCCTTCCGAACGCATCCCTCCGGCAGAGGAATGCTTATTTCAGCAGCAGCGACGCCGCGTATCCTGATCGCTATCTTGCGGAAGCGGAGTGGGACCGGGTCAAGGCCGGCGGTATCGCAGTCGAGGGGGGATGGCGCATCTATTCGAGCGGTCCCGGCCTCTACGCAAACATGCTCCTCCGCCGCGCTTTCGGCCGCCGCCGTTGGTACGGCGAAGGTGTCGACGCGCCGCTTCTTCCCGCTGCCATAGAGGGGACACTCAGAATCTCTTCCCGGCCGCTTACCGCATGAGGCGGACGAATGGGATGAAGTTCGAGTCTCGTGACCCTCATGCTGAGGTGCCCGGCGAAGCCGGGCCTCGAAGCACATTCAGGACGCCTCAATCGGCGCCGCCATGGGTGATCGACGAACCCTTCGAGGCATCGCCTTGGGCGATGCTCCTCCGGGCGAGGGTTGGGGGGCGAGCGGCGCTGACCTCTACTCCTCGGACACTTCCGCGACTTCGTGCTCTTCGGCGGGCGCCTGCTGCTGCTTCTTGGTCAGGTCCTCGCCGGTCTGCTGGTCGACGGCCTTCATCGACAGCCTGACCTTGCCGCGGTTATCGAAGCCGAGCAATTTCACCTTGACGGTATCGCCCTCCTTGACGACATCGCTCACCTTGGCAACGCGCCGCGGAGCGAGCTCCGAGACGTGCACCAAACCATCGCGGGCGCCGAAAAAGTTCACGAACGCGCCAAAGTCGACGACCTTGACCACCTTGCCATCGTAGATCTCGCCGATCTCGGGCTCGGAGACGATCGACTTGATCCACTTGAGGGCGGCGTTGATCGCCTGGCCGGACGAGGACGCGACCTTGACCGTGCCGTCATCGGAGATGTCGATCCTGGCGCCCGTCTTTTCGACGATCTCGCGGATGACCTTGCCCCCGGTTCCGATGACTTCGCGGATCTTGTCGGTCGGAATGGTGATCACCTCGATGCGCGGCGCATATTCGCCGAGACCCGGACGCGCACGTTCGAGCGCGTCCGCCATCTTGTCGAGGATGTGGAGCCGTCCCTCGCGCGCCTGCCAGAGCGCCGTCTTCATGATTTCCTCGGTGATGCCGGTGATCTTGATGTCCATCTGGAGCGAGGTCACGCCGTTGGCGGTACCGGCCACCTTGAAGTCCATGTCGCCCAGATGATCCTCGTCTCCAAGGATGTCGGAAAGGACCGCGAAGCGCTCGCCCTCCTTGATGAGACCCATGGCAATCCCGGCGACCGGCGACTTGAGCGGCACACCCGCATCCATGAGCGACAGCGACGAACCGCAGACCGTCGCCATCGAAGAGGAGCCGTTCGACTCCGTGATCTCCGAAACGACCCTGATCGTATAGGGGAATTGGTCGCTGGGCGGCAGCATCGGATGAATGGCGCGCCAGGCGAGCTTGCCGTGCCCGATCTCGCGCCGTCCCGCCCCGCCGAGACGGCCTGTCTCGCCCACCGAGAAGGGGGGGAAGTTGTAATGCAGCATGAAGGTTTCCTTGTAGGTACCTTCGAGCGAGTCGATGTACTGCTCGTCCTCCCCGGTGCCGAGCGTCGTCACCACGAGCGCCTGCGTCTCACCGCGGGTGAAGAGCGCCGAACCGTGCGTGCGCGGCAGGACCGAGACTTCGGCCTGGATCGGCCGCACCGTCACGAGGTCGCGTCCGTCGATCCGCAAACCGGTATCGAGGATGCTGCCGCGGACGATGTCTTTCTCGAGATGCTTGAAGGCCTCGCCGACCTTCTGCTCGGAGGGATTGTCGTCCGCGCCCTCGAGAATGAGGGCCCCGAGCACCTTATCCTTCGCTTGGGCCACCGCCTCGTGACGATCTTCCTTCTTGCTGATCTGGTACGCAGTCCTAAGGTCCGCCTCGGCGACCTCCTTCACACGGTCGAACAACGCCCGATCCTCGCCGGGCTCGAACTCGCGCGGGGCACCCGCCGAGCGCTCGGCCAGCCTGATGATCGCGTCGATCACCGGCTGGAACTCGCGGTGTCCGAACATGACGGCGCCGAGCATCCTGTCCTCGGAAAGCTCCTTCGCCTCCGACTCGACCATCAGCACCGCGTCTTGTGTACCCGCGACAACGAGATCGAGATCCGAGGACTTCATCTGCTCGATCGTCGGGTTGAGCACGTACTCGCCGTTAACGACGCCGACGCGCGCGGCGCCGATCGGACCGCGGAACGGAATTCCGGAGAGGGTGAGCGCCGCCGAGGCCGCGACCATCGCGACAACGTCGCTGTCGTTCTCAAGATCGTAGGAGAGCACGGTCGCGATGACTTGCGTCTCGTTTCGGAAGCCCTCGACGAACAGGGGACGGATCGGCCGGTCGATGAGCCTAGATACGAGCGTCTCGCGTTCCGTCGGACGCCCTTCACGTTTGAAATAGCCGCCGGGGATCTTGCCCGCGGCGTAGGTCTTTTCCTGATAATTGACGGTCAGCGGAAAGAAGTCGAGCCCAGGCTTCGGCGAGCGCTCGGCAACAGCGGTCGCAAGCACGGTGGTTTCCCCATAGGTCGCGAGCACGGCTCCGTCCGCCTGCCGCGCCATGCGGCCGGTCTCGAGCCTCAGACGCTTGCCGCCCCACTCGAATTCTTCAACATCGATATCGAACATGTGATTTCCTCATTGCCCTTCGCCGCCGCTTGACTAGCGCTCACCGACACCCTGGACGGCATCCCCTGTGGGCCTTGGGATCCGGCCCCATTGCCGGACCCCTATGCGGGGATCGCGGGCGGCGAAACGGTGATCCGCCCGCTCGATTTTTCGACAGCCGCCTCAGCGGCGGATATCGAGACGCTTGATCAGCGTCTGGTAGCGGCCTTCGTCCGACCACTTGAGATAGTCGAGAAGGCCACGCCGCTGGCTCACCATCTTGAGGAGGCCGCGGCGGGAATGGTTGTCCTTTTTGTGGGTCTTGAAGTGCTCGGTGAGGGTGTTGATGCGCTCGGTCAAAAGCGCCACCTGCACCTCGGGCGAACCGGTGTCGCCATTCTTCGTGGCATAATCCTTGATCAGCGCCGCCTTGCGCTCCTGCGTCACGGTCATTCGGTCATCTCCAAAACTAGAGTAGGTTGAATACCCGCCTGGGCTTGAGCTGCCCCTCCTCTATGGACGCGATGCACCAGGGCTTGCCGCCCCAGGTGACCAGCACCGCATCCCTAGCGATCGGAGCATTCGCGCCTCTGAGCAGCACCGGCTGGCCCTGCTTCAGGCGTTGGGCCTCCGCGTCTCTCACGGCCAGCGCCGGGATGCCGTCCAGCGCGGTCTCGAGGGGGCGGAGAACCCCTTCCATGGCGTTGTCGCCGGGGGCCTTATGGCGCATCTCCTCCAACATTTCCAGGGGCACCATCTCACCTTCGGAAAATGAGCCGACTGCGATGCGGCGCAGCGCCGATACATATCCATAGGTGCCAAGCGCCCGACCGAGGTCGCGGGCCAGCGCACGGATGTAGGTGCCCTTGCCGCAGACGATCTCGAAACCCGCCCAATCGGGACGATCGACCCCGACAAGCCTTAATTCTTCGATGGTGACCCGTCTCGGCGGGAGCTCGACGGTTCCCCCCGCCCGGGCGAGATCGTATGCGCGCTCGCCGGCGATCTTGATCGCCGAGAAGGCGGGCGGCGCCTGCATGACCTCGCCCCTGAAGTTCGGAAGAATAGCCTCGATTTCCCGCGATGTCGGCCGCAACTCGGACCGCTGGATCACCTCGCCCTCGCGATCGCAGGTCGTCCTTTCCTCGCCCCAGGTCACCGTGAAACGATAGGTCTTCCTGCCCTCCATTGCGAAGGAGACCGTCTTGGTGGCCTCGCCGAGCGCAATGGGCAGAAGCCCTGAAGCCAGTGGATCGAGCGTCCCGGCGTGCCCCGCCTTTTCCGCCTGGAACAAGCGTTTGACGCGCGCCACCGCCTGCGTCGAGGTCAGGCCTTCGGGCTTGTCCAACACGACCCAGCCGTGGACCGGTTTCGGCTTGAACGATGTGGCGATGTTTCTCCCCCTAGAGCAGACGCACGAGCAGCACTCCGCCCACAATGAATCCGACTCCGAGGAGGCGCCCGGCACTCACATCCTGCTGGGGGAGTCCGAATGCGCCCCAATGGTCGAGAGCGAGCGCGCAGAGCGTCTGCCCGGCGATGAAGCATGCGATCATCGTCGCCGCTCCGATCCGCTGCGGTAAGAAGGACATGATCCCGAGGACGAGCACGCCGAGGAAGCCGCCCCACCACAGCCAGGGCGGAATCCGGGCGAAAAGCTCAAGCGAGGGCGGCGGAATGCGCAGGACGAATGCCGCGACAAGCGCGGTTGTCAGGGCAGTCAGCGCCGCGGATATCGCGACCGCCCAGAAGATGGTCGCGCCACGTTGCGCGAACTCCCCGTTTATGCTCGCCTGAATCGGGAAAGCCGCGCCGGCGATCACCGCCAGCAGCATGAAGACCGTTCGCACGCTCAGTGCCCTTCGTCTTTGGAGGCAAGATCGCGCGCGACTGAGGGATCGCTGAGGATACGGTCGATCTTCTCGGCATAATCGAGCGCCGTGTCGATCCGGAAACGGATTTCGGGCATGTAGCGCATGTCGACGCGCGGTGTGACCAGGCCCCGGATGTGGCGGCTCTGCCGGCCGAGAATGGCCAGAAGCTCCTTTTCGCGATGCTCCGCCATCGGGCGGACATACGCCGTGGCGACTCGTAGGTCCGGCGACATGACGACTTCGAGGACGCTCACCCCGATGCGCTCAAGCTCGGGATCGCCGACCTCGCCTCTCAGGAACATTTCAGCCAAGGCATGCCTGATCAACTCGCCGGCGCGGAGCTGGCGTTGAGACGGTTGTCTTGATGATGGCATTGCGTGCTCCACCGATGCTTCGAGGCTTCGCCGTTCGGCGAAGCACCTCAGCATGAGGGACTCATATCAATCGAGCGTGCGCTGCACCTTCTCGACGCGGAAGCACTCGATGACGTCGCCCGCGCGCATGTCCTGATAGCCTTCGAACGCCATGCCGCACTCCTGGCCGGCCTGGACCTCGCGCACCTCGTCCTTGAAGCGCTTGAGCGTCGACAGCGTCCCCTCGTGAACGACGACGTTGTCGCGGATGAGACGGACCCTGGCGCCGCGCTGGACCACGCCTTCTGTGACCCGGCATCCCGCCACCTTGCCGACCTTGGTAATGTTGAATATCTCGAGGATCTGGGCGTTGCCGAGGAATGTTTCGCGCAACGTCGGGGCGAGAAGGCCCGCCATGGCCTGCTTCACGTCATCCACGAGATCGTAGATGATGCTGTAGTAGCGGATCTCGATGCCCTGCCGTTCGGCGGCGTCGCGCGCCTGGGCGTTGGCGCGGATATTGAACCCGAGCAGCACCGCACCCGATGTCGCCGCGAGCGCCACGTCCGACTCGCTGATCCCGCCGACGCCATAGTGGATGACGCGCGCCGAAACCTCATCGTTGCCGATCTTTTCGAGCGCCTGGACGATGGCCTCCGCCGAGCCCTGGACGTCGGCCTTGACCAGCACCGGCAACTCCTTGCGGCCGCCTTCCTTGAGCTGGCTCATCATCTGCTCGAGCGAGGCTCGCCCGGCCCCAGTGCCGCGCTCCTGGCGGCGCTTGCGCTCGCGGTAATCCGTGATCTCTCTCGCGCGGCCTTCACTCTCGACGACGACGAACTGGTCGCCCGCCTCGGGCGCGGAGTTGAGGCCGAGCACTTCGACTGGAACCGACGGCCCGGCGTCCTTGACCTGCTCGCCCTTGTCGTTGACGAGCGCTCTCACCCGTCCCCAGGCGGCGCCCGCGACGAAGATGTCGCCGAGCTCGAGCGTGCCGCGCTGGACGAGCACGGTCGCGACCGGACCCCGGCCTTTGTCGAGCTGGGCCTCGACCACGATGCCCGATGCCGCGCGGTCTGGATTGGCCTTGAGGTCGAGCACCTCCGACTGGAGCAGAATAGTTTCGAGGAGTTTGTCGAGATTGGTGCCCTTGAGCGCCGAGACTTCGACCTCGAGCGTATCTCCGCCCATGCTTTCCACCACGATCTCATGCTGCAGGAGATCCGTGCGGACGCGGGTGGGATTGGCCTGCGGCTTGTCGATCTTGTTGATTGCCACGATGATCGGCACTTCGGCCGCCCGGGCGTGATTGATGGCCTCGACCGTCTGCGGCATGACGCCGTCGTCGGCGGCGACCACCAGCACCACGATGTCGGTCGCCTTGGCGCCGCGCGCTCGCATGGCCGTGAAGGCCTCGTGGCCCGGGGTATCGATGAAGGTGATCACCCCGCCGGACGTGTCGACTTGGTAGGCGCCGATGTGCTGCGTAATACCGCCCGCCTCCCCCGCGACCACATTGGTTTTGCGGATCGCATCGAGCAGCGAGGTTTTGCCGTGATCGACATGGCCCATGATGGTCACAACCGCCGCGCGCGGCTTGAGAGCCTCCTCGGCGTCGCTGTCGCCCATGAGGCCTTCGACGACGTCGGCTTCGGCGACCCGCTTGACCTTATGGCCGAACTCTTCGGCGATGATCTGCGCCGTGTCGGCTTCGATCACGTCGTTGATGGTGTGCATCTCGCCCTGCTTCATCAGCAGCTTGATGACGTCGACCGCGCGCTCGGACATGCGGTTGGCGAGCTCCTGGATGGTGATCGCCTCGGGGACCGTGACCTCGCGGGCGATCTTCTCCGTGGGCCTCTGAAAGCCCTGCGCCTTCTGCTTGAGGCGTTCGGTACGACGGCGGAAGGCCGCAACCGATCGGGCGCGGTCATCGTCCTCGTTGAGGGCGTTGGTGAGAGTGAGCTTGCCGCGTTTCTTCTCCTCCCCCTTGGCCGGGCGTGCCGGCTGCGGCGCTTTGATGTCGCGCTTCAGTCCAAGCCGTGCCTTGGAACGGCCCTCCTCCTCCTCTTCCACGGCGGTAGCCGCAGACGTCTTCGGGGCGAGCTTCTTGGCGGCTTCTTCGGCTTTCTTGCGTGCCTCTTCTTCGATCCGGTGCCGCGCTTCCTCGTCGGCCTTGCGGCGGGCGGCTGCCTCGCGTTCCTTGTGCTCGCGTTCTTCCAGCTCACGGCGACGGCGAGCGTCTTCTTCCTGCCGCCTGCGATCTTCAGCCTCGCGAACGCGAGCGTCGGCGAGAGCGCGATCGCGCGCTTCGCGTTCCTCGCTCGTCAGCGTGCGCAGGACGACTCCCGAGCGCGGCTGCGCCGACTCGGGCGCCTTGGGCTTCTCGGGAGCCGGGGCGACCTTGGGCTGGGCCTGGAACTGCGGCTTCGATTCCGGACGCTCGTCCTCGCGGCCGCCTGGGCCGGTCGGCCGCTTGCGACGGGTCTCGACCACCACCGTCTTGGTGCGGCCGTGAGAAAAATTCTGCTTGACCCGGCTCTTCTCGATCACCGTCCGGGGCACGCTGAGCGTTCGCCCGGAGGCTTGCGAAAGGCCGAGTCGGCGGTCACTGCTGTCGTTCGTATCCGTCATGCGTCCTTGCCAAACTGAGTGCCGGGCCGGGCATCGTAATAAGCTTCAGCGCGGCTCGCCGCGCTCAGCAGTTTCTCGGCAATTCCCCCGCCAATCACCGCTGCATGTATCACATTTGGCCGGCCCAAGGCCAAACTCAATTCGTCCGATGTAAAGAGGCGAACCGTTGCCGTGTCCGGCCCTGCCATTGCGTCGAGCTTCGACCGTCCCCCACTGCTTGCTTCCCGGGCATGGATCAGAACCCTGACCTTCCCCGACGAGAGCCGGTCTTCGACTTTCGTCGCACCCGCTACCAGACTGCCTGCCTTCTTGGCAAGCGAGACATAGCCAAGTGCGGCCCTGCGGAGCAGTTCCCCGACCTGATCAGGAAGATGGGGATCGGCTCGGGCTTCGCCAAGTCCGCGATTGAAGGCCCGGCGCTTCAGCGCCTGCTCGACAAGGGCGCGGCTTGCCCCCACCCAGACGCCGCGGCCCGGGAGCTTGCGGTCGATGTCCGGCACGACGGCCCCGTCCGGCCCCCGAACGAACCGGATGAGCTCATGCTCATCCCTGACTTCCCGCGTGACGATGCACATCCGCTCCGCCAACTCTCGATCCTGCAACAGGGGCCGACCTCACGCCTGCGCTTCGGCCGGCTCGGTCTCTGCAGACGAAGCGGGCTCGATCCAGCCCGCCTTGACCCGGGCGGCCATGATAAGCTGCTCGGCATCGGCTTCGGAAACGTCGAGGTCGGAGAACGCGCCCTTGTACTTCGTCGTTTCTCCCCCTTTGCGCTCCGTCCAGCCGAGGAGGTCGTCGGTCGCGCACCCCGCGAGGTCCTCAACCGTCTTGATGTCGGCTTCGCCGAGCGCCACCAGCATCGCGGGCGTGACGCCCTCGATCTCGGTCAGCTCATCGGCGACGCCGAGCTCCCGCCGTTTCTGATCGAGCTCGGCCGCCACCCGGTCGAGGTACTCGCTGGCGCGGCTCTGGAGCTCTTCGGCCGTCTGCTCGTCGAGCCCTTCGATCGAGGCGAGATCCTGCCTGTCGACGAATGCGATCTCCTCGACGGTGTCGAATCCTTCGGCCGCCAGGAGCTGCGCCAGCATTTCGTCGACATCGAGCGCCTCGACGAAGCGCTTCGCTCGCGTTGCAAATTCTTTCTGGCGCCGCTCGGACTCCTCTGCCTCGGTCAGGATATCGATGTCCCAGCCGGTAAGCTGCGAGGCGAGCCTGACGTTCTGTCCACGCCGGCCGATCGCGAGCGAGAGCTGCTCGTCGGGCACCACGACCTCGATGCGCTCGGCGTCTTCGTCGAGAACCACTTTGGCCACCTCGGCCGGCGCCAGCGCATTCACGACAAAGTTCGCCACATCGGACGACCACGGAATGATGTCGATCTTCTCGCCCTGGAGCTCGTTGACGACCGCCTGCACGCGGCTGCCGCGCATGCCGACGCAAGCGCCGACCGGGTCTATCGAGCCGTCTTTCGAGCGGACCGCGATCTTGGCGCGAGAGCCCGGATCGCGGGCGACCGAGACCACCTCGACGACTCCGTCATATATCTCGGGCACCTCCTGGCCGAAGAGCTTGGCCATGAATTCGGGATGGGTGCGCGAGAGGAAAATCTGCGGTCCCCGCTGTTCGCGGCGGACATCGAAGAGGTACGCCCGGATGCGATCGCCCGGCCTGAAGGTTTCGCGCGGAAGCGTCTCGTCGCGCCGGACGATCGCCTCGCCCCGTCCCAGATCGACGATGACGCTGCCATATTCGACGCGCTTCACCGAGCCGTGGACGATATCCCCGATGCGGTCTTTGTATTCTTCGTACATGCGCTCGCGTTCGGCATCACGCACTTTCTGAACGATGACCTGCTTGGCGTTGGTGGCGGCGATCCGCCCGAAGTCGACGGGCGGCAGAGGCTCGAGAATGGAATCCCCGATCGTCGCCGCAGGATTGCGCCTTACCGCTTCGGCAAGGCTAATCTGCTTCGCCTCGTCTTCGACCTTATCGACGACGAGCAAGAGCCGGTTGAGGCGCATGTCGCCGGTCTTGGGATCGATCTCGGCCTTGATCTCGTTTTCGGCCCCGTAGCGTGCCTTCGCCGCGCGCTGGATCGCCTCCTCCATGGCGCCGATCACCACCGACTTGTCGATGGACTTCTCGCGCGCAACAGCGTCGGCGATCTGCAAGAGCTCGAGCCTGTTGGCGCTCACTGCCGCTTCTGCCATGTCAATGTCTCCTGTCTGAAACCTGTTCGATGTCGCCGGTCCACGCACTGCCATCGGCGAGCTGCGAGGCCGCCTCGTGCTTCGCCCTCGCCGCCTCGATCAGCCGGTCGGTCATGACGAGCTTCGCCTCGGCGATCTCGGCGAAAGGAAGGCCGATGAGGAGTTTCTCCTTGCCGCCTTCGGGATGGCCGACATTGAGGCGCACCTCGCCTTCCGCATAGCCTTCGATCTCGCCGCGGAAGCGCTTGCGCCCGGCCTGGAGCGTGCTCATCTCGATCTTCACCTCGTGACCCGTCCAGCGCTCGAAGTCCTCCGGCCTGACGAGCGGCCGGTCGATGCCCGGCGAGGAAACCTCGAGATTGTAGCGGCCGCTGATCGGGTCGGCGACATCGAGAACGGGCGCGATCGCCCGGCTCGCCTGCTCGCAATCGTCAATGCTGAAGCTGCCGTCGGGCCGCTCGGCCATGATCTGCAGCGTCTGACCGCCCTGGCCCGTAAGCCGCACGCGCACGAGCCGGAACCCAAGATCGTGGAGCACCGGGTCGACGAGTCTCGCGATAGTCAGCGCGGGCCCCGTTTCACGGATCAATCTTTCTTCGCTCATGCTCCGTCGGATACAAAAAAAGCGGGCCCCGTTCGGGACCCACTCTCATAACTCCAGCTATGTGAGTGAACCTAAGTTGGCGCTTATATAGGCGCGTTCTGCGCTACCCGCAAGGGCTTCACCAGCAGGTGTAGCCCCCGTCGACGAGCACGATCGAGCCGGTCATCAGGCTCGCGGCATCGGAGGCGAGAAAGTGGACCACGGAGGCGATTTCCTCAGGCTGGCCGACCCGGCCCATCGGCGTCATGTCGAGCCAGGTCCGGTACATTGCAGGGTCTTCCTTGATGCCGAACGATGTGAGCGGGGTCTCGATATAGGTCGGGGCGACGGCGTTGACGCGCACGCCACGGCTTCCCCATTCGGCGGCAAGGGACCGGGTCAGCTGGTGAACTGCCGCTTTCGACGCATTGTAGAAGGACTGCGGTTGCGGCTTGTTGACGATGAAGCCCGACATCGAGCCGACATTCACGATGGCGCCTGAGCCTTGCTCGAGCATCTGCCGGCCGAAGGCGCGGCAGCACCAGAAGAGGCCGTCGACATTGACATCCATGTGGAAGCGCCAATGGTCGTCCGAGGTGTCCTCGGCGCGAACGTTGCTCCTTGCGACCCCCGCGTTGTTGACGAGCACGTCCACCCTGCCGAAGTCCGCCACGACCTTGCTCGCGAGGGCTTCGACGTCCGAAGACCGGGTCACGTCGAGCGTCGCTCCGTGCACGTCATATTTGTTGCGGCCGAGAGCGGCGAGCTGCGCCTCCACCCGCTCGAACAGCATGTCGGCGAGGACAACCTTGGCGCCGGCTTCGGCGAGCGCCTCCGCGCAAGCGGCGCCGATGCCCTGCCCGGCGCCGGTCACGACCGCCACCCTGCCGTCCAGCCGCAATTTGTCGAGATACATGGCTCGTCCCCTAACTCATCCAATTGCCGCCGTCGACATTGAGCGTCTGCGCGACGACGTAGTCGCTCTCCGCCGAAGCGAGGAAAATCGCGGCGCCCACATGGTCCTCCGGACGGCCCATGCGCCCGAACGGAACGGCCTCGCCGACCAGACGCTTCTTCTCTCCGAGAGGACGGTTCTCGTATTTCGCGAAGAGCGCGTCGACCTCATCCCACATCGGCGTATCGACGACGCCGGGCGCTATGCCGTTGACGTTGATCCGGTGCTTGATGAGGGCGAGGCCCGCCGACTGCGTGATGCTGATGACGGCCGCCTTCGACGCGCAATAGACGGCAACCAGTGCCTCGCCGCGCCGGCCTGCCTGAGAGGCCATGTTGATGATCTTGCCGCCCTGGCCGCGGGCAATCATCTGCTTCGCCACAGCCTGCAGAGTGAACAGCAATCCTTTCACGTTGACGTCGAAAATCCGCTCGTAGCTTTCGGACGTGATCTCCTCGATGGGAGCGAGATCGAACACGGCCGCGTTGTTGACGAGAACGTCGATCGGACCCGCGCGTCGCGATACCTCCTCGACCATCTCGCCAATGGAAGCGAGGCTTCTGACATCGAGCCTGAGGGCGAAGGCGTCTCGGCCGATCGCCTCGGCCGCTGCGGGTGCTTGCGGGTCAACGTCGGCGATACAGACCCGCGCGCCCTCGGCGGCGAACCCCCGGGCGATGGCTTCTCCGATGCCGCGTGCCCCGCCGGTGATGACGGCGGCCTTACCGGCGAGTCTCATGGCTGGAGCGCCACTCCGCTCTGATCGAAGCGGTGGGTCTTCTCTGGATCGAGCACGAGCGCGATCGGGGTGCCCGGCGCCGCCTCCAGCTGTCCCGGCGCCCTGACCGTGAGAGAGCCGGCCTGCGGAACATCGACGTGGAGAAAGGTGTCCGATCCGAGATGTTCGGCTATGCGGACAGTGCCTGCGAACGAACTGACGCCGTTGCCGATGAGGATGTGCTCGGGCCGGACGCCGATCGTGGCGGCCCCCCGCTTTTCCGCCATGGGTCCCGTGATGAAGTTCATCTTGGGCGATCCGATGAACCCGGCGACGAATAGGTTTGCGGGCCGATTGTAGAGATCGACAGGCGCGCCCACCTGCTCGACGAGTCCGGCATTGAGGACGACGATCTTGTCCGCCATCGTCATCGCCTCGACCTGGTCGTGGGTGACGTACACCATCGTGGTGCCGAGCGCCTGATGAAGCTGCATGATCTCGAGCCGCATCTGCACCCTCAGTGCCGCATCGAGATTGGAGAGCGGCTCGTCGAAGAGGAAGGCCTTGGGCTCCCTGACGATCGCGCGACCGATCGCGACCCGCTGGCGCTGCCCGCCCGAAAGCTGCCGTGGCTTCCTGTCGAGATAGGGCGAGAGATTGAGGGTCTGCGCGGCTTTGGCCACCTTCTTGTCGATGACGTCCCGTGGTTGGCCGGCCATCTTGAGGCCGAAGGCGATGTTGTTCCTGACCGTCATGTGCGGGTAGAGCGCGTAGGACTGGAACACCATGGAGAGACCGCGCTTGGCTGGAGGCGTATGTGCGACGTCGAGCCCATCGATGCGGATCTCGCCCGACGACACGTCCTCGAGGCCGGCGATGAGGCGCAGGAGGGTGGACTTGCCGCAGCCCGATGGCCCGACGAAGACCACGAACTCGCCATTGCCGATGTCGAGATCGATCGATGGAATGACCGCGACGTCACCGAACGACTTGCTTACTTTTCGCAGGAGGATCTCGCCCATTCGTTCCTCTATTTGACCGCGCCGAAGGTGAGCCCGCGCACGAGCTGGCGCTGGGAGAACCATCCGATGATGAGGATCGGCGCGATCGCCATGGTCGATGCGGCCGAGAGCTTCGCCCAGAAGAGGCCCTCGGGGCTCGAATAGGACGCGATGAAGGCGGTGAGGGGTGCTGCTTCCGAGGTGGTGAGGTTGAGCGTCCAGAACGCCTCGTTCCAGGCGAGGATCACATTGAGGAGCAGCGTCGAGGCGATGCCGGGCACCGCCATTGGCGCCAGGACGTAAACGATCTCGCGCCAGAGCGTGGCCCCGTCCATGCGCGCCGCTTCGAGGATCTCGCCCGGTATCTCCTTGAAGTATGTAAAGAGCATCCAGACGACGATCGGCAGGTTGATGAGGAGAAGGACGACCGTCATGCCGAAACGCGAGTCGAGGAGCCCGGAATCCCGGAAGAGAAGGTAGATCGGGATGAGAGCGCCGACCGCCGGCATCATCTTGGTCGAGAGCATCCAGAGGAGCAGGTCCTTGGTGCGGCGGCCGGGCGCGAAGGCCATGGCCCATGCGGAAGGAACGGCGATGGCGAGCGCCAGCAATGTCGATCCGAGCGAGATGATGATCGAATTGGCCGCGAACCGAAGATAGTTCGATCGCGCCTGCACGATGGCGTAGTTCTCGAGCGTCCAGTCGAAGAACAGGAACCTGGGCGGGGTCGAAAAGGCCTCGAGTTCGGTCTTGAAGCTCGTGATAACCGTCCACAGGATCGGGAAGAAGATCAGAAAGCCGACGATCCAGGCCGCGGCTGTCGTGAGCGCGCGGCGTCTCATGGATTGACGGCGGGCCATCTTTTCACGCCTCGAGATTGCGTCCGATCATGCGGACGAGGAAGAATGCGACGATGTTGGCGAGAATGACGGCGATGATGCCCCCGGCCGAGGCGCCGCCGATATCGAAGTTGAGCAGTCCCTGAAAGTAGACGAGATAGGGAATGTTGCCGGCCGGGCCGCCGCTGCCGGTCACGTAGATCTCCGCGAACACATTGAGGAGAAATATCGTCTCGATCAGGATGACGACGGTGATCGGCCGCGCGAGATGCGGCAGGACGATGTGGAAGAAGTACGACACGGGCGGTGTGCCGTCCATCTCCGCCGCCTCCTTCTGCTCCTCGTCGAGCGACTGGATGGCGGTGAGGAGGATGAGCGTCGCGAAGGGAAGCCACTGCCACGCGACCATCAGGATGATCGCGGTGAGCGGTGCCTTCGCGAACCAATCGATCGGCGTCAGCCCCAGCGACTTCGCGATCCAGGCGAAGAAGCCGGACACCGGGTGCATGAGAAGGTTCTTCCAGACAAGCGCGCTCACCGTCGGCATCACGAAGAAGGGCGCGATGACCATGAGCCGCACGATGCCCTGCCCGAAGATCGGCTGATCGAGCAGCATCGCGAGAAAGACCCCGCCGCCGACGCTGATCAAGAGGACGCCGGCGACGAGCTCGAGCGTGTTCAGGAGCGCCGTCGTGAACGCCGGGTCGGAGAGGAAATACTGGTAGTTCAGCAGTCCGACGAAGGTCTCGTTGCCGGGGTCGAGCAGGTTGTAGTGAAGGAGCGAGAAGTAGATCGTCATGGCGAGCGGGACGATCATCCACAGAAAGAGGAGGAGGACAGAAGGGGCTACCGCCAACCGTGACAATGCCCGGGTCTGTCGCGTCGCCATGACGTTTGTCTTTCAGGAGAGGCTGCCCGGCCATGGAGCCGGACAGCCAAGTCCACCAGGGAGGACGTTTTCTATTTGATGTAACCGGCCTTGGTCATCTCGCGGGTGGTGAAGTCCTGGGCGCGCTTCAACGCCTCGTCGACCGAGATGTCGCCGGCAAGCGCCGCAGAGAAGAACTGCCCGACCGCGGTGCCAATACCTTGGAATTCGGGGATGGCCACGAACTGGACGCCGACATAGGGCACGGGCTTCACCGTCGGGTGTGTCGGATCGGCCGAGTTGATCGAGTCGAGCGTCATCTTCGCGAACGGCGCCGCCTTCTGGTATTCGGGGTTGTTATAGAGCGAATTGCGCGTACCAGGCGGCACGTTCGCCCAGCCCTCCTTTGACGCCACGAGCTCAGCATAGTGTTTGCCCGTCGCCCAGCCGATGAACTTCTGGGCGGCATCTGCCTTCT
This sequence comes from Hyphomicrobiales bacterium, assembly GCA_045802365.1. GTDB lineage: Bacteria > Pseudomonadota > Alphaproteobacteria > Rhizobiales > Aestuariivirgaceae > JBJMRA01. The sequence goes on along the minus strand of JBJMRA010000067.1, from coordinate 15,908 downwards.
GAGTCCCGGCCGGAATGGCGAGCGACCAGGCCCACAGCCAGTTGCCGCGCTTGCCCTTGCCCGTATCCGGAGCGAGCGCGAAACCGACCTTGTCGGCGACCTTCGATTCCTTGGGGTTGGTCACGAAAGAAGCGGCGACGGTCGCGTCGATCCACATGCCGCACTTGCCGGCATTGAAGAGTGCGAGATTCTCGTTGAACCCGTTGGATGATGCGCCCGGAGGTCCGGCGTCCTTCATGAGCTTGACGTAGGAATCGAGCGTGTTTTTCCACTCGGGCTGATCGAACTGCGGCTTCCAGCTCTCGTCGAACCAGCGCGCGCCGAACGAGTTGGCCGTCGCGGTGAGGAACGCCATGTTCTCGCCCCAGCCGGCCTTGCCGCGTAGGCAGATGCCGTAGGTCTCGGTCGAGGGATCATTGATCTCGCGCGCCGCATCGGCGACGAAGTCCCAAGTCGGGGCATCCGGCATCTTTAGCCCTGCCTTGTCGAACAGATCCTTCCGGTACATGATCATCGAGCTCTCGCCATAGAACGGGGCCGCATAGAGCTTGCCGTCGACGGTGAGGCCGGCGCGGATCGCGGGGAGCAGGTCGTCGACATCGTAGTCGGCGCCCAGATTGTCGAGCGGCACGAGCCACCCCTTCTTGCTCCAGATCGGAACCTCGTAGGTGCCGATCGTCAGTACGTCGAACTGGCCGGCTTTGGTGGCGATATCCGTCGTCACCTTTTGCCGCAGGACGTTCTCTTCGAGCGTCACCCACTGCACATCGATGTCGGGGTTCATGGACTTGAAATCGTCGGTCAGTCCCTGCATGCGGATCATGTCGCCATTGTTGACGGTGGCGATCGTGAGCTTGGTCTCGGCAAGCGCGGGAACTGCGGAAACGACCGCCAGCGCGGCAACACTCAAGGCAAGACGAAAAACCGCCTTCATGGATAATCTCCCTGTGTCTGAGCTTTTGCTAATCGTTAGAGCAAATACTCTCAACTGAGCATAGTCGCGTCAAGGTAGATTCGTCGCTGCACCGCAACACGAGCAGCCTTACTTGAGCAGGAGCTCGGCCGTGGTCTCGTTGGTGATGAGCCCATTGATGAGGCGCCCGCGCAGCGCGCCCTCGATCGCCGGGCGCTTCGCTTTGCCCATGGCCACCCCGAGGACGAAGCGCTCGGCCGGTTGTTGCAGCCGCACGCTCGCGACCCGGTCGTTGGTCGCGCCTTCGATGAAGGCCCCGTCTTTGTCGAATGCCCAACCGACGATCTCGCCGACCGCCCCGGCCTTGAGAAGCCCCCGCATCTCGTCGCGATTGATGAAGCCGTCCTGCAGAAGTGGCGCCTGATCGCCGAGCTGGCCGATGCCGACGAGCGTCAGATCGGCCTGTTGGGCGAGGTCGACCACGTTGCGGACCGGCTTCTGGGCGAGCAACAATTCGCGCTCATGGACCGTGCTCGCGATCACCGGGATAGGCATCGGGTAGTGCGGCGCTCTCACCGTATCGCCGATCCTCATGATGATATCATAGAAGGATGCCGATCCGTCGGGAGCGATGTTGCCGACGAGCGATACGATCCTGTGCTGCGGGCAATCCATGGGCGGCAGCTGCGAAACGACGGCTTTCAGCGTGCGGCCGGTGCCAAGCGCGACGATGATCGGATGATGCGATGCGAGATGCCGCTCGAGCTCGGCCGCCGCGGCCTCGGCGACGCCGAGCGTGCTCGATTGAGAAGCGGGATCGGCTGGAACGACTTCGCAGAGCCGAAGCGCATGCTCCTCCCTCAAGCGCTTCGAAAGATCGAGGCAATGCGCGATCGGGTGATCGAGCCTGACCTTGATCAGCCTTTCGCTGACCGCCAGCGAAACGAGCCGCTGTGCGGTCTGCCGCGAGACGCCGAGCTTTGCCGCGACCTCGTCCTGAGTGTTGCCGGCGATGTAGTAGAGCCATCCCGCACGCGCGGCCTCATCGAGCCGGTTCGCGTCCGTATCGGTCTTCCGTGCCATCCCCCGGCGCTATAATCAATCTATGGGCGACGGTGAAGATGAGGGAAGGCGGAGAAGAAATCCGCCCATCTCGAGAGGTGTCCGTGCGCTAGGTCGTGATCGTCCCGGCCGAAACCGAGGTCGAAATGGCCGCCCCCCCGATAGCGCCACACCTCCATGCCGGCCGCGCGCGCGGCCGCGATTCCCGCCAAGCTGTCTTCGAGGACGAGGCAACTCGATGGTGAAACGCCCATTTGAGCGGCGGCGAACAGGAAGAGATCGGGAGCGGGCTTCCCATGAGCCACCATCGAAGCTGTGAAGAGCGGAACCTTAGGGTCAGCCAATCCGGCACCGGCGAGCGAACATTCCGCGCGCTCTTTGCCGCTGCTCGTAGCGATACAGTAGGGAGCGGCAAGATTTTCGAGAACGTGCCTCACCCCAGGCGTGGGCTGGAGTGCCCCGTCGAAGCGGCGGAGAAGCGTTTCCCGGTAGCGCGCCTCGAAACCTTGCGGAATGACTCTTCCGAATGACGCTCCGATCTTCTGTGCCACGGCCGGGAAGCTGTGACCGATGCATTCCTTGAAAACATATTCGCGGTCGACCGGGATCCCCTCGCGGGCGAGTTCCTCGATGAGAACCTCGCAGCTCAATGCCTCGCTGTCGATAAGTACGCCGTCGCAATCGAATATCACGAGCCCATGCACGTCCGGTCTCCCGGCCCTCATACCCGTTCGAACGCAAGATAGACCGGGGTACGGCCCTCGCGTTTTGCCTTCGCTTCGTAGCGCGTCTCGACCCAGTCCGGAAACGGCAATCGCCAGTCACAAGGCCGCTCGGCCAGCCAGAAGAAGCCGCCGTGCCTCCCGACTTCGAACAGCGTCCATGACATGTAGTCCGGCCAATCGCTGGCGAACAGGAAAAGACCGCGCGGCTTAAGGACACGCTGGAACTCGGCGAGGCTCGCCGCACTGACCAGCCGCCGCTTATGGTGCCGCGCCTTGGGCCACGGATCAGGATAGAGCAGGTAGATGCGATCGAGCGCGCGGTCGGGCAGCGTCTCGAGAAGCACCCGAGCGTCGCCGTCATGGATACGCACATTGCGCAAGCCCCTGACTTCGATCAACGCCAGGAGCTTGGCCACGCCGTTCACGAACGGCTCGGCCCCGATGAAACATACTTCCGGATGAAGGCTCGCTTGACGCGCGAGATGCTCGCCGCCTCCGAAACCGATCTCGAGCCATGCAGTCGAGGCTCGCGCGATGGACGGCGGATCGACGCGTAGCTGCGGCAGCAGGCTCTCGAGGAGCCTGGCGTGGTGCGCGCGAAGCGCGTGGCCCTTGCGGCGGCCGTAAAGCTGGTGGCGCGGCTCTACGCGCGTCACTTCACCGCAGACTTGATCGCGTCGGCGAGGTCGGTTCTCTCCCACGAAAAGCCGCCGTCGGCGTCGGGCTTACGCCCGAAGTGGCCGTAGGAGGAGGTGCGCGCATAGATCGGCCGGTTGAGGCCGAGATGCTCCCTGATCCCGCGGGGGCTCAGATCCATGACATCGCCGATCGTCGCCTCGAGCCGGCGCTCCTCGACGTTGCCGGTTTCGTGGAAATCGACGTAGATCGACAGTGGCTTCGAGACGCCGATCGCATAGGAGAGTTGGATCGTGCAGCGCCTGGCGAGGCCCGCCGCGACAACATTCTTGGCGAGATAGCGCGCCGCATAGGCGGCCGAGCGGTCGACCTTGGTCGGATCCTTGCCCGAAAAAGCGCCCCCACCGTGCGGAGCCGCACCGCCGTAGGTGTCGACGATGATCTTGCGCCCCGTAAGTCCGCAATCCCCGTCGGGCCCACCGATGAAGAACTTGCCCGTCGGGTTCACGTGCCAGACGGTGTCCTCCTTGATCCAGCCCTCGGGCAATGCCTTGCGGACATAGGGCTCAATGATTGCGCGCACATCATCGGAGGTGAGGTCCTCATCGAGGTGCTGGTGCGAAACCACGATCTGGGTCGCCCCGACCGCCTTGCCGTCCTTGTATTGGATAGTCACTTGGCTCTTGGCGTCGGGGCCGAGTCTCGCCTCGCCGCCGTCGCGCCGCGCATCCGAGAGACGCCCAAGGATGTTGTGCGCGTAATAGATGGGCGCCGGCATCAGTTCGGGCGTTTCGTCGCAGGCATAGCCGAACATGATCCCTTGATCGCCTGCGCCGACATCCTTGTTGCCCGCCGCATCGACGCCTTGGGCGATATCCGCCGATTGACTATGCAATAGGACTTCGACGCTTGCATGTTTCCAATGGAAGCCGTCCTGTTCGTAGCCGATATCCTTGATCGCTCTCCGCGCCGTGTCGGTGATCATCTCGTGCGTGACGTGCTTGGGCCCGCGATATTCGCCGGCGATGACGACCCTGTTCGTCGTGCACAGCGTCTCGCAGGCCACTCTCACGTTATGCGGATCCATGCCGTTCTTGGCCGACTCGCGATAGAAGAGGTCCACGATCTCGTCGGAGATGCGGTCGCAGACCTTGTCGGGGTGGCCCTCCGATACTGACTCGCTTGTGAAGAGATAGTTCTTGCGCGCCATGAGGCCGATTTCCCGCTCCGCTTACGTCGAACGGCGGCGCCACTCCCGCCGCCTGATCAAGGTCGCGGTTCTGGCAGGGTTACCGAGACCGGTCAAGCCGAACGCGCCCGCTCAAGAGCCTTTGAACCCCGAGATCGCCCGCGCGGTATTGATGATGAGCTTGCGTTTCTCGGGATCGGTCGTGCCGCTGAAGATTCGCGCGAGTTGAACGCCCTCGGGCGATTGGAGCGCGCCCGAAATTACATCGGCGCCCTGAGACTCCGCGAAGCCCATGGCCGCCGCTTGGTCGCCTTGCAACTCATCGAAGAAGTATTGAACCGGCACGCCCAGCACCTTGGCGACATTGTAGAGACGGCTGGCGCTTACCCGGTTCGAGCCCTTCTCGTATTTCTGGACCTGCTGAAACGTTATACCGAGGAGCTCGCCCAGCTTCTCCTGGCTCATGCCGATCAACAGCCGTCGCATGCGCATGCGGTTTCCCACATGGCGGTCCACGAAGTTCGGATCTCTTTTCGTCATTCTGGTCAGACCGTCTGCCCCCGGTCTGTCGGCTTTGATCATCTTTGTGTTCTTGGCTGCGGCGGAGACACCCACCGTAGCATCCGCCGAACGAGAGTCATATTTTACTCTATTATACCCTTCTGCGTCTTTCAACGCAAAAGTCTGGATTTAGGGGGCCGCGCAGGAGCAGCATGCATCCGCCGATGGTCGCGAGCAGCGCCAGTAAGAGCCAGTCACCATATCGGGAATAGGGGGTGGAGGGAAGAGCCGCGGGCAGAGCCGAATCAAGCACCCCTCGCTGCCCGAGTTCGATCTTCGTCAGGACTCGCCCCTTCGCATCGATGATCGCCGAAACACCGGTGTTGGCGGCGCGCACCAAGGGAAGCCCCTGCTCGATGGCGCGCATCCGCGCTTGCGCGAGATGCTGATAGGGACCGGTCGACTTGCCGAACCAGCCGTCATTGGTGACGTTGATGAGCCACTGCGGCCGTCGGCTTTCATTGATGAGCCGGTCGGGAAAGATCGCCTCGTAGCAGATGAGCATGCCCGCGGGCGGCGCACCCGGCAGATCGACGGTCTTGGGACCGTTGCCGGCGGCGAAGCTGCCTGGAACGGTCACCACCTTGCGGAATCCGAGCGGCTCGAGGATCGATCCGAAGGGCAGGAACTCGCCGCCGGGGACGAGCCGCCATTTGTCATAGACCGCGACGACGTTTGCATCGGAACCGAAACCGAGAATGCTGTTGTAGACTTCCGGCCGGCCCTCTGTATCGACCTTCACCGGATCGCGCCTGAGTGCACCGGTGATGAGCGTCGTGCCGTCAGGAAGGAGGTCGTCGATGCGCTCGAGCGCCGCCTCGTTTTCGGCGAGATAGATCGGCACCGCGCTTTCCGGCCAGATCACATGGGTAAAGTCGCTTATGCCGCGCGGGGCCGCAGCGGTGACCGTCTGCGACAAATTCGCCAGGCTATCGAAGATCGCGCCCGCGTTGCCGGCCCGCCACTTGGCGTCCTGCGGTATGTCGGGCTGGACGATCCGTAGGCGGACGGCATCGTTCGCCGGCGGGTCCGGCTGGGCTAGGCGCCACCCCCCGTAGGCCCAGCCCGCGGCTAGGATGAGGATGAAACCGGCCGCGCACGCCCATGCGGGGCGGGAGACGCGGCGTTCACCGAGCATTGCGGGCAGGCATGCCCATAGGCAGATGAGAAACGTCAGCCCCGGCATGCCGATGAGCGACGCGAGCTGAGCGAGGCCACCCATGCCGATGGCCGCCAGGCCCGGCGCGGTCCAAGGAAACCCGGTGAAGAGATGGCCTCTGAGCCACTCCGCTATCGCGAGCGCGATCGGCAGCGCGAAATACCCGGAATAACCGATCCGGACCACCCGTGAGGACGCCAGAACCGCGAGGCCCCAGTAGACGGCCATCCCGCCCGCCAGCGCCCCGACCATGAAGGGCATCATCCAAAGATAGGTTGCGGCATCGACGAGAAAGGCGACGCCCACCCAATAGAAGCACACGCCGAAATAGCCGAGCCCGAACAACCATCCGGCGAAGAAGGACGATCGCCAGCCGCGATCCGCCTCGCTTATCCAGACGAGGAGAGGGAGGGACACGAAAAGAACCGGCCAGACGTCGAATGGCGGCATCGAGAATGCCGCGAGTCCTCCCGCTGCGAGGGCCAGAAGCGAATGCTTGGCCCCGCGCAACTCGCGGACCCAATCGGCCGCCCTCAGGAAAGGGTGGGCCGACGGGCTATATGGGAGGCGCCGGATCTCTGGTAAATAATCGGAGATCAGCCGAGGATCCTCCCATGAACGAAGCCGTCCGCAATCTCACGCCCAGCGACGATACGCTGCTGATCGAACATCTTCCCTTCGACACCGACCGGGGCATCGCATCGAGGGCACGAATCGGGCTCATCGTGCTCGCCACCGACTACACGATCGAGCATGAATGGCGCCAGATCATGACGCCGCTCGCCGGTGTCGCACTCTATGAGAGCCGCATATTCAACGATCAGCAGATCACCCCGGAAACGCTTCGGGCGATGGAGCCGCGGATAACAACGGCCGCCGACCTGATCCTGCCCGGCTCCGATCTCGACGTCATCGCTTATGGTTGCACCTCCGCTTCGATGGCGATCGGCGAGGAGAAGGTGTTCGAGAAGATCCGCTCGGTGAGGCCGAAGGCTAGGTGCACCACCCCGATCACCGCCGCCTTCGCGGCGTTCCACGCGCTCGGCGCCAAGCGCATCGGCGTTCTCACACCTTATCGCGCCGACGTGAACCGGATCGTCGCGGCCTATATCACGGCGCGCGGCTTCACCGTGCCGGTCTTCGGCTCGTTCAACGAGGAGAACGACGGCGTCGTCGCGCGCATCACGCCCGCGTCGATCAAGGCGGGAGTGACGACCATACTCGGGTCGGCGAAGGTCGATGCCGTTTTCGTCTCGTGCACCTCCGTCCGCCTTGCCGAAGCCGCGGCTGCGATCGAGGCCGAGATCGGCATTCCGGTCACCTCGTCCAATCATGCGATGGCGTGGCATGCTTTGCGCCTCGCCGGCGTCGGCGACGCGATGCCGCAATGGGGCCGACTGTTCACCCGCGGGCTGAACTGACCGGCGCCTTGCGCCGGCGAGCGACGTCCTCCGCCATCGAGCACAGGAGCTCGAACATCATGGTGACGCCGGCATAGGCGGTGAGCCCCGAGGGATCGAACGGCGGCGAAACCTCGACGACGTCCGCGCCCATGATGTTGAGTCCGCGCAGAGCCCTCAACATCTGCTGCGCCTGGAAGGTTGTGAAGCCGCCGACTTCGGGGGTGCCCGTGCCCGGCGCATAGACCGGATCGAGCATGTCGATGTCGAAGCTCACATAAATCGGCTGATCGCCGACGATCCGGCGCGCTTCTTCCATGATCTTGGCTGGGCCCTTTTCCATCGCCTCCTCGATCCTGATGAGGCGGACGCCCACCTTCTGGCCGAACTCGAAATCGTCGAGATCGTACATCGAGCCGCGCAGGCCGATTTGCACGGTGCGCTTGGGATCGAGCACGCCTTCCTCGATGGCGCGGCGGAAGGGAGTGCCGTGCGTGTACTTGAAGCCACCGAAATAGCCGTCATAGAGATCGGTATGGGCATCGAAATGAATCATGCCAACCGGCCGTTTCTCGCCCACGGCCCGCAAGATCGGCAATGAGCAGAGATGATCGCCCCCCGCCGAAAGCGGGCGGATGCCCCTGCCGACGAGCGTCTTGAAATAGGTCTCGACCCGCTTCAGCCCGTCATCGACGTTCGCGGGGTTGACGGGGCAATCGCCGAGATCGGCGCAGTTCGCGAGTTCATAGGGATTGATTTGAAATGTCTGGTGCATGCGGCGCACCATCGACGACTGGTCGCGCATCTGCCGCGGACCATGCCGCGGGCCTGGCCGATTGGTGGTGCCGCCATCCCACGGTACGCCGATAAGCCCGATATCGACGTTCTGGGCGTCTTCCAGCCGGACATGCGGAAGGCGCATGAAGGTGGCGATACCGCCGAAGCGGGGGGTCACGAGCCCCGACACGGGCTGATTGAACTGGATGTCCGGCCTGTCCTGCATGCTCGCTCCTGGTGAAACTTGCCCGAAGGCTGACGTCGATAGCTCTTCAGACGCTCGCTGGGCAACGTCGCCAGAGTTCGACCTCTGCGCCGGGATGGGGCAGGATCAGCACTTCGTTCTCGTTTTGGAGAGCCATTTCGACCGTATCGCCAGCACCCGGCTCGCGATCCGGCACCACATAGCTGAAGTGATGGCGGGAGTAATTGCCCTTCATCCGCGTCCCGCCCGGGGTGGTAATGGCGGGGCCGTCGATCGACAGACGCTTGCCGTCGGACGCGCACCACTCGCCGTCGATCTTGTCGGCATAGGCCGGCAACGATGTCATGAGCGCGATGGCCGAAAGAATGAGAATGGCCCCCGCAAGGCGTGCAGCGCTCATGAGCGGTTCTCCGTGATCTGCTAGAGTGCCGAGAGTATGACCCGCGAAAGACGACGGCAATGGCTTCGATCGATGTTGTCGAGGGCGATATCACCGGGCTCGACGTCGATGCGATCGTGAACGCCGCGAACAGCTCGCTGCTCGGCGGGGGCGGAGTCGATGGCGCGATCCACCGCCGGGCGGGACCCGGTCTCCTCAAGGAATGCCGTGGTCTTGGCGGATGCGCGACGGGTGATGCGAAAATAACCGGCGGCCATCAACTGAAGGCCCGTCATGTCATTCACGCCGTCGGCGCCGTCTGGCGCGGTGGAGGTTGGGGCGAAGCTGAACTTCTCGCCGGCTGCTATCGGCGGGCGATCGAATTGGCAGCGGCGCACGCGCTCGCTTCGATTGCCTTCCCGGCCATATCGACCGGCATCTATGGTTATCCAAAAGAAGAAGCCGCCCGCGTCGCGCTCGCGGCCGTTCGCGAGGCGCTCACGAAAGCACCTTCCGTGCAGCGCGTGATCTTCTGCTGCTTCGATCGCGAAACGGCGGACATCTATCGCGCACTCCTCTCTCAATGTCATCCCGGCGAAAGCCAGGACCCATGTTGATCCATGTACGGACTCCGCTGATCGATCGCACGCATGGGGGCGTGGTTCCCGGCCCTCCGCCGCTATCGTATGCACACATCTCGAGCAGTATGAAAATTTACAAATACCTCGTCACTCCGGCGAAAGCCGGAGCCTATCTCGACATGTGGCGGATCGGACCGAGAGAGTTAACTGGCGCAATTACGGCAGCCGCGCACGCCGCGGCTATTTTGCGACCCTCCAGAGGTTGCCCGAACGATGGCACACCCGTCACATTGCGGAATGGGTCCCGGCTTTCGCCGGGAAGACGGCTAGGGAGATAGCGTGCAAGCCTGCCGCGCCCGGGTGCGGCCATCTGCCCATTGAGATGTGTGCATACGATAGCGGCTTGCGCCGGGATGACGGGCAAAGTGGCCTCTAGCATGAACCGTCGCCTTCTCGCGCCTTTGGGCCTCGCAGCCCTCGCTTGGCTCGCAAGTCCCGCTACGGCCGCCGACGATGAACGGGCGCCCGATCGCGTGTTGTGGCTCACCGGTCACGGCGAGGTCAAAGCGAAGCCCGACATGGCCCGTGTCACCCTCGGTGTCATGAGCGAGGGCGCTACCGCGCGCGAGGCCCTCACGGCCAATACCCAAGCGATGCAGAAAGTCATGGCGGCGCTCAAATCAGCCGGCATCGCCGAGAAGGACATCCAGACCTCGAACTTTGCGGTCAGCGCCCGCTACGGCGATGAGACGGAGGGCCGGCAACAGGTGATCGGCTATACGGTCTCCAATAACCTCGACACGAGCGTACGCGAGCTGCCGAAGCTCGGCGCGCTCCTCGACGATGTGGTGAGCCAGGGCTCGAACCAGATCTACGGCATCGCCTTCGACATCGCCGAGCGCCAACCGCTCGAAGACGAGGCGCGAAAGCGAGCGGTCGCCGATGCGCGCCGCAAGGCCGCGGTCTACGCCGCGGCGGCGGGGGTAAAGCTCGGCCGGGTTTTGGCGCTGGGCGAGACGGCGGGCGCGCCGCCTCCCGTTCCCATCGTGGGGCGGGCGATGATGAAGGCCGAAGCCGCTCCCGTCCCGGTCGCCGAGGGCGAACAAACGATCGCCATAGACGTTAGCGTCGCATGGGAAATCGACTGAACAGGACGCATATGACCCGCGCCGCCCTCTACGCCCTGACGCTTGTCGCCGGCTTCGCCATCGGCGGCCTGCCCGCGCTGACCCTCGCGACGGATCCGGTTGCCGCCGCAACCACCACGGCCAAGAAGAAGATCGTCAAGAAGAAGACGACGAAGAAGGTCACCACCAACTATAACCGGCCGCGGCCGAAGAAGCGCGATTACTACGGCTATCCGGAAGAGCCGAACCCCGCGGGCATGTCGGATTACTGCGCGTTCGAGTACAACATCTATCACCGCCGCGGCGTTGGCTGTAACCGTTTCGGCCACGATTTCATGTTCGACGACTGACGCGCGCTCCTGACAGGATCGAGGCGCACGCGGGCTAGAAGCTCACGGGTCCACTGGCGGGAGCCCCGATGCCGGTATGTGAAGCAGACCCCTGGCGGGTCCAGTATTTCGAGCACGTCCCCTGCCCCGAGGACGTCCGCATCCCGACCGAGGATGCCGATGCCTGGGCGTGGTTCCCGAAAGAGCGCTGGGTCTACAACAAGCTCGCGGTGGCCGAGAGCCAGGGGCTCGCCGCGGGCCCGCATGGCGTCGCGCCCGACCGCTTCCCGGTGTTCTCGAAGCCGATCATGAACTTGAAGGGCATGGGCGATGGCAGCGCCATGCTCAGGAGCGAGGCCGACTACCACGAGGGCTATCGCGCCGGCCACATGTGGATGGCGCTCCTCGAAGGCGAGCACGTCTCGACCGACTGCGCGGTCGCCGACGGCCGCCCGCGCTGGTGGCGGCATACGACGGGCGAGCCCCTCATCGAGGGCGCCTTCGACTATTGGATCGTCCATGCGGAGCCGCGCCCCGCGCTCGAAGCCTATCTCGAGGCCTGGCTCGCGCGGCAGTTCGCGGGCTACACCGGCATGGTCAATTTCGAGACGATCGGCGGCAAGATCATCGAGGTGCATCTGCGCTTCGCCGACCAGTGGCCCGACCTCTATGGCGAAGGCTGGGTCGAGGCGCTCGTCCGCCTCTATGCCGAAGGGCGCTGGACTTTCGGGGATCGCGACCGCCGCGACGGCTATTCGGTCATCCTCTTCGGGCGGCACGGCAAGCGCTTCTTTCATCCGAGCGCGGAGCATCTGGCGCGCGTGCGGGAAATGCCTGGCGTCTCGTCGCTCCAAACCACGTTTCACGAGGACAAGGCTCCGGAGGCGCATGCCATGCCGCCCGGCGGCTTCAGGCTCGGCATCATCAACGCGTACGATCTCGAGCAGGGCTTCGCGGCAAGGCGGGAGCTCGCGAAGGCCTATCCCGAGGGCGCGATTCTCAGAGCATGAGGCCGCGCGGAGAAGCGCTACGCTCTTTTTCGGCTCGCGATAGCGACTCCGATCGCGGCGAGACCCATTCCGAACCAGGCCAGCGACGGCATTGCCTCCCCGAGCAGGAGCCAGGCGATCACCGCGGTGACCGGCGGGACCAGATAGAAAAGCGAGGACACGCGGCTCACTTCTCCCCTCCTGATCATCGCGAGGAGAAGCGTCATCGAGATGAGCGAGTTGCCGATGACGAGATAGGCGAGTGCAGCCACGAATTCCGCGCTCCAGTGAAACCGGAGCGTTTCGCTCGCGAGCGCCAGCGGCAAGGCGCCGGCCAGTCCGACCGCATACTGGATGAGGTTCGACACGATCGGATGCATGCTGACGCCGAAGCGCTTTTCCCAAAGCGTGCCGGCGCTGATGCCGATAAGCGCTCCTACCGCACATAAGACCGCGAACACGGATTCAGCGGCAATCGTCGAGCGGGACAGGATGACGCTCGCCGCCCCCGCGATTCCGAGCATGAGACCTACCCAGCGGAGCGGGCCTACCGCTTCGCGCGTAAAATGAGGCGCAATTAGACCGACGAGGATGGGCTGAAGGCAGACGATGATCGCGACCGTGCCGGCGGACGCACCCGCTTTGAAGGCGACGTAGCACAGGCCGAAATAGACGACCTGGATGAGGAAGCCTACGAACGCGACATGCGCGACATCGCCCGAGCGGCGCGGCAGAGGCGGACGCAGAACGAGAAAGAGCGGCATCAGGATGGCGAGCACGACGGCATAGCGCAGAGCGAGAAACCCCAATGGCTCCGAGCCTTTCAGTCCGAGCTTTGCGACGCTGAACCCTCCCGACCAGAGGAGAAGAAATGTTGCGGGAGCGGCGGTGAGCCAAATCCTTCCCGCAAATGCTAAACGTGATCGTGTTGTTGACCTCGCCACGAATCCTTCTCGGCCAGGCGAACCCGAATTTCATTCGACGCGCCAACGCCCCCGACAGGATCAGCCGGTTGAGATTTGAAGGCGAGCCCTTGCATCAACTTCCGATCGAGCGTACTGTTTCGTACAGGGACTCTCGTGTCCCGTGCAGTCATCACATTAAAATCTTGTCGCAACTAGCGTTGCGGTAGAGCGGGAGAGAAAATTATGTTGAGGCGTCGCACGCTGTTTTCGACCATGCTCGCGCTACCGGTTTTCTGCTTGGCTGTTCCGTGGACTGTACCCGGCGCCGTGGCGCAAGAGGACAGTCTTGCGGTGCCTGCCGAGTGCACCGATGTCAGCGCTCCGGTGATCTCCAAGGTCAGCGCTCCGGGGAATTCCGCTGTCAGTGCTCCGGCGAGATCCGCGGCTGCGTTTCCAGTGCCCGAAGTCCGCACTTCTTCTCGCGGAGTGCTGAAAACCACGCTGCATGCTTGCATCGGAAAGAACAAGATCGTGGATCAGCCCACCGGCGAAACCCGGGTAATCCATACGACAACATATGAAGGGACAATTCCTGGGCCCACTTTGGTGGTGAAGCCGGGCGACCGGCTGTCAATCGATCTCATCAACAACCTGCCGGCCAACCCGACCAATCAGCGCGGCGGGTTTTTCCCGCATGACCCATACACGACGAACTTTCACACTCACGGGCTAACGGTTTCGCCCTTGGGTAATTCCGACAATCCTTTCCGGCTTATGGAACCGGGCACGACGAGCCACATCGCTGTTGACATCCCCGCCGATCAGCCGAGCGGGACCTATTGGTACCACCCCCACAAGCACGGAGCGACCACTTTTCAAATGATCGGCGGCATGGAGGGCTTCCTGATCATCAAGGGCGGTCCCGGAACCCTCGATGCGGTGCCTGAAGTTGCGGCAGCCAAAGACGTGCCGATGATGTTTCAGGTCATTCGAACGGCGGTGGACGGCACCCAGCCATTTGTCCACAAGCTCGCCGAACAGTTCGGAACCTTCCCCTTCTTCACGAATGTCAAAACGAGTCAGGGAATCTGGAGCACCTATGGATTGGATGGCGCGCCGGGACGGAGCTTCTTCTATTTTGTGACCAACGGGGTGACCAACCCGACTTTGCACATGCGGCCCGGTGAAGTGCAGCGATGGAGACTGCTCAATGCCGCGACCGACGAGAACATTGTGCTCGCCCTGCAAGGCCATGGCTTCAACATCATCGCCATGGACGGGATCACCGTCCGTAATATGGTCCGGCTGAGGCAAGACGCAGCCGTAGTGCTTGCCCCCGGCCAACGCATGGACGTGCTGGTGAAGGCCGCCAATCCGGGAACATACCAATTGCAGGATTTGGATCCGGTGTCGAACCCCGTGTCGGTATCACCCTCGGGGATCGATCCCGAACCCCGAGTAACCCGCCATAGCTTTGACTTTCCCGCTCCATGCGGACTCGTGCCCGCCTCGCCCAGCCACGAGCACGGGCGTATGGCGCAATTGAAGCCCGAGGAGGATCCTTGCGCCGCAACACCGCCGAAAGTCCAGGCCTACCCGATCTCGCTCGCGACCGTGGTGATAGATGGCGATCAGCGCGACATGCGGCTGCCTGATGGCCCGCTGCCCGTGCCAAAGGGTCTTCCAAGCGTCGCCGAGATGCTCGGGACTACTCCTGATGCACAGCGCCAGGTTGCCTTCGAGATCTGCGCCAAAGAGGAAGCCACCCTCCTGCAGTACGCCCGCTACCGCCTGCCGAGCTGCGGCTGGTTTTTCGATAAATATGATGCGAAATATTGGGGAGGCCGCCCCCTTCCCAATCTGCTGATGCTGCGCGATGCCGATGATGCAGGAAAGCCCAACGACGATAAGCAAATGCCGCTGGTCGATTTCAAGAAGGATGGATTGTTCAACCCGAACCAGCCATTGTTCGACGATATGATCGCCGGCCACTACGAGGAATGGACGGTACTCAATCGCTCGTTTTCGGATCATCCGTTCCACATCCATCAGAATCCGTTTCTGGTCACACATATCAATGGCGTAAAACTGGATGTACCCGAGTGGCACGACACCATCCTTGTGCCCGGTGGGCAGCCTCAACCCCCAGGTCCCTTGCCGTTGCCGTTCCCTAGGCCCAACCTCAACAAGAATGTGGACATCGGCTCGATAACCTTCCGGATCTATTTCAACCCCATCACGGTTGGATGTTTCGTCATGCATTGCCACGCTCTAACGCATGAGGATATCGGCATGATGCAACGGCTGGACATCCGCCCGGCCGCAGGCCAGCCCAGCGGCTGCAAGCCTGAGACGATGGACCATTGATCCGGGCACGGCAGCAAACCGTCCTGGTTCCCAATCGCTGCATGAAAGGCGGAAGCTGCGGGCGCATCGTATTCGCGGTCGGGCCGATGCTGATCGCTGTTGCTGCCTCGGCAGGTTCGATCGGTCGATCTGCATGAATGCATTCGACGTCGTTGCCAGCCGTTTCGAACGCTATCGGGTGTTGCCGGCCGGAGTGTCAGCCGCGGTACGGCGGGCGCTGCAGGAGCATGGGGGATTGACTCCGGGATCGCCGTTGCTCGAAGTAGGGTGCGGCACCGGAAGAATTGGCGAGGAATTCTGCATTGCCGGCGACGATTACGTCGGTCTCGACTCATCGATGGGGATGCTGCAGGAGTTCCGTCGAAAGGACCTCCCGCAAACCCCCGCGCTCATTCAGGCGGATGGCGGCCATCTACCCTTTCGTGATAGGGCGTTCGACGCCGTGTTGATGGTGCAGTTGCTGACCGCGCGCAATTGGCCTCGCTTGCTCGCTGAGGCACATCGCATTCTCCAAGAGCAAGGGGTTTTGGCGATCGGAAAGACCGAAGGCCCTCCCGGTGGCATCGACGCGCGGATGCGAGAGAGGCTCGAGACGCTGATCTCC
>JBJMRA010000066.1:0-8621 GCA_045802365.1 Hyphomicrobiales bacterium | reverse complement strand
CTCGGGCAGGCCGCCGACATTGTGATGCGATTTGATCGTGACCGACGGCCCGCCCGCGAACGACATGGATTCGATCACGTCGGGATAGAGCGTGCCCTGAGCGAGAAAGCCGACGCCGCCGATCTTCTTCGCTTCCGCCTCGAACACCTCGACGAAGAGCCGGCCGATCGTCTTGCGCTTGGCCTCGGGGTCGGTGACACCCTCGAGAACCGAAAGGAAGGTCCGCCTGGCATCGACATGGATGAGCGGAATATTGTGGGCGTCGCGGAAGAGTCGCACCACCTCCTCCGCCTCGCCGGCGCGCAAGAGGCCATGGTCGACGAAGATGCAGGTGAGCTGCTCGCCGATGGCTTCGTGGATGAGCACCGCCGTCACCGCGCTGTCGACGCCGCCCGAGAGGCCGCAGATCACCCGCTCGAAGGCCACCTGCTTCTTGATCCGGTGGATCGCCTCCTGCCGGAACGAGGCCATCGACCAGTCGCCGCGGCAGCCGCAGATGTCGATCACGAAGTTGCGGTAGAGCTTGGCGCCGTCGGGCGTGTGCACGACTTCGGGATGGAACTGGACGGCGTAGAACTGGCGCTTCTCGTCGGCGATCGCCGCGAAGGGCGCCCCCTCCGAGACGCCGACCGCTCGGAAGCCCGGCGGAAGCGCGGTCACGCGGTCGCCGTGGCTCATCCACACCTGATGGCTTTCGCCCGTCTCCCAGATGCCGTCGAAGAGCGCGCAGGGTGCCGTCACCTTGAGGAAGGCGCGCCCGAACTCGCGGTGATCCGAGGGCTCGACCTTGCCGCCGAGTTCCGCGCACATCGCCTGCTCGCCGTAGCAGATGCCGAGCACCGGGATGCCACGCTGGAAGAGGCGCGCGGGCGGCCTGGGGCTCTCGCCTTCGTGCACGCTCGCCGGCCCGCCCGAGAGAATGACGCCCCGGAGATTGGGCCGGTCGAGCGCTTTCTCGGCGAGCTGATAGGGAACGATCTCGGAATAGACGCCGGCCTCGCGCACCCGTCTCGCGATGAGTTGCGTCACCTGCGAGCCGAAGTCGACAATAAGAATCCGATCCTGCATCGGGTGCGCTTAAGACAAGGCATGAAATCCCGCAAGATCAGGGACCGTGGCCCCACGCCTCCAGAGGTGCAACAAAACGCTCGTAAGGTGATCCTGCCGCTTTCCGCATCAGCCGCTGGTCGCAAGTTATAACAACCGTATCCAGAGAGCGGGCCGTTGCCAGATAAAGGGCGTCATAGACACTGCATTCGATGGCTTCGGCAATCTGAACCGCATCGACGATGATGTCCAAGAGGTCGACGGTCTCTGTCCTGTTCATCACCGCGAAAATCGCTTCGCCTATTCGCCTCCCATCGAACTCGCCCCTCCGGCTTTTCCTCAACAGGACTTCAGCGACCTCAGCAAGCGCATGCCCTGGAGCATGTAGCGGGTCCACAGTTCCGAGCACATGAGCAGCTCGAGTCGATCCCAACTCTTCTACGAAGGCCTTGATGAGTACACTCGCGTCAACGACCGCCATGATCGCTGTCGCGAAGTTCTCTCACCATCTCGGTACTGTCCGTCTGCTTGATTCCCTTGGGAGTGGTCCGCCGAATACGATTGGCAATTTCAGCGAATTCAGCAGGCGAGAGCTTGCCCTCTCGAGCGACGATCGCGTGTGCTTCGTCCTCGAACGAGCGTCCGTGCTGCCGGGCCCGCTCCGAGATCGTTATCGCCTCCGCTCTGCCGTTCACTTCATTTTCGATCTGTCCCATCGTCGTCCTCCGGGTCAGGGCACCGCTATGTCATAGAGCAGTTTCACGTTGAGCGCGATGATGATGGCGGCGATGAGCGCGGAGGCCGCGGTGAGCCAAATGGGCGCCGCCAGCGCGCCCATTTTTTTGCGGTCGCGCGTGAACATCACGAGCGGCACGATCGCGAAGGGGAGCTGAAAGGCGAGGATCACCTGGCTCAGGATCAGAAGCGCGCCGGTGCCGGCATTGCCGTAATAGATGGTGACCGCGGCGGCGGGAACGATCGCCACCATGCGGGTGACGAGCCGCCGGAGCCAGGCGGCCAAGCGGATGTCGAGAAAGCCTTCCATCACGATCTGGCCCGCCATCGTCGCGGTCACCGTCGAGTTGAGGCCGCAGCAGAGGAGCGCCACGGCGAAGAGCTTTGGCGCGAGCAGCGAGCCTAGAAGCGGGGCCAGCATCGCATGCGCATCGCCGAGCTCGGCGACGTCGGTCCGCCCCGTCTTGTAGAAGGTCGCCGCCGCAAGGATGAGGATCGAGGCGTTGATCAAGAGCGCGAACATGAGGGCCGCGGTCGAATCGAGCGTCGCGAAAGTGAGCGCTTCGCGCTTTTCACTGGGCGAGTGGCCGAAGGCGCGCGTCTGCACGATGCCCGAATGGAGATAGAGGTTGTGCGGCATGACGGTCGCTCCGAGAATGCCGAGCGCCAGATAGAGCATCCGCGGGTTCTTCACGATCTCGACGGTCGGAGCGAAACCCAGGATCACGCCCCGCCAGTTGGGATCGGCGAGCGCGATCTGGATGAAGAAGCAGACGAAGATCACGGCTAAGAGCGAGATGACGAAGGCCTCGATCCACCGGAAGCCGAGCCTCTGAAGCAGGAGGATGATGAATACGTCGAATGCCGTTATGATGACGCCGATCTCGAGCGGGACGCCGAACAGGAGATTGAGGCCGATCGCGGTGCCCACGACCTCGGCAATGTCGGTGGCGATGATGGCGATCTCGGCGAAGGCCCACAGCACCCAGGCGACGGGCCGCGGAAAAGCGTCGCGGCAGGCTTGCGCCAGATCCCGCCCCGATCCGACCGCGAGCCTCGCGCACAGCGACTGCAGGATGATCGCCATGACGTTCGAGAGGAGCGCGATGACGAGGAGCGTGTAACCGAACTGGGCGCCGCCGGCGATCGAGGTCGCCCAGTTGCCGGGGTCCATGTAGCCGACGGCGACGAGATAGCCCGGACCGATGAAGGCGAGGGCGCGCCGGAAGACGCCCTTGCCCGGATCGATGCGAATCGAGCGGAAGACGTCGGCGAGAGACGGCTCGCCCCGCCCGCGAAGCCAGCCCCGGTCGGGCGTCTCGCTCAGTTGGACCATGCGCATAAATCTAGCTATGGCTAAATTTTATGGCAAGTGCTAAGGAGATTGCATATATGCAAGTTGCCGATGAACGCACGTGCCCACAAACGTGCTCTGCAGACGGACGCGTTCCAGCGAATTCGGGCCGATCACCAGAGCGAGACCGCGGAGGATTACGTCGAGCTGATCGCCGACCTCATCGCCGAACGCGGAGAAGCGCGGGGAACCGACATCGCCCATGAGCTCGGGGTCTCGACGGCGACGGTGGTCAAGACGCTGAAGCGGCTCCAGGACGAGAAGCTCATTACGCAGGAGCCCTATCGGGCCGTTTTTCTCACCGAAGCCGGCCGGAAGCTCGCCCACGACGGCCGGAAACGGCACGATATCGTCGAGCAGTTTTTGCTGGCGATCGGGGTCGACAACGAAACCGCCCGCATCGATGCCGAGGGGATCGAGCACCACGTCAGCAACGCCACCCTTGCCGCCATGGAGACCTACCTCAAGGTGCGCGGCGCAAAATCGCGATGAAGAATCCGTCGCTCGAGTGGTTGGCGGGTGTAAGGAGCAGCGTCTTTTCGCTGGCATCGGCCGAGACAGGCGGCGGCGTGCCGATCGCGGCCAGCCATTGCTCCCGATAGGGCACGACCGAAAATGCGGGGTGGGCCGTCAGGAATCCTTCGATCTGGTCGCCGTTCTCCTCGGGCAGCACCGAGCAGGTGACATAGACGAGGCGCCCGCCGGGCTTGACCAGAAGGGCGGCGCTTTCGAGCACGGCCGCCTGCTCGGAGACCCGGATCGAGAGCTGCCGGTCCGTGAGCCGCCATTTGGCGTCGGGCTTCCGCCGCCAGCTGCCCGATCCCGAGCACGGGGCGTCGATCAGAACGCCATCCAATCCGCCACGCAAGCCTGCCAGCTTGGCAGGCTCGTCCGCGCCGATGACCTGAACATTGCGAACACCGGCCCGCTTGAGCCGATCGAAGATCGGGCGCAGCCGGTTGCGATCGGCGTCATGCGCATAGACCTGGCCCTTGTTCCCCATCATCGCGGCAATCGCCAGCGTCTTGCCGCCCGCGCCCGCGCACACGTCGGCGACTTGCTCGCCAGCCTTGGCCGCCGTCATGAGGGCTGCCGCTTGCGAGCCCGCGTCCTGAACCTCGTACCAGCCTTTTCCATGGGCCGGCTCTGCCTCGACCGCGGGGTTGCGGGCTTCGGGCCCGGGCGGCGCTATCCGCACGCACCAGGGCGAGAGCGGACCCTCCGAGGCGCCGTACCGGGAAAGTGCCGACAGAACTTTCGGCCGATCGGCTTTGAGCACATTGACCCGTAGGTCGACCGGCGCCCGCTCGGCCAATGCCGCCCCTTGTCTTGCGGCGTCCGTCCTGAAAACACGCTCGAACGAGGGCGCAAGCCACTCGGGAAAATCGCCTTCGACCCATGCGGGTGCATCCCGCTTGCCCGGTTCCGCCAGTTGGGACAACTCACCGGGCGTCAACGCACCAGGGCCATGCGGCTCCTCGGCCCAGGACTGCACCTCGCCAAACGGCTTTCCCCAGAGGATCCTGACCGTCCCAAAGGCCAGAGAACGGGGAGATGAATCCGCAAGCGCGAAAGCGAGCGAATTGCGCTTGCGCAGACTGTCGAACACGAGCGTCCCGATCGCATGGCGATCTTTCGAGCCCGCAAAGCGATGCTGACGGCCCCACTCGGCGAGCGCATCCGATGCCGGCCGGTGCCGTTGGAAAACGTCCTCCAGAATCTCGATCGCAGCGGCGATCCGGCCCCCCCAGCGCATCGGCTCGAGCCTTCACTGCGGCGGCTGATAGTTCGGCGCCTCGCGGGTGATCATCACATCGTGCACATGGCTCTCGCGATAGCCGG
Source organism: Hyphomicrobiales bacterium (assembly GCA_045802365.1). GTDB lineage: Bacteria > Pseudomonadota > Alphaproteobacteria > Rhizobiales > Aestuariivirgaceae > JBJMRA01. The sequence continues at coordinate 3,643 of JBJMRA010000066.1, read as the reverse complement.
CATTGGTGATGCGGATGAATTCGGCGCGGGACTGGAACTCCTGGATGTCGGCGGCGCCCACATAGCCCATTGCCGCACGCAAGCCGCCGACGAGTTGATGAAGGACGACCGAGACCGGACCTTTGTAGGGGACCTGGGCCTCGATGCCTTCGGGCACCAGCTTCAGCGCATCTCTCACTTCCTGCTGGAAGTAGCGGTCGGCCGAGCCCCGCGCCATCGCGCCGACCGAGCCCATGCCGCGATAGCTCTTGTAGCTGCGGCCCTGAAAGAGAATGACCTCGCCCGGGCTTTCGTCGGTTCCGGCAAGGAGCGATCCGATCATCGCGACGCCCGCGCCCGCCGCGATCGCCTTGGCGAGATCGCCCGAATATTTGATACCGCCGTCGGCGATCACCGGGACATTGGATTTCGCCGCTGCTTCCGCGCACTCCATGATGGCCGACAGCTGCGGCACGCCGACCCCCGCCACGACCCGGGTCGTGCAGATCGAGCCCGGACCGATCCCGATCTTGACGGCGTCGGCTCCGGCATCGATGAGCGCCCGCGCGCCCTCCCCGGTCGCGACATTGCCGGCGACGATCTGCACGCGATTGGACAGCTTCTTCGTGCGCTCGACCTGCGCCAACACATTGCTCGAATGACCGTGGGCGGTGTCGATGACGATCAGGTCGACCCCCGCCGAGATCAGCCGTTCGGCCCGCGCCAAGCCTTCATCGCCAGTTCCGATCGCCGCGGCGACCCGGAGGCGTCCCTGATCGTCCTTCGCCGCATGCGGGTGATGGGCCGCCTTCTCCATATCGGTGACGGTGATGAGGCCCACGCAACGGTATCTCTCATCGACGACGATCAGTTTTTCGATGCGGTATTTCTGAAGGAGACGGCGCGCGTCTTCGGGACTCACCCCTTCTTTCACCGTGACGAGATTGTCCTTGGTCATGAGATCGGCGACCCTGGCATCCGCGTCGGTGGCAAAGCGAACGTCGCGGTTCGTCAGAATGCCGACCAATGTTCCGTCCTCGATGACGACCGGAATCCCTGAAATGTGATGACGCTCTTTAAGGGCGCGCACGTCGGCGAGCGTCGCATCGGGATGGATGGTGATCGGATTGATGACCATGCCCGCCTCGAACCGCTTCACTTGCCGGACCTGATCGGCCTGTGCATCGGGGTCGAGACTCTTGTGGATCACGCCTAGCCCGCCCGCTTGCGCCATGGCGATCGCGAGCTTCGCTTCCGTCACCGTGTCCATCGCCGCGGAGATGATGGGGATCGAAAGCTCGATGTCGCGGGTGATCCGCGTGACCGTCGAGACCTTGCTCGGAAGGAGCGACGAAGCGCCGGGCTTCATCAGCACGTCGTCGAAAGTCAGATATTCGGGAATGTGGCGAACGGTCATGAGCCAGCCTTCTTTCCGCCGCTAGCGCGCAAACTTCATCGCGACTGAAGGGTGGCATGGGCCTTTAACACCGGACCAACCCGAGCTGCAAGTCCGCATCGGGTCGATTTGTCGGAACGATTCACAACCAGGTGGCGTGCGACTCGATCGACGGGTATCGTCATTCCTGCAACAGCCCCTACTGAGCTGCCCTGAAGCCCAGCGCCAGCACGAACAGCTCGGCTGAGTCCTCGCGGCTGGCGCGCGGCTTCACGTGATGGACCGACGCGAAGTCCTGTTTCAGTCGAAGCAGGATTTCGCGCTCGGTGCCGCCGCGGAGCACCTTGGCAAGGAACGTTCCACCCGGCTTCAAGACCCGGCGCGCGAAGTCGAGAGCCGCTTCGGCGAGCGCCATGATTTTGAGATGATCGGTCTGGCGATGGCCGGTGGCGTGAGCGGCCATGTCGGAGAGGACGGCATCGGCCTTTTCACCGCCCAGTGCTTCGATCAGCAGCTCGGGTGCTTCCTCCCTCAAGAAATCGTGCGTGAGGATCATCACGCCGGGTATTGGGTCCATGCCGTGCATGTCGAGGGCGATCACGCGCCCTTGGCCCTCCCGCGCCTTGGTCCGCTCGCTTGCGACCTGCGACCAGCCGCCCGGCGCTGCACCGAGATCGATCACGCGCTGACCGGGCTTCAGGAACCGGTATTTGTCGTCCAGCTCCGCGAGCTTGAACGCCGAGCGGGCGCGGTAGCCCCGCCGCCTGGCTTCCCCCACATAGGGATCGTTGAGCTGCCGCTCGAGCCAGGCTTTGGAGGACACGCTGCGGCCCTTGCCGGTCCGCAGCTTCTGCTTGAGGCGCCGCCCGGCCGGGAGCTCTCCGGGTCTCGTCACGACGCCATTCCCCAGAGGCCGTCTTCCTTCATGAGCAACGTCAGGATACCCTCGCGCAAGCCGCGATCGGCGACTCTGATCCGCGGCGAAGGGAAAGTATCCCGGATTTCTTCGAGAATCGCGCAGCCCGCGAGAACGAGATCGGCGCGGTCTCGCCCGATGCACGGATTGGCCACGCGCTCATCGTAGCTCATCGCCAGCAGCTTTCCCGTGACCTCCGCGATGGCCGAAGCTTCAAGCCAGCAGCCATCGACGCGGGAGCGGTCATAGCGGCGCAGTCCGAGCTGAACGCCGGCAATCGTGGTCACGGTTCCCGAGGTGCCGAGAAGATGTCCGGGACGGCCGTCGCCGTCGGTCGCGATCCGCACGTCGTCCGCGAATTGGTGCAGCAAAGGCCGGATGTGTTCGCGCATCGCCGCATAATGTTCCGGTGTCACCTCGATGCCGCCGAACCGCTCGGATACCGAAACGACCCCCGCCGCGAGTGACGTCCAGGCGAGGATGCGCTCGGATGCCCGGTCGACCCACATGAGCTCCGTCGAGCCACCGCCGATGTCGAAAACGAGAGCGCTGTCCGCCAGGTCGTCCATGAGCGGCGCTGCACCCGTGGCGGCGAGACTCGCCTCCGTTTCCCGCGGAATGACTTCGAGCTCGAGCCCGGTCTCCTCTTTCACCGTTCGGAGAAACTCCGCCCCGTTCACCGCCGCCCGGCAGGCCTCGGTGGCGACCAACCGCCGCCGCTCGACCTTCGACCAGGCGAGCTTGTTGGCGCAGACCCGGAGAGCCTGGACGGTTCTCCGCATGGCCTCCTCGCCGAGCCTGCCGCTGACGCTCAGGCCCTCGCCCAGACGGACGATTCTCGAGAAGGCATCGACCACCTCGAACCCGCCGGGACCGGGGGCCGCGATCAGCAGGCGGCAATTGTTGGTGCCGAGATCCAACGCGCCATAGAGGCCGGAGCGGCGCCCGCCCGCCCCCGCGCGCCTGGCGCGCGTCCCTCCGGTCGCCAATCTCGCGTCCACCTCTCGAAACTTCCCGGCCCGGCCGGCTCAACGGGCCGAAACCCGGCGCGCGGACGAGGCCTAAATCATTGCGTTACGGCGAGTTTACCAGCTTCCGCTTGCCGTAGCAAAGCGGCTCCGCGATCCGCGCTACGGCTGCGGGATATCTATTTCCCAGCCGCTCCCCGGCTCAGCCATCGCCCTTACGCGGCCCCTCCACTCAGTCGCAGGGCTCGAAGGAAACCCTCACCAACCTGCTCAAGCAGTTCCGCGACTGACCGGAGCCTAAAGCCGATGACGCCTATACTTTCCCGCTCTTTGACATCGTGAACGTGACTCCGGAGGGTGCGCGTCCCCCAGCGCCGGGCGGCG
>JBJMRA010000065.1:0-13368 GCA_045802365.1 Hyphomicrobiales bacterium | reverse complement strand
TTCAGGCCGGCGCTGGGAACATGTAGGCGCAAAAAAGAGTCACGGAGAGAACATCATGAGCGAAACAGGAATCGGCGCCCGCGTGAAGCGCAAGGAAGACCATCGCTTCCTCACCGGCAAGGGCCGCTATACCGACGACATCAACCTCAAGGATCAGGTCTACGGCTATTTCGTCAGAAGCCCGCACGCTCACGCGGCGATCAAGAGCATCGAGAGCCCGAAATGGGCACCGGAGGATGGAGTCATCGCCGTCCTGACTGGCGAGGATGTGGCGGAGGACAAGATTGGCGGCTGCATCTGCGGATGGATGATTCATTCCAAGGATGGCTCGCCCATGAAGGCAGGCCCGCACCCGATCCTGGCTTTAGGCAAGGTGCGCTATGTGGGCGACCATGTCGCGATCGTGATCGCCGAGACGCGCGAGAAGGCCAAGGCCGCCGCGGCAAGAGTGAACGTCACCTATGATGTGCTCCCGCATGTCGTCGATGCGGCCGAGACACGCACCTCCAAAGTCCAGATCCACGATGTCGCGCCCGACAATACCGTGTTCGAATGGTCGCTCGGCGACAAGAGCCAGACGGATGCGGCTTTCGCGCGCGCAAAGCACGTGACGAAGCTCGACATCGTCAACAACCGCCTGATCCCGAATGCGATCGAGCCCCGGGCGGCGATCGGGTCCTACGACCCTGGCGATGATCATTTCACGCTCTACACCACGAGCCAGAATCCGCATGTCGCGCGGCTTGTGATCTCCGCATTCCACGGGCTCGCGCCCGAGCACAAGCTGCGGGTGATCGCTCCCGACGTCGGCGGCGGGTTCGGGTCGAAGATCTTCATCTATGCCGAAGAGGTCGTCTGCCTCTGGGCCTCGAAGCGGATCGGCGGGCGGCCGGTAAAGTGGACGGCCGAGCGCAGCGAGAGCTTCCTCGCCGATGCCCATGGCCGCGATCACGTGACCCATGCCGAGATGGCGATGGACACGGAAGGCAAGATCCTGGGCCTAAAGGTCAAGACGACGGCGTCGATGGGCGCTTATCTCTCGACCTTCTCGTCTTGCGTGCCGACCTATCTCTACGCAACGCTGCTCTCCGGGCAGTACAACATCGCCTCAATCTATGCAGAGGTCGACGCCGTCTACACCAACACCGCGCCGGTGGACGCCTATCGCGGCGCCGGTCGGCCCGAAGCGACCTACGTCGTCGAACGGCTCGTCGAAACGGCGGCACGCGAGATGAAGATCGATCCGGCCGAATTCCGGCGGCGAAACTTCATCAAATCTTTCCCGCATCAGACGCCGGTGATCATGTGCTACGACGCGGGCGACTACGAGGACTCGCTCGACAAGGCGCTAGCCCTCATCGACTACAAAGGCTTCCCCGCCCGCAAGTCCGCAGCCGCCAAGGAAGGCAAGCGCCGCGGCATCGGCTTCTCGACCTATATCGAGGCTTGCGGGATCGCCCCCTCCGCCGCAATCGGGTCGCTCGGCGCGGGAGTGGGCTTGTGGGAATCGGCCGAAGTTCGCGTGAACCCGGTCGGCACCGTGGAGATCCTGACCGGTTCGCATTCCCACGGGCAGGGGCATGAGACGACGTTCGCTCAGCTCGTGTCGGATCGCCTCGGCATCGACATCAACAACGTGTCGATCGTCCACGGCGACACCGACAAGGTGCAGTTCGGGATGGGCACCTACGGCTCGCGCTCGGGCGCGGTTGGCATGACGGCGATCGCCAAGGCGCTCGACAAGGTCGAGGCCAAGGCGAAGAAGGTTGCCGCCCACATCATGGAGGCTTCGACCGACGACGTCGAGTTCAAGAACGGCACTTTTACGGTCAAGGGCACCGACAAGAAGATGGCCTTCGGCGAGGTGGCGCTCGCCGCTTATGTGGCGCACAAGTTCCCGACCTCCGAGATCGAGCCGGGCCTCAAAGAGAGCGCCTTCCATGATCCGACCAACTTCACGTTCCCGGCCGGATGCCACATCTGCGAAGTCGAGGTCGACCCGGAAACCGGGGTGACCACCATCGTGAACTGGGTCGCGGTCGACGACTTCGGAACCATCATCAATCCGATGATCGTCGAGGGGCAAGTGCATGGCGGCATCGTCCAGGGCGTCGGCCAGGCCCTGACCGAGGGTTGCGTCTACGACAAGGAATCGGGCCAGCTTCTGACCGGCTCCTATATGGACTACTGCATGCCGCGGGCGGCGAACGTGCCCTCCTTCAAGCTCGATCTCACCGTCACTCAGTGCCCGTCCAATCCCTTGGGCATGAAAGGATGCGGGGAAGCCGGGGCCATCGCCGCTCCGGCCGCGACGATGAACGCCATCACCGACGCGTTGGGCGTAAGGGACCTGCCAATGCCGGCCTCGCCCCATACGGTGTGGAAAGCGCTGCAGCCACAACGAATGGCGGCCGAGTAGGGGAGGGAGCCATGGAAGATTTCAATTACTACCGCCCATCGAGCGTCGCGGATGCCATCAAGGCCATGCAGGGCGCGAGCGACGGCAAGTTCCTTGCAGGCGGAATGACGCTCATCCCGACGATCAAGCTCGGGCTCGCCTCGCCGAGCGACGTCATCGATCTCGGAGCGCTCAGGAACACGGGCGTTTCGATTTCTGGCGGTAAAGTGGTGATCAAGGCCGGCACGACCCACAGCGAGGTCGCCGCCGACCAGAGCCTCGTGAGCGCCATCCCCGCACTATCGAGGCTGGCCTCCGGCATCGGCGACCCGCATGTGCGCCATCGCGGAACGATCGGCGGCTCGATCGCCAACAACGATCCCGCCGCCGACTATCCCGCGGCGGTTCTCGGCCTCAACGCGACGGTCCAGACCAACACCCGGACGATATCGGCGGACCAGTTCTTCACCGGAATGTTCGAAACCGCGCTTGCGCCCGACGAGATTATCACCGCGGTCGAGTTCCCGGCGCCGAAGCGCGCGGGGTACGCCAAATTCCCCAATCCGGCCTCGCTCTACGCGATGGTGGGCGTGTTCGTGGCGGAGCTCGCCGACGGCTCGATGCGCGTCGCAGTGACCGGCGCCGGGCCCAAGGTGTTCCGTGTCGCGCAGATGGAGTCGGCGCTCAAGAACAACTTCTCGGCCGATTCGATATCGGGCGTCTCGGTGCCGGCAAGCGGGCTCAACAACGACATGCACGCTTCGCCTGAATACCGCGCCCACCTCATCAACGTGATGGCCCGCCGGGCGATCGCCGCCGCCGCGAAGTAGCATCGGATCTCTTGTCGGCGCACGCGCGCGGTTTGCGGCCGCGCGGGCCTCGCTTGCGGCAATAAGCGCTGCGGGATAGTACCCGGCCGAAGTGCCGTCACTCCGGCGAAAGCCGGAGCCTATCGCGACGCGCAACGGGTGTCTTCATATCACCTTCTACCCGTGTTCCGGAGGCATGGGTCCCGGCTTTCGCCGGGAAGACGCAACTTAGAGATTGTCGGAACGATCTATTGAAGATGGCTTCACAATTGCCAGGCACCATCGATCAGACTGTCGACCTCCTGCAGTCGGCGGGGTACATCGCCGACCGGGCGCTCGGAACGGTCGTGTTCCTGGCGCTTCGGATGGGGCGACCGCTGTTCCTCGAAGGCGAGGCGGGCGTCGGCAAGACGGAGATCGCCAAGGTCTTGGCCGACACGCTCGGCCGCAGGTTGATCCGGCTCCAGTGCTACGAGGGCCTCGACGTCAACTCGGCGGTTTACGAGTGGAACTACTCGGCCCAGATGATCGAGATCAGGCTCGCGGAAGCCGCAGGCGAGCTCGACCGCGAGCGGCTCGGCCACGATATCTTCTCCGAACGGTTCCTGACGAAGCGGCCGTTGCTCCAGGCGCTCGAGGCGCCGGCGGGGCAAGCGCCGGTGCTCCTCATCGATGAGCTCGACCGGACGGACGAGGCGTTCGAAGCGTTCCTCCTCGAGGTATTGTCCGATTTTCAGGTCACCGTTCCCGAGCTCGGCACGATCAAAGCGGAAGAGGCCCCGATCGTGGTCATCACCTCGAACCGCACCCGCGAGGTGCACGACGCCCTAAAGCGGCGCTGCCTCTATCACTGGGTCGGCTATCCGACAGCCGAGCGGGAGTTAGCGATCATCAAAGCGCGGCGGCCGGACGCCTCAGCGGCGCTCGCTCGCGAAGTCGTCGCGTTCGTCCAAGCCTTGCGCGGCGGTGATCTCTACAAGGCGCCGGGTGTCGCCGAGACGCTCGACTGGGTGTCGGCGCTGCACGAGCTCGATTCCGTTTCGCTCGATCCGCAGACCGTAAACGACACGCTCGGCGTCCTCCTCAAATATCAGGATGATATCGTGCGCATGGAAGGCTCGGAGGCGAAGCGCATCCTTGACCAGATCAAGGCCGAGATCAGGACCGCTACCCACGCCTGAGGCCTCGGATGGATCTCATCGCCGCCAACCAGAATACCGGGAGCCCATCGGGCCGGCTCGCAATCAACATCATGCACTTCGGCCGCGTATTGCGGGAGGCCGGCCTTCCCGTCGGGCCGGGCCACGTCATAGATGCGATCGATGCGGCGCTGTGCGGGGGCCTCAGATCGCGCGAGGACTTCTACTGGACGCTGCACGCCATCTTCGTGAAGCGGCGGGAACACCGGGAGCTCTTCGACCAGGCCTTCCAGGTCTTCTGGAAAAAACCCAAGATGCTCGAGCAGCTGATGCAGCTCCTCTTCCATCAGATCACCCGCCCGGCCGACGATACCAAGCGAAACGCCGGGTTCCGGCGGCTCGCGGAGGCGATGTTCGACAAGGTCGAAACCCAGAGCCAGCGCGAGACCAAGCGCGAAACGCTCGACTTCGACGCGACGTTCTCGCACTCCGCGATCGAGGTGCTGCGCGCCAAGGACTTCGAGCAGATGACCGTGGAAGAGCAGGCCCGCGCCAAGCGCGCGATCGAGCGGCTCAGGCTCAACCGCATCGAAACGAAGACACGGCGCTACCGGCCAGCGAGCCGGGGCGACAAGATCGATCTCCGCCGCAGTTTCAAGGGGTCCATCCGCGCGGGCGGCCATTTGATCGATCTCGAGCGCCGGGAACGGCAGCTGCACGAGCCGCCGCTCGTTGTGTTGTGCGACATATCAGGATCATGCTCGAGCTACAGCCGAATGTTCTTGCACTTTCTCCATGCGCTGACGAACGACCGGGACCGGGTGAGCGTCTTCCTGTTCGGGACGAGACTCACCAACATCAGCCGGGAGCTCCGGCGGCGCGATGTCGATGAAGCCATGGCCAAGGTTTCGGCTGCGGTGAAGGACTGGTCTGGCGGCACCCGCATCGGCGCCTCGCTCCGCGAGTTCAATTTCCGCTGGGCAAGGCGCGTGCTGACGCAAGGGGCGCATGTGCTCATCATGAGCGATGGCCTCGACCGCGAGGACACGGGCGTTCTCGAAAGCGAGATGGCGAGGCTCAAGCGCTCGGCCAGGCGCGTCGTTTGGCTCAATCCGCTGCTGCGCTATGATCGCTTCGAGGCGAGGGCTTCCGGGATCAGGGCGATGCTCCCATATGTGGACGAATTCCGGCCGGTCCACAGCCTGGAAAGCCTCGAGGATATCGCTCGCACGCTCGCTGCGCCGAAGCGGAGCGCGCATGATCCGAAGGCCTGGATGCGGACGGCCGTCCACTGAGGAACACGCGATGCCGGAACCCGATCACAGCATTCTCGATCAAGCCGCCGAGTGGATAAAGGGCGGCCGCAAGGTGGCCCTTGCGACTGTCATCGAGACGTGGGGGTCCGCCCCTCAGCCGGTCGGAAGCCAGCTCGCCATCGACGAGGACGGCAACTTCATCGGCTCCGTCTCCGGCGGCTGCGTCGAGGGAGAAGTCGTGACCCAAGCGATCGACGTCATCGGCTCCCGCAAACCCAAAGTGCTGGCCTTCGGCATCGCCGATGAGACCGCCTGGAAGGTCGGCCTCGCCTGCGGCGGGCGCATCCGGGTGTTCGTCGAACCGCTCGGCGCATGACGCCCGAGACACTCGAGCAGATCATCGAGTCGCGGGGCTTGCGCCGCCAAGTGGCCCTCGTGACGGCGCTCGAGACGGGCGAGCAGCGGGTCATCGCGCGGGACGAGGCGGCCGACGATACCCTGGCTCAGGTCCTCGGCGAGGCCTTCCGGACCGGCGAGAGCGCTGTCCACCAGGTTCCGGAAGGCGAGTTCTTCATTCACGTATTCAACCCGCGCCCGCGGCTCGTGCTCATCGGGGCGGTTCACATCGCCCAGGCGCTCATACCGATCGCCCGGGCGGCTGGCTATGACATCGTGGTGATCGATCCCCGCGGAGCCTTCGCGACCGCGGACCGATTCCCGGACGTGAAGCTTCACGCCGAATGGCCGGACGAAGTTATCCCGGCGATCGGCTTCGATCGGCAGACGGCCGTGCTTGCGCTGACCCACGATCCCAAGATCGACGACCCCGCTCTGTTTGCGGCACTCAAGTCGAAGGTCTTCTACATCGGAGCGCTCGGCTCGAAGAAGACGCAAGCCAAGCGCCACGAGCGCCTGAAGGCCGCGGGTTTCAGCGATGAGGCGATCGCGCGCATTCACGGACCGATCGGCATCGACATCGGCGCCCGGGGTCCCGTCGAGATCGCGATCGCGATCATGGCGGAGATCACCCGTGTGCTCCGGCGAGGCGAAGCGCATGGACTTCGGTGAAATTTCTCTATCCAAAGCCGAGGGTGCGATTCTCGCCCATTCGGTGAAGCACCGGACGGGTGTCTTCAAAAAGGGCCGGCTCCTCTCCGCCGTAGACCTCATCCTCATCCAGGAAAGCGGTGTCAGGACCGTATTTGCCGCCCGCCTCGGCCCTGACGACATCCCCGAGGATGAAGCGGCTCTAACGGTCGCGAATGCGATTGCGGGCGAGGGCGTGCGCGTGCAGGAGCCGTTTACGGGACGGGCGAACGTCCATGCGATCGAGGCCGGGCTCGTGGTCATCGATCCCGACCGCATCCGGCGGGTGAACCGCGTGCACGAAAGCCTGACGCTTGCGACCTCCGCCTCTTTCGCAGTCGTCGAAGCGCGCCAGATGATCGCCACCGTCAAAGTCATCCCGTTTGCCGTCCCGCGCGAGGTGGTTGCCGAGGTCCTCGCCGTGATTGGGGCTGATCCGCTCGTCAGGGTCGAGCGCTTCAAGCATCGCAAAGCAGGACTGGTCATCACTAGGCTTCCGCAAACCAAGCCTTCGCTGGTGACGAAGTCGGAAACCGCCATGCGCGAACGCGTGTCGGCGCTCGAAGGCGAGCTCGGCGACGTCATCATCGCCGATCATTCGATCGATTCCGTGCGCGATGCGATCGCGCATCTCCACCTGTCGAGGCACAACCCCGTCTTGGTCTTCGGCGCTTCGGCGATCGTCGACAGGGGCGACGTCATACCGGCGGCTCTGGTGTCGGCGGGCGGCGAGGTGGTCCATCTCGGCATGCCGGTCGATCCCGGCAATCTGCTCATGCTCGGGCGGATCGAGGGCGCGAACGTCATCGGTGTTCCAACCTGTGCCCGTTCGCCGAAAGTGAACGGCTTCGACTGGGTGCTCGAGCGCGTGATGGCGGGCTTTCACGTTTCCGCCCAGGACATCATGGACATGGGGGCGGGGGGCCTCCTCATGGAAATCGAGAGCCGCCCCTCGCCACGCGAAGGCAAGCGGGCCATGCCGCAGAAGGCGCCCGAGATCGCGGCCATCGTGCTCGCCGCGGGCCGTTCGAGCCGCATGGGATCGAACAAGCTCCTCGCCGATATCGGTGGCAAGCCCATGGTACGGCGGACCGTCGAAGCCGTGCTCGCGTCGGAAGCGCGGCCGGTCATTGTCGTTACGGGTCACGAAAGCGAGAAGGTCCGGACGGCACTTGACGGCCTCAATGTCACGTTCGTGTCCAACCCGGATTATAGTCAGGGTCTCGCAACATCCCTTCGTATCGGGATCGCCTCGCTGCCGGGGGCGATCGATGGGGCGCTCGTGTGCCTCGCCGACATGCCGCTCGTCGCATCGGCCGAGATCAACAAGCTGATTTCGGCGTTCAATCCCGGCGAACGCCGGACGATCATCGTGCCCGTGCATGGCGGGGAACGCGGCAACCCCGTCCTCTGGGGCCGCGAGCACTTCCCTGAAATATCGCGACTCGACGGCGACCGCGGGGCGCGCGCCCTCCTCGATCTCCATCCCGAAGAGGTGACCGAGGTTGCGACGCGCTCCGATGCGGTGCTTGCCGACTTCGATACGCCCGAGGCCCTGGCTCGCATCAGACCTGAGGCAGTGCGGTAACTCGCTATTGATCCGGGCGCCGCGCGACAGCATCCGCGCCATGGCGCGGAGCAGCAGCAATGACGCGCCGAACGAGAATTTCCGATTTTTGAAGAGCACGCGGTGTCAGTGCGATTCTTTTCGATTTGACCGCATATTGAGATCAAGATTTCGTGATTATAGGAACTTCAACCAGAGAAGCGCGGTCTAAGCCGCGAGAGTCCCGCCGGTTTTCACCGAACCGGGCTGGAATTTGCACACGGCCGGGCTTTTATCATGATGGCCGGTTTGGAACGCTGGAAGCCGTCGTGGACCACTATGACCAGCATATCGGCCTCAAACTGAACAACTCGGAGAAGAGCGATCTAATCGAGTAGCTCAAATGTCTCTGAGTTGGTTTGCAATGCTTTGTCGAGCTCTCGATCGGAGGAGTATTCAGATGCAAGGCTCAGAAGGTTTTTCCCGTCGTAATTTCCTCGCGCGATGTGCATGCGGGCTTGCAGTGGCCGGAACGACAGTTGTTCCGGCATCTGCCGAGCTGTCGATAACAGAAATCGCCTACAATCGGATGACCAAGGCTGCCGCGCATTATCAAAATCGTCCCAATGGAAAGCAGCACTGCGCAATCTGTAGGCACTTTCAGGCACCGAACTCGTGCGAAATCGTCATCGGAAAGATCAGCCCTCACGGGTGGTGCCGATATTTCAGCGCTGGACAAGGGGCGACCGGGAGCTCAGGCAGCAGCGGCTACTGAAGAGTAACTCGCGGAGAAGGGTTACCGGTTCTCCGGCGGAATGTCCTTGATCCGCGCGACATGCCGGGCGATGTCGTCGAGACCGTAAGAGAGATGCACGCGGACCGTTGAAGGAGGGCGCTTGTCGACGGACAGGCCCGGCCGCCATTCGGTTGCTGACCTGATCGGGCGAGGAACGAAGCCGCGGCCGCAGTTGGGGCAGACATTCTGAAGATGTTTTTCGACGCAGTCGGCGCAGAACGTGCACTCGTAGGTGCATATGCGCGCGTTCGTCGCCGCAGGCGGCAGATCGATGTCGCAATACTCGCAGTTGGGCCGAAGCTCGAGCGCCATTGCCCCCTCCATGACATCGACTGGGTTATAGTCGGAACTGGAAGAAGGAGAAGCCAATGGAGATCAAGCGAACCGGGGCTCAGCCATCGGGAAAGGGACCGGGCGATTGGTTTACCGGCACCGTCCGCATCGATCCGCTCTTTCAGGCGCCCGATCCCGCACGGGTCAGCGGCACGAGCGTCACCTTCGAGCCGGGCGCCCGCACGGCTTGGCATACGCACCCGCTCGGCCAAACGCTGATCGTCACATCCGGGCTCGGCTGGGCGCAGCGCGAAGGCGGCTCCGTCGAGGAAATCAGGCCGGGCGATGTCGTGTGGTTTGCCCCAGGCGAGAAGCACTGGCACGGAGCCACGCCGACCTCGGCCATGACCCATATCGCCATTCAGGAGAAGCTCGATGGCAAGACCGTCGATTGGCTGGAGCATGTGAGCGACGAGCAATACCGAAGGTGAGTACCGGGATGAACGATCGCCCGCGGCGACAGATGCGATGTGCTAAGACTATGACAGCCGGCCAACTTGCCGACAGGCCCAGGGAGTGAGGAGATGACAACGCGAGTACTGGCAATTGTAGTTGCCGTGGCGTGCTCCGTTGGCCCGATGGCGGCGTCCGCAACAAATCTCAAGCCGATAGAACCGCGCGCACTTCAGAACACCGTGGAAACGACAGCCAAGGAGCTCCTGCTGCCGGGTGCAATGGTCCTCCTGCATACGCCGCAGGGCAATTATGCTTTTGGCTACGGTTCGACGGAGCTGGGCGGCACGACTCCGCCGCGCGCCGGCACGTACTTCAGGATTGCCTCGAATACCAAGACGATGACTGCTGCCGCGGTTGTACAGCTCGCCCAGGAAGGAAAATTGCGCTTCGACGATCCGGTTTCAAAATATGTTGAGGGCGTTCCCAATGGCGACGACATTACGATCAGCGACCTCCTCAAGATGCGGAGCGGCCTGCCCAACTACACCGGGTCTCCAGAGCTCACGGAAAGCCTTGACCATGACCCGACCAGGATTTGGACCCCGCACGAGATGCTGGCCATTGCGTTCAAGAATCCGCCCCTGTTCGCTCCGGGCGCGGGATTCAACTATTGCAACACAAACTATGTATTGCTCGGTCTCATCATCGAACACGTCGAAGGCAAGCCGTTGGCCCGGGTCTTCCAGGATCGTCTGTTTGGGCCGCTTGGCATGAAGGCCACAGTGCTCCCTGCCGGCACGTCGATCGCAATACCCGAGCCGTACTCATATGGTTACCTTTACGCCAGTTCCTCCTATGCCATGTTGGATGCGCCCTATCCCGCCGATCTTATTGCTGCAGCCGAGGCAGGAACGCTCAAACCGAATGACGACACATGGCAGAATCCGTCCTACGCCACGGCGGCCGGTGGGGCCATCTCCACCGCGGACGATCTGGCCACCTGGATGCGCGCGTTGGTTGGGGGCAAGGTTTTCGATGCCGCCTATCAGCGCCAATGGCTCGAGAGCCCTGAACCGCAAGATCCAAGTGCGCCTCACGGCCAAAGGTATGGGTATGGAATATCCCTCATCACGTTCGGGCCGAACCGCGTGTATTTTCACGGCGGCGAGATGCCCGGCTATAATTCGTTCATGGGCTACGATCCCGTCAACGATGTCACCCTGGTCGTATGGACCAACCTCACTCTGTCACTTGACGGCCAGCACACCGCCAACAGCATTATGCTAAAAATACTCGACCAAATTTATACGGTATCGCCACTCCGGCAAGTGCCGTGAGCCGACGGAATTCCAAGCTTCCAAACCTCTAGCGCGCAATGTCGCCGGATCGCCGCGACAAGGTCGCAGCCGCGGGGCTTATGGTTCCACGTGCCCTAAATTAGCTTGAGCGACTTGAAGCTGGCGTGACCGTTGCGGCCGATGACGATGTGGTCGTGGATCGTGACCCCGAGCTTCTCGCCGGCCTCGATGATGCGGCGGGTCATGTCGATGTCGGCCATCGAAGGCGTCGGGTCGCCTGAAGGATGGTTGTGCACGAGCACGACGGCGCTCGCTGAAAGCTCGAGCGCCCGCTTGATCACCTCGCGTGGATAAACGGGCGTGTGGTCGACCGTGCCTTCCTGCTGGATTTCATCCGCGATGAGCTGATTCTTGCGATCGAGAAAGAGGATGCGGAATTGCTCCTTCTCCGCAAACGCCATGCTGGCGCGGCAATAGTCGAGCACGAGCGGCCACGAAGAGAGGGCGGTGCGCTTGCGGACCTCGCCCTTCATGAGCCGGAGCGCGGCGGCATGGATGAGCTTGAGCTCGGTCACGACCGCATCGCCCACCCCCTTCACTTCCTTGAGCCGCTCGGGTGGAGCGCTGATCGCCTCCGCAAAAGAGCCGAAGCGGTCGATCAAGGCTTTGGCGATCGGCTTCGTGTCGGCGCGAGGGATCGCCCGGAAGAGCACGAGCTCGAGGAGCTCGTAGTCGGGAAGGGTCTCGGGTCCCGCCCCGCGGAAGCGCTCGCGCAAGCGTTCGCGGTGGCCGAAATAGTGGGGCTTTGCGCCGGCATCGGCAAAACCCTTGGGCATGTCAGGCCTGGTGTGCGGGCGGATACTCGAAGCCCTTAGGCGAGACGGTGAAGATCTCGCAACCCGTCTCCGTCACCCCCACGGTGTGCTCGAACTGGGCCGAGAGCGAGCGGTCGCGCGTCACCGCCGTCCACCCGTCGCCCAGGATCTTCACATGCGGGCGGCCGAGATTGATCATCGGCTCGATCGTGAAGATCATGCCGGGTTTGAGAAGGACGCCTTCGCCCGCCCGGCCGTAGTGCAGGATGTTGGGCGCATCGTGGAAGACGCGCCCGAGCCCGTGGCCGCAGAAGTCGCGGACGACCGAGCAGCGCTCGGCCTCGGCATAAGTCTGGATGGCATGCCCGATATCGCCGGTGTGGGCCCCAGCCTTGACCGCCCCGATGCCGCGCTTGAGGCACTCGTAGGTGACTTCCATGAGCCGGTCGGCCCTTCGCGACACGTTGCCAACCCGATACATCCGGCTTGCATCGCCGTGCCAGCCGTCGAGGATAAGGGTGACGTCGATGTTGAGAATGTCGCCCTCGCGCAGCGGCTTGTCGCTGGGAATGCCGTGGCACACGACGTGATTGAGCGACGTGCAGATCGATTTCGGATAGCCGCGGTAGTAGAGCGGGGCGGGAGCCGCGCTATGGTCGCGGGCGAAAGCGACGATCAGCCGGTCGAGCGCCTCGGTGGTGACGCCCGGGCGCACATGATCCACGAGAAGGTCGAGCGCCTCGGCGGTGAGCCGGCCCGCCTTGTGCATGGCCGCGAACGCCTCCGGCCCATGGAGCTTGATTTGGCCCGAGCGGGTTTGTGAAAGTTCTGCCGAGACGAGGGTCATGGAAACGGAGGCTTTCGAGGGAACTCGAGAGAGATAAAGGCTCAGGTTCCTTTCTGCAACGCCGGGCGAGTTTTGACACGAGGCGGCCCGCGGTGGCACACGATTCCCGCATGAGCGCTTCCCCGACCGCCGCCGTCCTCCTCATCGGCGATGAGATCCTCTCAGGCCGCACCAAGGACAAGAACTTGGGCTTCATCGCCGACTGTTTGACCACGCTCGGGATCGATCTGAGAGAGGGGCGCATCGTTCCCGATGTCGAGGACGAGATCGTGGCGGCGGTCAATGCGCTCAGATCGCGTTATACCTACGTCTTCACGACCGGCGGCATCGGGCCGACCCACGACGACATCACCGCCGATGCGATCGCGAAAGCTTTTGGCGTTCCGATCGATCATCATCCGGATGCGCTCGCCATTCTCCTTCCATGGTTCAAGGAGATCGGCCGCGAGCCCAACGAAGCGCGGATGCGCATGGCGCGTGTTCCTCAGGGGGCGAGCCTGATCGCGAACCCGGTCTCGAAGGCGCCGGGCTTTCAGATCGGCAACGTGTTCGTGATGGCGGGGATTCCCAAGATCATGCAGGCGATGATGGAAGATGTCGCCAGGCGCTTGGCGCCAGGCGTTCCGGTGCGCTCGGTCGCGATCACGGT
>JBJMRA010000064.1:0-12145 GCA_045802365.1 Hyphomicrobiales bacterium | reverse complement strand
CTCGACATCGCGCTGATAGACGGGAGCCGCTTCCCAATGGCCGAGAAGGCCGGGGGCGAGCAGCGTCTTGGCGCGCGACACGGTACCCGAATAGGCCCCGGCAATGATCTGATCGACATCGATGCCGTAGCGCACCGCCTGCCTGACACGCAGATCCGTGTAAGGCGGCTTCTCGACGTTGATGCCGATCCACTGATAGTCGATGCCGTCGAGCTTGATGGTAGCCGAGTCGGGATCGGCCTCGACCTGCGGCAGCGCGGTCGGCTCGACTTCCGTGAACGCGATCTCCTTTGCAAGGAACGAGATCACGGCGGTTTTGGGCTCGGCGATCGGCTTGGCGACGATCCGCTTGAAATAGGGCTTGTCGGCGCCCTTGTAGTCGGGATTCACCTCGAGCACGAACTGCTCCTTGGGTTTCCAATCCTTGAGGACATAAGGCCCCGAGCCGATGAGCGTCGTCGCGATCTTGTCGCCGAGCTCTTCAACGGCCCTCTTCGAAAGGATCGCGCCGGAACCGTCACAGATGCCGATGACCCACAAAGCGGGGGCGGGATTCTTCAGAACGAGTTTGCCCGTGTACTTGCCGGTGACCTCGACGTGATCGAGAGCGCCGAAGTCTTCGGCATAGGCCAGCTTCTTGCCGCCGGGACCGGGCTTCGTGAAGCGTTCGAAGGAGAATTTGATGTCATCGGCGGTCATCTCGCCGTAACCGCCGGAGAACATCTGGCCCGGATTGAGCTCGAAATCGATCTCGGTCTCGGAGACCTGATTGAGCGATTTCGCGGCATCGAGCCCCCAATCGAGCTTGCCGGGATTGAACCGCGCTAGATTTTGATTGCAGGCGAAAAGGATGTTGTCTTCGGTCGATCCGACCCGGTTGCCCGGATCGAGATTGCCGATGTCGGTTTCGACCCTTACTGTCAGCTCCTCGTGCGCGGCGGCGGCGGGGAGCGAGCTCAGGCCGGCGATCGGCAACGCGACCACGCCCGAGGTCGTCAGCAGGAAATCACGGCGGCTCAGTACCAGTGTCATGGGAATTCTCCTATCAGCCTTGATCCCGGTCAGGATTTTAGTGTTTCACGGATTGGAGCCGCTCGCCAAGTGACTTTTTGAAGAGCTACATGCAGTCGCGCGGGATCTTTTCATCGAAGTCGCGCGAGGCGAAGACCTCTCCTTTCTCGAGCGCCCGGACTTTGCCGGTCACCCGGAAATGAGTGACATCGGAGGTGACCGCCATCTCGGTTTCGACCGTGACATCCCAATGGGCGCGCCGATATTCCTGATGACAGGCGATGCTGGTCCTGGCGGAGGTCGGCTCGCCCTGGGTGATCGTGTAGGTCTTGACCCGCCTCGACGCGATCTCGGTGCCGGTCTCGTCGATGACATACCGGCCGTCGTCGCTCACCGCCTGAAACGTCGTCGTCTGGCTTTCGATATCGAGCAGTACCTGGCGCGTCTCGGACGCGGGCTCCTTGACCGTGACCGGACCCGCTGCGGCGTATTCGGCGGGCTCGAAGCGCACCGGAGCTAGGCCGGAGCGCGATTGCAGCACCGGAATGTCGACATGCGACCCGTTCGGATCGATGCTCAGCGTCACAGCTTCCGGCATCGGCCAGATCATTGGCCAGTAGGTCGACGATACCGCTAAGCGCAACCGATGGGCCTTGGGCACGGTTTGCCCGACCGGTTTGAGGGTCACTGTCACGTCATAGAAGCGTTTCGGCCGCAAAGGCGACGGGTTCTCGTGGCCCCCGCGATGCGAGAGGTTGAGCACGCCGAAGGTCACCAAGGCGGACGTGCCGTCGGCGGCGACGTCCTCGAGCCTGGCCGCCACCATCGCCTGCGGCCGATCGGCGGCGATCCTAAGGTGAACCTTCGCTTCGCCGACGATGTCGAGCGCTCGCTCCAGGGGCGCGCTGTCGAAGCAGAGCGACCCTCCATCGTCCTCGCGCTGATCGGTCGCGCTTTCAGCCGAGATGCGGCCCTGGCCATAGGGGCACCATTCCTGCCCTTTGAGGCCGACCGTCTCCGGCGACCGAATGGAAAACAGCGGCGCCGCGCGGCGGGACCGCGCGGTCGCGAGCATGCGGTCTCCCAAGTGAAACCGCTCGGCCGCGATCTTCGCCGACGGCCAGGAGCGCAAGCCCAGCCAGCGGCCCGGCCGCTCGAGAAAGTGCGGCACCGGAACGGCGTAGTCCTGAAGCCAGACCCGCATCGCCGGATCCTTGTCGACGCCGCGATCTTCGCCCTTCAGGTACTGGTCCCACCAGCGCGTGCACTCCTGGAGGAAGCCAATTGCCGGGCCTGGCATGCCCCGTTGCGGCTCCTTGTGGCCCCATGGACCGATGAGTCCCTTGCAGGGCGCCTTCAGATTCTCGACCAGCCGCAGCACCGTCTGGGTATAGCCGTCGAGCCAGCCGCCGACTGCAAAGACCGGACACTCGATCGCCCTCCAGTCCTCGCGGATCGAGCCGTGCTTCCAGAACGCGTCGCGGCGCTGATGAGCGAGCCACCGCGCGGGAAACACCACGTGATTGTCGATGCGCTCCTTCCACATCTCGCGCCAGCGGCCTTCGCCGACCACCCGAGGGTCGGGCGGAAGTGCCGCATAATTGAAGAAGGCGCCGCCCCAGCCGAAGTTGTCGTTGAGAAGACATCCGCCGAGGTAATGCGCATCGCACGCATAGCGGTCATCCGTCGAACACATGGTGACGACCGCTTTCAGACGCGGCGGCCGGCACGCGGCAACCTGGAGGCCATTGAAGCCGCCCCATGAGATGCCGATCATCCCGACATTGCCGGAGCACCACTTCCGGGTGCCGAGCCACTCGATCACATGGAGAGCATCGTCCTGCTCGCGGCGGACGTATTCGTCCTCGACGAGGCCATCGGAATCGCCCATGCCCGCAATATCCACGCGTGCTGCGGCATAGCCGTGGGCCGCGAACCAGACATGCATTTCCTCATCGCCGAGCCGCGTCCCGTCGCGCCGGCGATAGGGGATGTATTCGAGAATCGCAGGAACCGGTCTCGCGGCATTCTTGGGCAGGAAGAGGCGCGCGGCGAGCCGCCGGCCATCGGGCATGGGAATCCACGCGGTTTCGACAAGATCGACACGGTCGCGCAAATGGAGAACGGTCATCGGGGCTCTAGACCCGATCTCGAAATCAAGATCAACCGTGTCATCGAAGTGGATTGTCTTTTCTCCCGGGCTATGCAAACTCTCCTTCATCACCGGCCGTGATGCGAGGCGGTGACTGGAGACTGAGGGCCGTCACACGCCGCGCGCGCTCCCGATTGCTCGAGAGGGAAAAGGCGTGATATCTCGCAAGCGACAGGCCGCGCCGGAGCGGCCGCCACGGTAGCCACGATGGCGATCATCCTCATCGTCGAAGACGATCCGCTCATTGCGATGACCGCGGCCGACATGATCAAGGACATCGGCCACGATGCGCTCGAGGCGCCCTCGGGCGAGCGGGCGCTCGCCATCCTGAACTCCGGCGAGCCCATCGATCTCGTCATGACTGACCACGCGATGCCGGGGATGAGCGGACTCGACCTCGCGCGCGAGGCGCGGCGGCTCCGGCCCGGCATCCCGATCCTCATTGCGACGGGTTATCCCGACCTGCCGGAAGCGCGCGCGCTCGATCTCCGTTGCGTCTTTAAACCTTACGTTCAGGAGCAGCTCGACGCGGAAATCAACGAGCTTCTGGCCGGCGCTTCTGAGCCGCGCGCTTGACCACAGCCGAAGGTCGCCTGCGCGAGCTCGGGCTCGTGCTCCCGAAGCCCGCGGGCGCCGTCGCCAACTATGTTCCATGGGCGATTGTCGGGAACATGCTCTATACGTCGGGCCAGCTTCCCTGGATCGACGGGGACCTCAAGTTCAAGGGCAAGATTGGCCGCGAGCTGACCCTGGAACAGGGTTACGAGGCCTGCCGGCTCTCGACGCTCAACGCCATCAGCCAGCTCAAGGCGGCACTCGGCGATCTCGAGCGCGTCCAGCGCATCGTCAGGATCGAGGGTGTCCTCAACGTCGCTCCGGGGTTCACCGAAACACCCAAGGTCCTCAACGGTGCTTCCGATCTCGTCAATGCCGTGTTCCGCGAGCGCGGCGCCCACACGCGCATGATCTACACCAATCCGGAATTGCCGCTCGACTGCGCCTGCCTCGTCGTGTTCTGGGCGGAAATCGGGTGACCGTCGTCGGTCTCGACCACGTCCAGCTCACGATGCCCGAAGGCGGGGAGGAAGACGCCGGGGGTGAGCTCAGTCGGGGCTGCGGGCGACGCCCACCATCGCCGGGCGGAGGACGCGGTCGCCGATCGTGAAGCCCGCCTGGAGGACTTGGACCACGGTGCCCGGCGGGTCATCGCGGGTCGGGACCTCGAAAACAGCCTGGTGCAGGTTCGGATCGAACTTCTCGCCCAAGGGGTCGATCCGCTTGACCCCATGCCGCTCGAAGACGTTGAGCAGCTCCCGGTTCGTCACCTCCACGCCGGCGATCAGGTTGCGAATGGGCTCGGAAGCTTCGCGCAGCGCATCGGCATGGGCCATGTCGAGGGCGCGCGAGAGATTGTCGCTCACCGTCAGGATATCGCGCGCGAAATTGGTGGCCGCGTAGAGCGTCGCCTCGGCCCGCTCGCGCTCGGCGCGCTTGCGCAGGTTGTCGAGATCGGCCAGGGACCGCAGCAGTTGATCCTTTAGCTGGCCCGCTTCTTCCTTGAGCCGCACGATCTCTTCATCGCGGGGGTCGCCCGCAGGCTCGGCGGCCGATCCGTTTCCTTTCGGACCTTCCTCTTGCTCGGGTCTCAGTTGAGCTTTCGGTTCCTCGTCCATCGCGATCTCGAAACGGCAGTGTCTTGGGAAGAATTCAGCCCCGGATATCTGGTTTCAGGGGGAGAAAATCAAGAGATCAGGCGTCCGATGACCTTCGCGGTGTAGTCGACCATAGGAATGATCCGCGCATAGTTGATGCGGGTCGGCCCGATGACGCCGAGCACGCCGACGATCTTTTCCTCGGTATTCCGGTAGGGCGCCACGATGAGCGACGAGCCCGAGAGCGAAAAGAGCTTGTTCTCGGAGCCGATGAAGATCCTCACCCCCTCGCCCGCTTCCGCGAGGCCTAAGAGCTGGACGAGCTCCTTCTTGTTCTCGATGTCCTCGAAGAGCCTACGGATACGCTCGAGGTTCTCGACGGCGGACGCGTTCTCGATGAGATTGGCCTGCCCCTTGACGATGAGCATCCGCTCGTCGGGTTCCTTCTCCCCCGACCAGGTCGCAATTCCCGCTTCGATGACCTCGGCCGAAAGCTCGTCGAGCTCGGTCCTCAAGCTTGCAAGCTCCTCGCGAACGATGCGCTGGGCCTCGGCGATGGTCCGGCCCTGCATCCTGGCGGAGAGATAGTTCGAGGCCCGCACCAAGGTCGCAGGGGGAAGACCGGAGGGAACCGCGATCGCGCGGTTTTCCACGCTGCCGTCATCGCTGACCAATATGACGAGCGCCCGGCCCGGCGCGAGGCTCACGAATTCGATGTGCTTCAGGCGCGCATTGTTCTTGGGCGAGACGAGGACGCCCGCGCAGTGCGACAGCCCGGACAACAGCGTCGTCGCCTCTCCGAGCAGCTCCTCGGTGCGGCGCGGACGGTTGGCCCCGGCCATCTGCGCATCGATGCGCGCCCGCTCGTCGGGCGATAGCGAGCCAACCTCGAGGAGGGCGTCGACGAAAAGCCGTAAACCGAGATCGGTCGGGAGCCGCCCGGCGCTCGTGTGCGGCGAATAGATGAGGCCCGACTCTTCGAGATCCATCATCACGTTGCGCACGGACGCCGGCGACAGCGTGCTCGGCAGGATGCGCGAGATCGTCCGCGAGCCGACCGGCTCGCCGGTATCGAGATAAGTCTCGACCAGCCGGCGGAAAATATCGCGGGAGCGCTGATCGAGGAGCGCTGAGCCCTGCCGGCGTTCCTCGAGGACGGGTTTGGGCGGCATCACGGTCACAACCTCCGCAATCTAGGAAGCGGGTTGGCGAGGGTCAACCGAGCGGCTAGAAGCGCTCGCGATCCTCAAAAAGGCGGTGATGATGCGTCCATCGGGGCGACAGCCCGGAGAATTGCGGAAGGTGAGCTTCGAACGGCGAATCTCCAAGCACGCCGAGGGCTCGTGTCTCGTCCGCTTCGGAGACACTCACGTCCTGTGCACGGCGTCGCTGGAGGAGCGCCTGCCGCCGTGGCTCAGGGGATTGGGCAAAGGATGGATCACCGCCGAATACGGGATGCTGCCGCGCTCGACCGTTGAGCGGATGCGGCGTGAGGCGAGCCAGGGCAAGCAGTCGGGCCGCACCCAGGAAATCCAGCGGCTGATCGGCCGCTCGCTCAGAGCGGTCGTCGACCTCGTGATGCTCGGCGAGCGTCAGATCACGCTCGACTGCGATGTGATCCAGGCCGACGGCGGGACTCGCACGGCCGCCATCACCGGCGGCTGGATCGCCCTCCACGATTGCCTTCAATGGATGGCCGGAAGATCCATGTTCGCACGCTCGCCCCTCAAGGATCATGTGGCCGCCATCTCCTGCGGCATTCACCAGGACCAATCGGTGATCGACCTCGACTATGCCGAGGATTCGACCGCCGAGGCCGACGCCAACTTCGTGATGACGGGGCGGGGCGGGATCGTCGAAGTGCAGGGTACCGCCGAGGGCGAGCCCTTCGGAGAAGACCGCTTCCTCGAGCTCATGGCCCTCGCCCGCCGAGGGATCACGGAGCTCGTGGAGCTGCAACGGACGGCGGTCGCGTGAAGCCCTGGAGCATCCTCGAAACCATTCTTTATGGCGAGGACATCGCCGCGATGCGCCGCTTCTACGCCGAGATCATCGGCCTCGACTGCATCGCCGATAGCGAAGGCAGGCAGGCCTTCTTCCGCTGCGGCGAACAGATGCTGCTCATCTTCAACCCGACGATCACCGCGGCGCAGACGGCGGGCGGACGGGATGCGCCGCCACCGCACGGCGCGAACGGCCCCGGACACGTGTGCTTCGCCGCGAGCGCCGCCGAAATCGCGCAATGGCGCGACAGGCTCGCAACGCATGGTGTGGCGATCGAGACGGAGTTCGAGTGGAAAGGCGGTGGACGGTCGCTCTACTTCCGCGATCCCGCAGGCAACTCCGTCGAGTTCGCGGAGCCTCGCATCTGGCGCATCGTCCGCAAGCTGAGCAAGGGTGCGAAGCTCGTCGTCGCCTCGCACAATCCGGGCAAGCTGCGTGAGATGGCCGAGCTCCTCTCGCCGTCCGGCATCGAGGCAGTCTCCGCCGAGGCCATCGGACTTGTCGAGCCTGAGGAGACTGGAGACACATTCGCGGCCAATGCCGAACTGAAAGCGAGAGCCGCGGCCGAGGCATCCGGTCTTCCAGCCTTCGCCGATGATTCCGGCCTCGTGGTCGAGGCGCTCGGCGGGGAGCCCGGGATCTGCTCGGCGCGATGGGCGGGGCCGAGCAAGGATTTCGGGGCCGCGATGCGAAGGGTCGCGGAGCGGCTCGGAGGAGACTGCATTGGCCAAAGGGCGCATTTCGTGAGCGCACTTGCGGTCGCCTGGCCGGATGGACGCATCGAGACGTTCGAGGGCCGGGTTGACGGGACGCTCACTTGGCCGCCGCGCGGCGACAAGGGCTTCGGTTACGATCCGATATTCCTGCCCGAAGGCTCGGATCAGACCTTCGGCGAGATGGAGCCCCACGCCAAGCACGCCCTCTCGCATCGTGCCCGGGCCTTCGAGAAGCTCGCCAATGCGCTCCTCTGAGCCGGGCTTCGGGATCTATGTCCACTGGCCGTTCTGTCTCGCCAAATGCCCCTATTGCGACTTCAATTCGCACGTCCGGCATGGCGGCGTCGATGCGGACGCGTTCGCGTCGGCGCTCGTTCAGGAACTGGCGTGGTTCGCAAACCGGGCTCCAGACCGGGAAGTGACGAGCATCTTCTTCGGCGGCGGCACGCCGTCGCTCATGCCGCCCGCCGCAGTCGGTCGCGTGATCGAGGCGGTCGCGCGATCCTGGAGCACCGCGCCGGATCTCGAGGTGACGCTCGAGGCCAATCCGACCAGCGTCGAAGCGGAGAACTTCGCGGGCTACCGGACGGCGGGCGTGAACAGGGTTTCCGTCGGCGTTCAGGCGCTCAATGATACCGATCTCGCGGCCTTGGGCCGCCGTCACAGCGCGGAAGAGGCCCTCTCCGCCTTCCGACTGGCGGCGCGCGTCTTCCCGCGCGTCTCGTTCGATCTCATCTATGCGCGCCCCGGACAGAGCGCGGCAGCGTGGACAGCGGAGCTCGAACGCGCTCTCGGCGAGCAGCAGGGCCACATGTCGCTCTATCAACTCACGATCGAGCCCGGCACTCGTTTCGCCGATCTTCACGAGAGCGGGCGCCTCCTGGTGCCTGACGAAGAAGACGCGGCGCGCCTTTTCGACATTACCCAGGACCTGACGGGGAAAGCCGGCCTTAGCGCATATGAGATCTCCAACCACGCCGCGCCAGGCCATGAGTCGCGGCACAATCTTCTCTACTGGCGATACGGCGAATATGCGGGCGTTGGACCCGGCGCTCACAGCCGCATCATCGTGCCAGACGGACGTCGCGCGATCGTCATGGAGGCCAATCCGGAACGTTGGCGCTCGATGGTGCTGGAGCGGGGCACCGGGAGGATCGAGGATTCGCCCGTGTCCGCCGAAGAGCAGGCTTCGGAATACCTGTTGATGGGCCTCCGGGTCGCCGAGGGCATCAGCCTCTCCCGCCATGCCGGTTTTGTTGGGCGTTCGTTCGACGAGCGCAAATTGGCGCGCCTGGGAGAGCTCGGTTTGATCGAACGAATGGGCGACCGGCTCGCCGCCACGCCGGCGGGGCGCCGTGTGCTCAACGCGCTCATCGGCGAACTCGCCGCCTGAGGAGGCTCAGAACCCGGCCGTGAACCGGGCGGGAGCCTCTTCCACCACTTTCGGTCCGGACGACGTCATCTCCAAAATCGAAAGCCCGCGCTCGATGAGACCGTCGGGGCGGAAGCGGAACAACCCGTTCTGCCCTTGGAAGCCATCGGACGTGGTAATCGCCGCGACGGTAAAGCCGCCGCGTTTGGCAAGCCCGATCGCGAGGCTCACCCCGTCATAGGCGAGGCTCGCGATGCGCGGCGGCTTCGATCCATAGCTCGAAGAGTATCGTCCCTCGAAGCGCTGGACGAGGGCCGGCGCGACTCCGGCATAATCGCCGCCTTGCGCGATGGGGGTGCTCGGCGTCAGCTTGTCATCCCACAAACCCGTGCCCAGGATCTTCACCGCATGCGGATCGACGCCGTTCTGCGTCAGAACAATGCCGAGCGCGCGCAGCTGCTCGCCGCCTTCGGGGAGAAGCAGCGCGTCTATCCCGTTCGCCTTGTCGGCGATGGTCGCGGCCATCTTCTTTGCGGGCTCGCCCTCGTTGATCTGATCGCGCGAATAGCGCTCCGCCGCAGCGATGACCGAGCCTGAGGCGCGGGCGGCTCGCATGAGCGCCTGCTCCACATTCGTGCCATATTGCGTTTTGGGCAGGAGAACCGCGATCCGGCGGTGGCCTTGCGCGGCGGCGTAGCGAACGATCGCCGTGACCTCCTCCTCGGGAAGGAAGCTCAGGAGATAGGTGCCTTGTCCGGCGACCGCGCTTGCCGATGAGAACGCGACCACGCTCACGCTCTTGGCCTCGGCAACCGGTTTCACCGCCTGCACTTCGGTCGAGAGCAGCGGGCCGAGGATGAGCTCTGCGCCCTCGTTGAGCGCGGCTTCAGCGGCACTAGCGGCCCCGTTGGGCGTGCCTCCGGTGTCTTTGGTGATGAGAGTGATGCCGGCGTTGCCGGAATCGACGAGCGCGAGCTCGGCCGCCTGCTTCATGGCGGAGGCGATCTTCTGCGTCTCGCCCGATGCGGTCAGCGGAAGCAGGAGCGCGACCTTCTTTCCTCCGGCCGGGATCTTGGGAACCTGCTCACTCTCGCTCGAGTCCTTGAAAAGGCCGCCGAGGTTGGCCCCGGAACAGCCGGCAAGAAATAGGGCGATCAGGCCCAATAGAACGAAGCGCCATTCCCATCCCTCTAGTCGAGGGCTAAAGCTTCGCTCGATCATTCCCCTTCGTTCCCAATGCCGCCCCGCTCGCGCTATACCATAGACGGCCAGGTGTTCGAGGCTGAAAAGCCCGGTCCCGGTCTCTATGTCACCGCAACGCCGATCGGCAACTTGCGCGACATCACACTGAGGGCTCTTGCGACGCTTGCCGCCGCCGATGAAATCCTGTGCGAGGACACCCGCGTCACCGCCAAGCTCACCACCCGCTATGGCATAGCGACGAGACTCTCGCCCTATCATGATCACAATGCGGCGAAAGTGCGACCCCGGATCATTGCCGCGCTCAAGGCCGGCGCGGCGATGGCGCTCGTGAGCGACGCCGGCACGCCGCTCGTCTCCGATCCGGGATACAAGCTCGTCCGGGATGCCATTGCTGAAGACGTGCGGGTCGAGGCGGTGCCCGGCCCTTCCGCCGCACTCGCGGCTCTCGCCACGTCGGGTCTCCCCTCAGACCGGTTCCTGTTTGCGGGTTTTCTTCCCGAAAAGGCGGGCCAACGCCACGCGATTTTGTCCGAGCTCAAGGATGTCCGGGCGACGCTCATCTTCTTCGAGAGCGCAAGACGTATTGAGGGAGCTCTCGAGGCGATCGCCGCCGAGCTCGGCGGCCGCGAGGTCGTGGTGCTCCGTGAGCTGACGAAACTGCACGAGGAGACGCTGCGCGGCAAGCTGAGCGATGTCGCGGCCGCAATCGCCGCGCGCGGCTCCCTCAAGGGAGAGATCACGCTCCTCGTCGGACCGCCGGCCGAGTTTCCGCCGGAGGCCGATACGATCGAAGTAGACCGCGCGCTCATCGAGGCCGCGGCCAACATGTCCGCCGCGAAAGCCGCGCTCGCGGTTGCGAAGCGGTACCGGCTGCCCAAGAAGGACCTCTATGCGAGACTCCTCGCTCTCAGAGAAGGACCGGCGGACGCGTGAGCGGCGCGCCGCCGAGCGGCGCGGGCGCTGGGCCGAGCGGCTCGCCATCCTGGCGCTGTCGCTCAAGGGCTACCGGCTCATCGCGCGCCGCTTCAAGACGGGCCCGGGTGAGGTCGACCTCATCGTGCGCCGGGGCGAGGTGACGGCGTTCGTGGAAGTGAAGAACCGTGCCTCCTACGATCTCGCCGTCGAAGCGGTGGCGCCCCGGCAGGCGAGGCGCATCTCGGCCGCCGCCAGCCTCTGGATGGCGCGCGATCCCGTCGCTGCCCGCGGCGTGTGCCGTTTTGACATCGTGGCGGTCTCGCCCTACCACTGGCCGCGCCACATCGAGAACGCCTTCAGCGCAGACGAGAGCTTTCGATGACGCTTCGCGTGGCCGTGCAGATGGACCCGATCGAGAGCATCTCGATCGCCGGCGACTCGACGTTCGCGCTCTTGCTCGAGGCTCAAGCGCGCGGGCACGAACTCTTCTACTACCAGACGCGTACGCTCGCCCTCGAAGGCGGCCGGCTCTGGGCGCGCGGGCAGCCGGTCAGGGTGCGCGACGAGAAGGGCCATCACTTCACGGCCGGCGAAGAGGAGCGGGTCGAGCTCGGGACGTTCGACGTCGTGCTCATGCGCCAGGACCCGCCCTTCGACATGAACTACATCACGGCAACCCATCTCCTCGAGCAGATTCATCCGCGGACGCTCGTCGTCAACGATCCGGCCGAGGTGCGCAACGCCCCGGAAAAACTCTACGTCACCAAGTTCGTCGACCTGATGCCGCCGACCCTCATCACGCGGGACGCGCGAGAGCTTTCTCGGTTCCGCAAGGAGCACAGCCACATCATCTTGAAGCCGCTCTACGGCAATGGCGGGGCGGGCGTGTTCCGCCTCGCCGAGGATGACCAGAACTTCGCCTCGCTGGTCGAGCTCTTCCAGCAAAGCTTCCGCGAACCCTTCATCGCGCAGCGTTATCTTCCGGAGGTGAGGAAAGGGGACAAGCGCATAATATTGGTCGACGGCATCCCGACGGGCGCCATCAATCGAGTGCCGGCGATCGACGAGAACCGCTCGAACATGCATGTGGGCGGCAAGCCCGAGCCGATCGCGCTCACCG
>JBJMRA010000063.1:0-11739 GCA_045802365.1 Hyphomicrobiales bacterium | reverse complement strand
TGGTCGCATGGGCGGGCGCCGAGCGGCTCGCCAAGGGACTTGTCGACGATCTTGCCGCCCCCGCCAGGGCGCGCTGGCCGCTCGATCCGGGCGCGCCTCAGGCGCCCGGCGCCGGCATCAAGGCATGAGGCTCGAACGGATCGGCGTTATCGGCGGCGGCGCCTGGGCAACGGCGCTCGCCGCCCTCTCCGCCCGGCCGGACCGGATCGTTGTCCAGTGGATGCGGGATGCCGAAACCGCATCCGCCATCAACCGGCTCCACGAAAATCCACGGCGGCTCCCCGGCATCTCGCTGCACATGGGAATCGAGGCGGTCACCGACCCGGCCCAGCTCGCGGGCGCCGAGGCTTTCATCGCTGCGGTCCCGACCTCGGCTATGCGCGAGGTGCTGACCCATTGCGTGCCTTACATCCCGGCCGAAGCGAGATTGATTATCGCCGCCAAAGGGTACGAGCGTGGCACAAGCGTGCCGATGTCGGCTGTGGCGTCCGACACGCTGGGCGTCATGGCGTTCATTCTGTCGGGCCCGACCTTTGCCGAGGATGTCGCGCGCGAGCTCCCGGCTGCCGCCGTGCTGGCGGGCCCGACCGTGGGGGTGGCGGCGGATCTCGGGAATGCTCTCTCGACCGCGAGCTTTCGCACCTATTTCAACGCCGATGTCGCCGGCGTCCAGTTCGGCGGCGCCGCCAAGAACGTGCTCGCGATCGCCTGCGGGATGGCGGCAGGAATGCGGCTCGGCGACAGCGCCCGCGCGGCTCTCATCACCCGTGCAGCGGCGGAGCTCGCGCGCCTCGGACACGCGCTCGGCGTCTCGCCCGAGACCTTGAACGGGCTCTCCTGCCTTGGCGATCTCATCCTCACCGCCATGAGTGCTCGATCGAGGAACTTCAGCCTGGGCTTCGCGCTCGGAGAAGGACGCTCCCTTGCCGATGCCCTTGCGTCGAGCCGTGGGGTATGCGAGGGCGTCCCAACGGCTCCGGTCATCGTCGGCCTCGCTCGCGCGCATCGGACCGAGGCGCCGATCGCGACGGCGGTCGAGGCCATTCTCACCGGCCGGTCGAGTCCGGCCGAACAGATGGCCGATCTCCTCGGGCGGCCGCTTCGATCGGAATGAGGGATTCATGCTCTACGCCTTGATTTGCACCGACAAGCCCGACTCAGGCGAGCTTCGCCAGATGGTCCGGCCGGCCCATATCGCCTATCTCGAGGGCCTTGGCATGGCCCTCAAGGCGGCGGGCCCGTTCACCGACGAGGAGGGCAAGCCGATGGGTTCGCTCGTGATCGTCGAGGCCGAAGACCGGGCCGAAGCCGGCCGGATCGCCGACAGCGACCCCTACGCGAAGGCGGGTTTGTTCCGCTCGGTCGAGATCCGCGGATGGAAGTGGACGCTCAAGAACCCCGAGGCCGCCTAATGCAATATTGGCTCTTCAAGTCCGAGCCCTCGAGTTGGTCATGGGAGCAGCAGAAGGCCAAGGGCGAGGCCGGAGAAGAATGGACAGGTGTCCGGAATTTCCAGGCGCGCAAGAACATGCAGGTGATGGAGGTGGGAGATCAGGGCTTCTTCTATCATTCGGGCGAGGGCAAGGAGATCGTCGGCATCGTCGAGGTGATCAGGCCGGCGCATCCCGACTCGACCGCCAAGGGCGGACCATGGCAGTGCGTCGACATTCGCGCGGTTCGCGATCTGCCCAAACCGGTCACTCTTGAGCAATGCAAAGCGGACAAGCGGCTCAAAGACATGGTACTCGTCAAAAACGCCAGGCTCTCCGTGCAACCCGTCACGGCGGAAGAGTGGGCGATCGTGCTGGGGCTCGGCCGAGCCCAGTGAGCGCGGAGTTCATCCGCCGCCATACGCAGGTTCTCTCGCCGCCACTCGTTCCCGAGATCAATCTCCATCTCGCGAGCGAAACGGTGCCGCTTTGGCACAAGACGGAGGAGGAGCTGGGCGAGATCGGTCTGGCGCCTCCCTTCTGGGCCTTCGCCTGGGCGGGCGGCCAGGCGCTTGCCCGCTACGTTCTCGACCATCCGAACATCGTGAGCGGGCTCGACGTACTCGATCTAGCGTCGGGGTCGGGTCTCGTTGCCATCGCCGCCGCGCGCTCCGGCGCCTTGAGGGTGCTCGCCGCCGACATTGATGCTTTCGCGCGCGAGGCGATCGCGCTCAACGCCGCGTTGAACGGCGTTGCGGTCGAGATCTGGGCAGATGATCTCCTGAGGGCTCCGCCCCCGGCCTGCGGCGCCATCCTCGTCGGCGACTTCTTCTACGAGAAAACCCTCGCCAGCCGCACCTTCGACTGGCTCGATACCGCCGCCAGTCGCGGCAGTGCGGTGCTGATCGGCGATCCCGGCCGCAGCTACCTGCCCAAGGACAGGCTCGTCCGAATTGCCGAATATTGGGTGCCGGTCACCCGCGAGCTCGAGGACTCGGACATCAAGGCCACATCCGTCTGGCGGCTTCGATCGAACATGTGCGATAACCGGCCAAACGGATCAGGGGAGTGGGTTTCCGTTGAGTGATCTTCATCCGGTCATCCTGAGCGGGGGGTTCGGCACACGCTTGTGGCCGGCCTCGCGGGACTCGATGCCGAAGCAGCTGCTCAAGCTTCTGGGCGAGCGCTCGTCGTTCCAGGAAACGCTTCTGAGGCTCCATGGCGTCGTGGGCGTCGCGCCGCCCACCGTCATCACCAACGAAAGCCATCGCTTTCTGTTAGCCGATCAGGCGCTCGAAGCCGGGGTCAAGCTCGCCGCTCTCATCACCGAGCCCGTCGCCCGCGATACGGCCGCCGCCGTCGCCATGGCGGCGCTCTGGCTCGAACGGCAGAACCCGGATGCCGTCATGCTGGTCATGCCGGCCGACCACCACATCTCGCCCGCCTCTCGCTACGCGGCCGAGATCGCGGCTGCCCTGCCGGCCGCGAAAGCGGGCCACATCGTCATCTTCGGCATCAAGCCACGCTGGCCCTCGCCCGCGTTCGGCTACATCCGGCGCGCGGCCGAGGAGCGGCCCGGCGCTTATGCCGTCAAGGCTTTCGTCGAGAAGCCTTCTCCGGAAGAGGCGGCGCGCTACATCGAGACCGGCGAATACTTTTGGAACTGCGGGCTCGTGCTGAGCCGGGCCGCGACGCTCCTCGCCGAATTCCGCGAGCACCGCCCCGATATCCTCACCAAGGCCGAAGAGGCGGTCAACGAGGCCCGCAAGGATGAGGATTTCGTCCGCCTGGCGCGGGCGCCGCTCGAATCCTGTCCGGCGATCTCGCTCGATTATGCGATCCTCGAAAAGACGTCGCGGGTGTGCGTGCGCGAGCTTCGGGGCGTCACCTGGAGCGACGTCGGAACCTGGGCCGAGATTCATGCGCTGAGCCCCCGCGACGAGCATGCGAACACCGTGCGCGACAATGCGATCTTCGTCGATGCGAAGAATTGTTTCGCCCACGTCGAGGACGGCCGGGTCGCGGCTCTCGTCGGAGTTTCCGATCTCGTCGTCGTGTCGACCCCCGATGTCGTGTTCGTCGGGCCCCTCGACAGCGCGGGCGCGCTCAAGACGGTGGTGCAGAAGCTCAGGGCCACCCGCCCCGAGCTCGTCAGCGGACTTGCATCGGAACGCAAAGGAGCGTCAGGGAACGGTGCCTTGAAGAGCCGCTCATGAGCCTTCTTTCCGTTTCGATTGCGCCCGGCACGGTCGAATACGAGCGTCTTGCGCTCGTCAAGCCGACGGGGTTCCGGGAGTATGACGCGCGCTGGCTGTTCGGGCCGGAGCTCAATCTCAACGGCATCCGGAAGGTCGGCCGCGCTTTCGGCACGCTCGTCCATGAGCGGGGCGGGCGCCCCGAGGTCGTCACCGGCCACGATTTCCGCGCCTATTCGGGCGCGGTGAAGCAAGCGCTGATCGTCGGGCTTATGGATGCCGGCTTGACGGTTCACGACATCGGGCTGGCGCTCTCGCCGATGGCATATTTCGCGCAGTTCGCGCTCGATGTTCCCGCCGTCGCCATGGTCACCGCGAGCCACAACGAGAACGGCTGGACCGGCTTCAAGCTCGGCCTGTCGCCACCCGTGACGCTCGGGCCCGAAGAGATGGCGGCGCTGAAGGACATCACCCTCAATGGCAAGGCGAAATCGCGCGGCGGCGGCCGGCTCGTCGAGGTCACGGATATGTCCGAGCGCTTCATGGCCGACGTCGCCCGAGGACCGAAGCTCGCCCGGCCGATCAAGGTCGTATGCGCTTGCGGCAACGGCACGGCGGGCGCCTTCGCGCCCGAGGTGTTGAGCCGGATCGGCTGCGAGGTGGTGCCGCTCGACTGCACGCCCGACCATTCGTTCCCGCGCTACAATCCCAATCCCGAGGACGTGAAAATGCTGGCCGCGATGTCCGAAGAGGTAAGGCACTCGGGCGCCGATCTGGCGCTCGGCTTCGACGGCGACGGCGACCGCTGCGGCGTCGTCGACAACGAGGGCAACGCCGTGTTCGCCGACAAGGTCGGCGTGCTCATCGCCCGAGACATCGTCTCCTCCCGCCCGGGCGCCTCCTTCGTCGTCGATGTCAAGTCGACGAGCCTGTTCGAGATCGATCCCGTGCTTAGCGCGGCGGGAGCCAAGGTCGAGTACTGGAAGACCGGACATTCCTATATGAAGCGCCGCGTACACGAGACGGGCGCCGCGGCAGGTTTCGAGAAGTCCGGGCACTACTTTTTCGGGCCGCCGATCGGCCGAGGCTACGATGATGGCCTCGTTTCGGGTGTCGCCATCTGCCGCATGCTCGACCGAGCGGGGAAGCCGATGGCCGATCTGGTCCGCAGCCTTCCCCGAACCTGGAGCACACCCACGATGTCGCCGCATTGCGCGGATGAGGCCAAGTACGGCATCGTCGAGCGCGTGACAGAGATTTACGAGTTCCGACAGTGCCGCCGCGAGCCGGTGGCCGGCCAGACCATAGCGTCGCTTTCGACCGTCAATGGCGTCAGGATCACGCTCGAGGACGGCACCTGGGGGCTCGTGCGCGCCTCCTCGAATAAGCCCGAACTCGTGATCGTGTGCGAAAGTCCCGCCTCGGAAGAGATGATGCGCGCCATGTTCCAGGACATCGACACGACGCTGTCGCGCTTTCCCGAGATCGGTGCTTACAATCAAAAAATCTGAGCCGAGTCCGCAAGCTCGAAGCCTTCGAAGACGAACCCGGGCGAGACGGTGCAGCCGGCGAGTGTCCAGGCGCCCAGAGGCTCAGCCATCTGCCAGTGGAGCTTGGGGACCAGGATCTGCGGCCGCTCTCCCTTGGCGAGATCGGGTCCGAGGACGAACGGCTTGCGCTCGCCCCCGGTCGAGATCGTCAACTTGAGCGGGTGACCCGCGTACCAATGCCAGATCTCATCGGCATCGATGCGATGCCATCGGCTCACCTCTCCGGCTTCGAGGAGGTAATAGATGGCAGTGCCGCTCGCCCGCTCTCCAGAAATGGCCGCGGCGCGCCAAGTCTGGCGATACCGGCCGCCCTCCGGATGAGGCTCGAGGCCGAGCAGCCCCACGATCTCGGCCGGTTTCACCTGAAATTGTCCTTGCGCCTCCGGATCTCGCCGAACACCTCGGCGTCGGTCTTGTCCTTCATATCGAGGCGAGCCCGGATCGCGCGGCTGTCCGGCCTCAGGAATGGGTTAGTCTCGAGCTCTTCGCCGATGGTGGTCGGAAGTGTCATCTCACCTCGCTTGCGCGCCGCGAAGACGCGCTCGGCGCGCCCGGTTAAAGCGCGGTTGTCGGGCTCGATCGTCAGCGCGAAGCGGGCATTGGCTTCGGTGTATTCGTGACCGACATGGACTTTCGTTTCCGCAGGAAGCTTGCGCAGCTTGTCGAGCGATTGCCACATCATCTCCATGGTTCCCTCGATCACCCGCCCGCAGCCGAGCGCAAAGAGGGTGTCCGCCACGAAGGCGAGGTGCTCCTGCGGCAGGTGATAGCTGATGTGGCCCGCGGTATGCCCGGGCGTGTCGATGACGCGCACCTCGCGGCCGGCGAAGTCGAAACCCTCGCCCCCGGCGACCTTGGTGTCGATGCCGGGAATGGGCGCCGACTCGTGCGCCGGCCCAGTAATCCGGCACCCGAAGCGCTCTTTCAGCGGCAGATTACCCTCGACATGATCGGCATGATGGTGCGTGGTGAAGATGTGGGTCAGCCGCCAGCCGTGGCCGGAGAGCGCAGTCTCGATCGCATCGGCATCGGGAGCATCGATGCTCGCGGTTGCGCCCGATGCCCAATCGTGAAGGAGGACGCCGTAATTGTCCTCTCTGCAGATGAATTGATGTACCTCGAGAGCAGCCATTCGAACCTTCCTTTCCGAGCGGGACGCGTGACGGCTCAAAGGCGAAAGCCTATCTTTCCGTCATGGACATCGTCGATCTTAAGGAATTCTACGGGACGAGGATTGGCGCCGCCACCCGGCGGATGATCGCGCACCGGATCGGCGGCCCGTTAAACGCGGTCGCCGGGACGGTCGTCGGGCTCGGGTTCGCGATGCCCTATCTCGAGCACATGCATGACGGCGTTCGGCCGACTTTCGCCCTCATGATGGCGCGCTCGGGCGTTTGCCCTTGGCCGGAAGAGCGGCCGAACAGCGCGGCGCTCGTCGACGAATATGCCCTGCCTTTCCTCGAGAGCACGGTCGACTTCGTTTTCGTAATCCATGGGCTCGAGCTCGCCGATGACCCGGGCGAGATGTTGTGCGAGATCTGGCGCGTGCTGCGCCCGCAAGGCCGTCTCTTGCTGGTGGTGCCGAACCGCCGCGGGATGTGGGCGCGGTTCGACACGACGCCCTTCGGCTATGGCCAGCCCTACTCGCGGCCGCAGCTCCACGCTCTGTTGCGCGAGGCGCGGTTCGCGCCTTCCCGCTGGTCGCAGGCGCTCTTTATGCCGCCCTTCGAACGCAGCCTTGTCATAACCTCGGCGCCCGCTTGGGAACGGATCGGCCTTTGGGTTTCGCCTGCCTTTTCCGGCGTCATCATCGTCGAGGCCATGAAGCAGGTCTATGCACTGTCGAGCGGCCGGCGCGCGCGCAGGGCAGTGCCGAAGCTCAAGCCGGCGCTCGCGACACCCTTTCAGGCCAAGCCCGGCAATCCGCTTTGAATTTTGCCGCGCTGCGTCATATGAAAGGGGCGCGGCCTCACCCATCTCTGCGCCCCACGATAGAACAAGGACATCCATGCGGTCCCCGATCGCTGAACCGCGCACGCTCGAAGACGCCCGCCACGAGATCGACCGGGTCGACAGCGGCATACTCGAATTGATCGCCAAGCGCTTGGCGCTCGTCGACCGGGTTCGCGCGCTCAAGTCCGATACCGGCACGTCCTCGCCCTTGCGTCCCGCGCGCGAAGCAATCGTCATCCGGCGTATCATGGAGGAGGCGGGAACCGAGGTGCCGCAAGACTTGTGCCTGCGGATTTGGCGGAGTCTGATTTCGGCCGCGACCCAGCGCCAGGCCGCCGTGCACGTGCACGCTCCGGGGAGCCTTATCGCATCGGCCGGCCACAAACTTCTGGTCTGCGAGTATTTCGCCTCGGCCGAGCTCGTCGCCCACCCGGACGAATATGCCGCGCTCAGTGCCGTGAAGGAGAAAGCGGGAGACATTGCCGCGGTGGCACTCGAAAGTCACTGGGTCTCGCCGTTCCTTCATGGCGCGGCAGGATCGGCATTGGTGATCGGCTCCCTTCCCTTCCTCTCGCGCGGCAGGCCGCCGCGCGTTCTGATCTGGAGTCAGGCCCCCGCCGAACCATCAGGCGATGATGAGACCCTGATCGTCGCGCAAAGCCCACCATCGGCATGGTCTCATTTAAGGGCCAAATGGCAGTTGGACGCCGGGGAGAAGACACTCTTGTGCCTCGCGGGATTTTTGCCCGACGCGGAGCTCGGCCGATCCGGGATTGCGCATACGGTAGTCGGACGCTACCCGAGCCCGATCGTGGTGAGGTCATGAATTCGATTGCGCCTGGAGCCCGGCCGCAGCCGCGTCCGGGGATACTGGACATTGCGCCTTACGTGCCGGGCAAAAGCGGGGCAAACGGCGCCAAAGTCTATAAGCTCTCCTCGAACGAATCGGCGCTCGGCGCTAGCCCCAAGGCGAAGGCAGCCTTTGCCGCTTTGGCGGATTCACTCGAGCTTTATCCGGACGGGTCGGCATCGACGCTACGCGAGGCGCTCGGCCGGCGCTATGGACTCAATCCGCACCACATCGTCTGCGGTGCGGGCTCGGACGAACTGCTCCAGCTGATTGCCCATGCCTTTCTGGGGCCTGGCGATGAGGCGATCCATTCGCAGTTTGGCTTCCTCGTCTATCCGATCGTCATCAACGCCAATGGCGCCAGAGCACAGGTGGCCCCCGAATCGGACCACCGCGCGAGCGTCGATGCAATGCTTGCGCTCACGAGCGAGCGTACGCGGATCGTTTTTCTCGCCAACCCGAATAATCCGACCGGGACCTATCTGCCGTCGAGCGAAGTACGGCGACTCCACGCCGGTATTCCGAAGAACTGCCTGCTCGTCCTCGACGCCGCCTACGCGGAATATGTCCGGCGCAACGACTACGAGGCCGGGATCGAGCTCGTCTCGACTTTCGAAAATATCGTGATGACGCGCACCTTTTCGAAGATGTACGGCCTCGCGGGATTGAGGCTCGGCTGGGCCTACTGCCCGGCGCATGTCGCGGACGTGCTGAACCGCATCCGCGGGCCATTCAACGTCACAGCACCGGCGCTCGCTGCCGGTGTCGCCGCGCTCGAGGACCAGCCGCATGTCGATCGCGCGCTCGCGTACAACGACGAATGGCTTCCGTGGCTTGCGGAAAGGATCGAGGCGCTCGGGCCAAAGGTGACGCCAAGTGTGGGCAACTTTCTGCTCATTCATTTCCCCGGCGGCGAGCGGTCGGCGGCCGCCGCCGATCGGTTCCTAACGAGCCGCGGGCTCATCCTGAGACGAATGGAAGCCTACGGTCTGCCCAATGCCTTGCGCATGACGGTCGGAACAGAAGAGGCCAATCGCGCCTTCGTGGCGGCGCTTCGGGAGTTCATGATGTGAGCGCTCCGATGTTCGAGCGCGTTGCGCTGATCGGGCTCGGTCTCATCGGTTCGTCCCTGAGCCATGTCATGCGGCGCGAGAAGCTCGCCCGGCACATCGCCGGTCATGCGCGCAGCGCCGAGACGCGGAAGAGGGCATCCGAACTCGGCCTCGCCGACACCATCCACGACAGGCCGGCCGACGCTGCGGCCGATGCCGACCTCGTCTTTCTCTGCATCCCGGTCGGCGCTTGCGGAGAGGTCGCGCGCGACATCGCGCCTTCGCTCAAGCCCGGAGCCATCGTGACCGACGTTGGCTCGGTCAAGTCGGCGATCGTGCGCGATGTCGCCCCGCATGTGCCGGAAGGCGTGCATTTCATCCCGGGGCATCCCGTGGCAGGCACCGAGCAATCCGGTCCCGATTCCGGCTTCGCGGAGCTCTTCACAAACCGCTGGTGCATTCTGACCCCGACCCCGGTAAGTGCGCCCGATGCTGTCGACAAGCTCGCACGCTTCTGGCGGGCCTGCGGCTCCAATGTCGAGATCATGACGCCCGAGCACCACGATATCGTGCTCGCGATCACCAGCCACCTGCCCCACCTCATCGCCTACAACATCGTCGCCACGGCTGCCGATGTGGAGGAAGTCACCAACTCCGAGGTCATCAAATTCTCGGCGGGTGGGTTTCGCGATTTCACCCGCATCGCCGCGTCGGATCCCATCATGTGGCGCGACGTCTTCCTCAACAACAAGGAGGCGGTGCTCGAGATGCTCGGTCGCTTTTCGGAGGATCTCTCCGCTCTTCAGCGCGCCATCCGCTGGAGCGACGGCGAGGCGCTGTTCAACGTGTTCACGCGCTCGCGCGACATCAGGCGCAGCATCATCGCTGCCGGGCAGGAGACGGCGGCTCCCGACTTCGGCCGGCGCGCGTCCGAGTCCTGATCAGAAGAGCGGCTCGAGATTGGCGATCTTGAACGGACCGAGATAGAGCTTGCGATCCTTTGCGATCACATCGATGGTTGTCCCGCTCGAGCCAGACCCGGTTTGAAGAAGGCCAAGGAACGTCTTGGCGGCGCGCACATCTTCGGGCTTGAGCCTGGCGATGGGCCCGATCAGATCGAGGAGAAGGTCGATCCGGCTCGTGCTGATCGCGATGCGGCCCTCGAGGTAGCCCTCGGCATCAATCCCGATCTTCCCCGAGCCCGTGATCTTGAGGTCCCCCTGCTCGGCCGAAACACTGTCGATGACGATCTCGCGTCCGGTCCTCGCGAGGTAGTGGGCGATGTCGTGCTCGAGCGCGTCGCGGGGCAGCGAGGCCGATACCGCCACGGCCGCGAGCGGCAACCGGGCGCCACCCGAAAGGCGGAGCTCAAGGGCCGCGGCGCTCATCGCGACATCGACGGTGTCGCCGCCCCTATCCCTCGCATGGAGCAGAATGCGCTGGGCCTTGGCGATCGGCTCGACGATGACGTTCGGCACCTCGACGGAGGCCTGCCATGTGCGGTCGAGCGACATCTTGAGGCTGGCAAGCGCGCGGCCATGGCGGATCTCTTCCGGCCCCGGGCCCGAGAACTCGGTCGGGCCATCGAGAAGGGCGACCGCGTGGCGGGGATCCCAGATCTGGACGACGACGAGCGCATCCGCGGCGCTGATGACGACGGGCTCGCTGCCCCGCGTGATGGTCACCTTGGGCGCGCTGCAGTCGTGTTCCACCCTGAAGGGGAAGCCGCCCCACCGGGTTTCGCGGCAGGTGATCGAGATTCCGTCCGAGGAGAGGCGGCGCACGCCCTCCGCATAGGCCGTCCTCACCGCCGCCGAGGCTATCACCCAATAGACGCACCATAGGACGGTGAGGACGAGAACCGTCGCGAGCGGCGCCAACATGCGCCAGGGCCTCCTTCGCGCTGCGACCATTTCCGGCAAAACCCTCCTTCGCTATCCTTGCCGGGGATGGCTTCGCACGACCATTGGGTGTTTGGCTACGGTTCGCTGATCTGGAATCCGGGATTTCGGTTCGTCGAGAAGAAACAGGCGGTGGTGCACGGCTTCCATCGCAGCCTCTGCCTCTATTCTTACATGTATCGCGGCACGCCAGAGCGGCCGGGGCTCGTGCTCGGGCTCGATCGCGGCGGCGCTTGCCATGGCGTGGCGTTCCGGGTCGCGCCGGAAGATTGGGAGCAAACCCTCGCCTATCTCAGGGCGCGCGAGCAGGTCACCATGATGTACCGCGAGCTCACGCCGTCCGTCAGATCGATCTCCGAAGAGTCCGTGTCATTCCCGGCGCTCGCCTTCGCGGTCGACCGGTCACACCCGCAATATGCCGGACGCCTCGATCACGAGACGCAGATGCGGCACGTGCTTCAGGGCCACGGGCAATCGGGCTCCTGCCGCGACTACGTGCTGAATACGGTCGCTCACCTGCGGCAACTCGGAATCCGGGATCGGCCCCTCGAACAGCTGGCGGCGGCGCTGGCGCTCGTCCCGGTGGATTGACGCGTCAGCTGCACTTCGAATAGCCGCAGTTGAGGCACGTCGCGCAGCCTTCCTGGAAAACGAGTGCAGCCTCCCCGCAGCGCGGGCACTGCGCCGGCACGGTGTTTTCGCCAACCGCCTTCGCGCGGAGGCCGAGATTTACTGCCGTCTTCGGTTGGAGGAAGCCCGTGTCGATCATGTGCCGTTCGATGATGCCGCCGATCGCCGCCAGCAGGCT
>JBJMRA010000062.1:0-5623 GCA_045802365.1 Hyphomicrobiales bacterium | reverse complement strand
GCCATCGCCACCGCGCTCAACGCCAAGCGCCTCCTCCTCCTCACCGACGTCTCGGGCGTGCTCGACAATAAGAAGGAGCTCATCTCCGAGCTCACCCTCGCCGAGATCCCGCGCCTCATTGCAGAAGGAACGATCTCGGGCGGCATGATCCCCAAAGTCGAAAGCTGCGCCGCTGTGGTCGAATCGGGCGTTGAAGGAGTGATCATCCTCGACGGACGCGTCCCCCACAGCGTGCTTCTCGAGCTCTTCACGCCGCATGGGGTCGGCACTCGCGTTTCGAGATCGGGCGCATGAAGAACGGCTTCGGCCACGTCGATACTTGGATCTTCGACCTCGACAACACGCTCTATCCGGCGAGCTGCCGGCTGTTTGACCAGATCGACAAGCGCATCTGCGAGTTCGTCGCGCGCCTGCTCGATGTCGATCCCTTGGAAGCGCGCCGCATCCAGAAGGGATTTTTCTACAGATACGGCACGACCCTCCGTGGGCTGATGACAGAGCATGGCGTCAATCCGGACGAATTCCTCGACTACGTCCACGATATCGATCACACGCCGGTCTGCTCGAATCCCGATCTCGACCGGGCGCTCCACGCGCTCCCCGGCCGCAAGCTCGTCTTCACCAACGGCACCGTCCGGCATGCGGGCAAGGTCCTCGAGCGGCTCGGCGTCACGCATCATTTCGGGGATATCGTCGACATCGTGCATTCGGAATACATCCCCAAGCCCGACATCGGCCCTTATCGCAAGTTCATCGCGCGGACCGGGGTCGAGCCCAAGACCTCCGCCATGTTCGAGGATATCGCGCGCAATCTCGCGGCCCCGCACGAGCTCGGGATGACGACCGTGCTCGTCACCTCGCCCGACAACCTCGATGCCGCGCACCTCAATGGCCTCGACCGAGACCGCTCGCATGTCGATCACGTGACCGACGACCTCGCGCGCTTTCTGACGGACGTCGCTCAAAAGCGGTAGCCGAACTCCTCGATGAAGAACGAATCGCGCGCCTCAACGAGGGCGCGCGAGGGCTCATCGTAATACTGTCGATAGTCCGTGAGCGGACGAGAGGAGGCGTTGATGCGATCCGGATCGGCGCCGCGAATGATGTCGGCGGCATTCGGCTTGAACCGGCAGCGATCGGCGTTGCGCCCGATGAAATCCACGAGATCGTCGGCGAGCCGCTCGCTGCGGAGCGCTGTTCCGTAGGCTTTTCGGCGTGCATGAAAGGATCGGATGGCCGCGGCATTGCGGATGCGCCAGCGCCTGAGGAAGTAGTAGGGGTACCAGGTCGTCACCCGCAGGAACCGGTAGGTGTAAAGCC
Organism: Hyphomicrobiales bacterium; assembly: GCA_045802365.1. Classification (GTDB taxonomy): domain Bacteria; phylum Pseudomonadota; class Alphaproteobacteria; order Rhizobiales; family Aestuariivirgaceae; genus JBJMRA01. The sequence goes on along the minus strand of JBJMRA010000062.1, from coordinate 4,303 downwards.
CCATGAACGGCGACAGCCGGGACTGGGGATAGTTTTCGTGCATGAAGCGGTTGGCGAGGCCTGGATCATGCATGATCCTCAGCCATTCGCGAAACGCGACCTCCGGGTTGCTCGTGTCGTAAAGGCGCTTCACCTCGGTCCGCGGCAGGATTTCGAGGAGATAGCGGCGGATGGCTTCGACTTTGTTCGCGCCGTAAGACCACAGCGACACATACCAGTCCCACGGATTCCGAACGGTTGTGAAGACGAGTTTTCCGCGCGGCGTCGCGAACGGCCCGCCTTTCGAGATCGAGGAGTGCCGCCAGCTCCTGACCTCGCGCTCCTCGCTGATCTCCCTGAGCAGCCTGATCGTGTGCTTGCTCCCCGTGCGGTAGACGTCAAGGTAGACGAAGTTTTCGAACTCGATCATGGGCGGGCTTTTCACAGCCGGCGCTCGCCCTGTCAAACCGCATTGACTCGGGGAAAGCCGCAGATAGGGTCCGCCAGCCAACCGGCGGGGAAAAGCATGAGCGACATCGAGAAGATCATCGAACAAGCCTGGGAACGGCGTGACGAGATCACGCCCGGAACGGGAGGCGAGGTGCGGTCTGCCGTCGAACGCGCGCTCGCCATGCTGGATCGTGGGGAAGCGCGCGTCGCCGAGAAGCAAAACGGCGAGTGGGTGACAAACCAGTGGCTCAAGAAAGCGGTGCTCCTGTCCTTCCGCTTGAACGATATGACGCTGATCGGGAACGGCCCGGGCGGGGCGGCGTGGTGGGACAAGGTGCCGTCGAAGTTCGAGGGCTGGACGGGGGAGAAATTCCGGGAGGCCGGATTTCGGGCGGTGCCCAACTGCGTCGTACGCCGGTCCGCTTACATCGCGCCGGGCGTCATCCTGATGCCGTCCTTTGTCAATCTCGGCGCTTATGTCGACCGCGGGACCATGGTCGACACGTGGGTCACGGTCGGGTCCTGCGCTCAGATCGGCAAGAACGTGCATCTCTCGGGCGGTGCCGGCATCGGCGGGGTGCTCGAGCCTCTTCAGGCCGGGCCTACGATCATCGAGGACAACTGCTTCATCGGCGCGCGCTCGGAGGTCGTCGAAGGCGTTGTCGTGGGCGAGGGATCAGTCCTCTCCATGGGCGTCTATCTCGGCGCCTCGACCAAGATCGTGGATCGCCAGACGGGCGAGGTGTTCATGGGCCGGGTACCGCCCTACTCGGTCGTCGTCTCGGGCACGTTGCCCGGCAAGGCTTTCCCGAACAACGAACCCGGCCCCGGACTCTATTGCGCGGTGATCGTCAAGCGGGTCGACGAGAAGACCCGCGCCAAGACTGCGATCAACGAGCTCCTCCGAGACTGACTCTTTCTTGACCCTGCGACTCAGTTGATACTGGACACGGGCGGTAGGGAGCGATTCGGGGGTCGAAATTCCGGGGCAGAGCGCGAACGCGGGCTCGATCGTCCTACCGCACCCCGAGGCAACAATCAGGAGATCGATCATGAACGTGTCCATGTTTACGGGTTTCGAAGGGCGCATCAATCGCGCCAAATGGTGGCTGGGGACCATCATCCTCGCCGTAATCGCGGTCATTCTCACGTGGATCCTGTCGGCGATCATCGGAATATCCTTGATCGCACCGGAGGGAACCACACTCGCCGCGGACACGATCAGCTCCTATGTGAGGAGGGTGGCCATCGTGCAGCTCATCGTGTTCGTCGTCCTCGTCTACCCGTGGCTCTCGCTGATGATCAAACGCCTCAATGATCGCGACCGGCCATCATGGTACGCCTACGTGTTCCTCGCCCCCTCGGTGCTCAGCATCATCTTCGGCCTCCTCGGCCTGACCATGACCGCCACGCAGGCCGGCGGCGTATCGATGGCCAATCAGTCGGCGCTCGGCTGGATTATCAACATCCTGATCTTCGTCATCGGCATCTGGGCGCTGATCGAGCTCGGTATCCTCAAGGGAACCACGGGCCCCAACCAGCACGGTCCCGATCCTTTGGCGGCCCCGTAAGTCCATCCGGGACCATGGTTGCGCCCGGCTGTTGTGGCCGGGCGCGCCCGTTTCGGCTTAAGCTCGATCATCATGGCTCGACAACTCGAGACCGATCCGCTGCCCATTCTCGAAGCGCTGATCCGCTGCCCCTCCGTCACGCCCGATGAGGCGGGGGCGCTCGGCTTTCTTGAGAAGCTGTTCGCCGAAAAAGGTTTCGAGTGCGATAGGCTGGCCTTCGCGAGCCCCGGAACTCCGGAAGTGCAGAACCTGTTCGTTCGCATCGGCAGATCGAAACCGCATCTCTGTTTTGCGGGGCACGTCGACGTCGTCCCTCCGGGCCGGAGCGAAGACTGGTCGCATCCGCCCTTCGCGGCCGAGCGGGCCGACGGCTACATCTATGGACGCGGTGCGAGCGACATGAAGGGATCGGTCGCCGCATTCGCCGCGGCGGCGCTCGATGTGTTCGGAGGCGAGGAGCCGCCCGCCGGCACTCTGTCGCTGCTCTTGACCGCCGATGAGGAAGGTCCGGCGGCGAACGGTACGGTGAAGGTCCTCGAATGGATGAGCGCCCACGGCCATGTTCCCGACCATTGCATCGTTGGCGAGCCCACCTCCGAGCGGCTTTTGGGCGATACCATCAAAAACGGCAGGCGGGGATCGCTCTCCTTCACGATCTCGATCGACGGCGTGCAGGGGCACGTCGCTTATCCGCACAAGGCCGACAATCCGATCCCGAAGCTCGTGCGGCTCCTTGACCGGCTCAACTCGACGAGACCCGATGGCGGCAATGATGCGGGCGGCCGGCTCGACAACGGAAATGAGCAGTTCGAGCCCTCGACGCTCGCCATCACCAGCATCGACGTCGGCAACCCGGCCGGCAACGTCATCCCGGCGAGGGCCACGGCAAAGCTCAATATCAGGTTCAACACCGAGCATACGCCGGAGTCGCTGATCGCCTTCGTGGTCGGACAATGCGAGGCGGTCGAGCGCGAGCTCGGCGGCAATTTCACGGTCGTCGAGAGCCTGGCCGCCGAAGCCTTCATCACCGAGCCCGGCCCGTTCCTCGGCGTCGTGCTCGACTCGATCGCCGAGGAAACCGGGGTGTCGGCAAAGCTTTCGACAACCGGCGGCACGTCCGATGCGCGCTTCGTGAAAAACTATTGTCCGGTCCTCGAGTTCGGTCCGAGCAACGCGACCATTCATCAGGTCGACGAGCGCATAGCGGTCGAGGAGATTCGCTCGCTCGCCCGCATCTATCGCTCGATCGTCGAGAAATATTTCCAGGACGAGGCTCCATGAGCCTCCTCGAGGAGGCGGCGCACGGCGTGTGGGGCGGCGTGCGCCTCATCAGGCACGATCCCCGTGCGTTCGAGGAATTCAACATCACCGCCGACGGATTCTGGCGATCATTCCTGGCGATCCTGCCCGTCTCCATCCTCGCTTGGCCATTGTTCATATCGGCTCACGGGTTCGCGATCGAAACGGCGCGGGAAGAGGGGCGGCCCCCACCCGAATTCGATTTCGGGAGAGACTATCTCTATCTCTGCGCGGCTTTCGCGATCTGGCCGCTTATCGCCGCAGCGCTCGCCCGGGCACTCAGAGTCGAACGGAACTATGCGCGCTATCTCATCGCCTACAATTGGGTATCGGTGCCGGCGATGCTGATCAATGCCGCGCCCCATCTCTTGCAGTCGACAGGCCTCATCGGCTGGCAAGCGATGGCCCTCCTCGCGATGGTCGTATTCCTCGGGCTCGGTTATCTGAGCTGGTATGTCGCCGTCCGCGGGCTCGAGACGACGCCGCTCATCGCCGCCGCCTTTCTCGCCGCCGACTACGCGCTGAGCTTCGCCCTCGACTGGGTGATCCGCTGAACCAGCAATCTACTGAATCAGCATTGTCACCCCGGCGAAAGCCGGGGCCCATGGTGATCCAATTACGTGTGTCGATCGGGATCCATTACGTGGATGGATGGGTCCCGACTTTCGCCGCTATCGGATTCACACATTCTCGAGCAGTATGAAAATTTACAAATACCTCGTCACTCCGGGGTAAGCCGGAGCCTATCTCGATATGTGGCGGATCGGACCGAGAGAGTTAACTCGCGCAATTACGGCAGCCGCGGACGCCGAGGCTATTTTGCGACCCTCCGGAGGTTGCCCGGACGATGGCACACCCGTCACATTGCGAAATGGATCCCGGCTTTCGCCGGGAAGACGGCTAGGGAGATAGCGTGCAAGCCTGCCGCGCCCGGGTGCGGCCATCTGCCCATTGAGATGTATGCCGGCTTGCGCCGGGATGACGGGAAGCGCGATCAATAGTCG
>JBJMRA010000009.1:0-6969 GCA_045802365.1 Hyphomicrobiales bacterium | reverse complement strand
GTCGTGGCCCCAGGGAAGCGACGTCGCCGTTCCGTACGTGTTGTCGTCGAGACCGGAGAAGAAGCAGCCCCAGCGCCCGACAATGACGCTCGTCGCAAAGGCCGGGACGAAGATAAGGCCGGTCGACCCGCGAATACCGTTCACCGCCTTGTAGAGTTCGACCGCGGCGATTGCGCCCGCGAGCGCGCCCAGAATGCTCCGCCCGATCTCAGGAAAACCCGAGAGGCACAGATTGAGCGTACCGAGACCGAACCCGCCCGCGACCGCGCCCACGACGAGCGCCGCGGCATAACCGAGCCCGCCCTCTTCCAAGCATACAAACGCCGGGCGAAGTCTCCAGCGGCTGACCAGATAGGTCATGGTCAAAGCTGAGAGTGCCGCCAACACGTCGAACACACTGTGCACCACCATGTGTTGAGAGTGGCCGCGTCGCGAGCTTGTGTCCAACATTACCCTGGCATATATCCAATCAATCGATTGATTGAGAATGAGCCAGACCCGCCCACCGCCGGGGTCCCGCCACAAGCTTATCGAAGCGGCGATAGCCGAGTTCGGCCGCAAGGGACTCGAAGGGACGAGCACGCGCGACATCGCGCGACGGGCTGGCGTGAACATCGCCGGTATCGTCTATCATTTCGGAGGGAAGGATCAGCTCTACCTCGCCTGCGCCGAGCACATCGCGCAAACGGTGTTGCAGGGCTTCCGGCCGCCTGAAGGCGACGCGCCCCTCCCCCCGGCGGCCGAGCTCAAACGGATCCTCGCTCAGGTCGGCCGTTTCATGCTGGCCACTCCCGAAACCGCCGATTTCGCGCGATTCGTCCTGCGCGAGCAGATGGACCCAACACCCGCCTTCGAACTGCTCTACGCCAAGGTCATGGCGCCAATGCACCAGCGCCTTTGCGCGCTCTGGGGCGCGGCCACGGGCGCCGATCCCGAGTCGGAGCGCGCCAAGCTCAAGGTGTTCGCGCTCATCTCGCAAATCCTGTTCTACCGGATGGCGCGGGCGGGCGCTCTCAAGAGGCTTGGCTGGACCGAGGTCGACAACGCGGAAATCGAGGCGATCGTCAAGGTCGCCAGCGAAAGCGTCGACACCCTCATCGCAGCCGAGCGAAGGATGAGCAAGAAATGAGCTTTTGGTGCATCGGCTTTCTCGCCGGAGTGCTGCCGGGCTGCTCCCTCGATGCCGCACCGGCGCTCGCCGGATTCGTCGAGGGCGAATATACCGCCCTGGCGCCGATCGACATCGCACGCGTCGAAGCGGTGCTCGTCAGGCGCGGCGACCGGGTCCAACCGGGCCGCCAACTCGCGAAACTCGAAACGAGCGATGCGGCGCTCAAGGTGCGTCAAGCCGAAGCGAGACTGGCCCAGGCGGAGGCACAGCTCGCCAACTTGAAGCTCGGGAAACGCCCGGAAGAGATCGCGGTCATCGAAGCGACGCTTGCCTCCGCCAAAGCGCAGGCCAGGGAAGCCGAGCTCGCGCTTCATCGCAAGGCGGAGCTTTTCCGCAAGGCGGTGAGCGCCAAAGCCGAGCTCGATCAGGCGCAGGCCGCCTATGACGTGGCCCAGGCGGCGGTTGCCCAAGCCGAAGCCAATCTGGGCGTCGCCAAACTCCCCGCCCGTCCGGAAGAGATTCAGGCCATGGAACAGGAGGTGAAGGACGCCTCCTCGAGCCTCGCCATCGCGCGCTGGCAACTCGACGAGCGACTGATCGTGGCGCGGAGCGCCGGGCGGGTGTTCGACGTGCTGAAGCGACAGGGCGAAACGGCCGGCCCCACGTCGCCCGTAATCATGTTCCTGCCGGACGGTGCCATCAAGATCCGCTTTTACAGTCCCGAAGGCGAGCGGCGCCGCTTCGAGCCGGGCACGACTGTGGCCCTGCGCTGCGACGGCTGCCCCGAAGGGCTCACCGCACGGGTGAGCTACGTCGCCGATGAGCCCGAATTCACGCCTCCGGTGATCTACTCCGTCGAGAGCCGGCAGAAGCTCGTCTACCTTGTCGAGGCGAAGCCCGACCCGCCTTCCCCTGCCCTTCAGCCTGGGCAGATCGTGGATGTCACGCTGCCCGAGAGACCCGCACCGTGAGCGTCATCGCCGTCGAGGACCTGACCAAGCGCTTCAGCGGGCGCACCGTCGTCGATCACGTCGCGCTCACCGTCGAGGCGGGCGAAATTGTCGGCTTTCTCGGCCCCAACGGCTCCGGCAAGACGACCGTCATTCGCATGCTCTGCGGCCTTCTCACGCCCGACGAAGGCCACGGTACCGTTCTCGATCGCAACGTCTTGACCGAGAGCACCGAGATCAAGCGCCAGGTCGGCTATATGACCCAGCGCTTCTCGTTCTACGAAGACCTGACCATCGCAGAGAACCTGGAGTTCGTCGCGAGGCTCTACGCGCTCCGGCCGATGCATCCGATCGTTGATCGAACCCTCGAAAAGCTCGGCCTCGCAACACGGCGAAACCAGCTCGCGGGCACGCTCTCCGGCGGCTGGAAGCAGCGGCTGGCGCTCGCCGCCTGCATCATGCACGGGCCGAAGCTCCTTCTGCTCGACGAGCCGACGGCGGGGGTCGATCCCAAAGCCCGGCGCGAATTCTGGGACGAGATACATCGCCTGTCAGGAGACGGCCTGACCGTTCTGGTCTCGACCCACTACATGGATGAGGCCGAGCGCTGCCACCGGATCGCATACATCTCCTATGGGCGGCTCATCGCGCAAGGAACGGTCGACCAGGTCATTGCGGCAGCACGGCTCTTCACGTTCGTGGTGCGCGGGCCGGCACTCGGTCATCTCGCCCAAACGCTCTCGCGCGCCGAGGGCATCGATCAGGTCGCGCCATTCGGAGCGACGCTCCACGTTGTCGGACGCGATCGCGCAAAGCTTGAACGGGCGCTCGAGCCCCTAGCGCGGCAACCCGGCTATACCGTCGAGCGAGGCTCGACGAGTCTGGAAGATGTATTCATCCAGTTCATGTCTGAGGCGCGGGACAACATGCAATGACCTCTCGCGCATTTTCGCGGTCCCGGCTTTTCGCGATTCTCACCAAAGAGCTCATCCAGATGCGCCGCGATCGGCTGACATTCGGGATGATGCTCGGCGTGCCGCTCATCCAGCTCCTGTTGTTCGGCTTCGCCATCAACACCGATCCGAAGGCGCTTCCCGCGGCCGTGCTGTCGGGCGCCGATGGGCCCTATTCGCGAGCCGTGATCACCGCCCTCGAGAACACCGGTTACTATCGTTTCGACGAGATGCCGAAAAGCGAAGATGAGGCGAACAGCCTGATCGCCAAAGGCGCGATCCTCTTCCTCGTGACCATCCCCGGAGACTTCGAAGCGCGCGTCAAACGGGGAGATCACCCGATGTTGCTCGTCGAGGCTGATGCGACCGATCCCGCTGCGGCCACCAACGCCATCGGTACGCTGGGCGAGATCGCCGCGACCGCGCTTGATCGCGAGCTCGGGCGGATGAGTGAAGCGAAGCGGCAATCGGCGTCCGACCTGCAGATCGTGGTTCATCGCCGATACAATCCCGAAGGAATCTCACAGTACAACATCGTGCCGGGCCTTCTCGGGGTCATCTTGCAGATGACGATGGTAATGATGACGGCCATGGCCCTCACGCGCGAAATCGAGCGAGGGACCATGGAAAATCTGCTCGCGATGCCCGCTACCCCGTTCGAGATCATGCTCGGCAAGATCATTCCTTTCATCGGCGTCGGAGCCGTCCAGGTCGCCGTGGTGCTCAGCGTCTCGCGCTTGCTCTTCGATATTCCGTTCCTGGGCTCGCTTGCGCTCCTGGTTGCGGCGATCCTCGTCTACATCACCGCGCTCGTGCTGCTGGGTTATACGTTTTCGACGCTTGCCCGCTCGCAGATGCAGGCGATGCAGCTCACCTTCTTCTTCTTCCTGCCGTCGATCCTCCTGTCGGGATTCATGTTCCCCTTCCTCGGCATGCCGGCCTGGGCGCAGACGGTGGGCGAGTTTCTTCCGCTCACCCATTTCCTCCGCATCATCAGGGCCATAATGTTGAAAGGCGCTACCCTGCCTGCCATCGGCCACGAACTCACGATCCTCGCGATGTTCGTGGTCGCTTTCGCGCTGCTGGCGCTCCTGAGGTTCCGCCGCACCCTCGACTAGCGGAGTCCGAGGCTACCGGACGAGAAGCCAGGCGATGAGGAAGGCGACGATGACGCCGAGAATGCCCAATATCACCACATAGCGCATTGCGTTGAGCTGAACGCCTTGCCGCGCCTCGGTCTCGGTGAGCTCTGGACGCCGCTCCGAATCGTCCATGGGTGACCTCCTTTCGTGAAAACGCCGGGAAGGCTCATTTGGTTGCGTGCGGGCGGCTGCCAAGCTCGGGCCTGCTGACCGCCTCGGCCGTCACTCTGGCGGTCAGCAACCCCTCCTCGTTCACCGCATCGGGCAGCAGCTGATGCTCGACCGTGACGCGGAGCTCAGGCTCCTCGCCCCCGCCTTTCAGCACTTGTTCGCGCGCTTCCGCCCGCGCCGCTTGCTCGGCCGCTTCAATGGCCGCCGCAGCTGAGCGCACCTTGATGGTTCCGGCAGGAGCATGCACGCGGAACACTCCGCTTCCGTCTCCGTCCACGACAACCGTCACGGCCCGGGCGACGACCCCCGTCGCGGCGCCGACGGCATTCGCAACCTCGTGGAATGGCGGAAACACGATCTCCGCCTCGAGCCGGCGACCGACTTCCGAATAGTAGACTCTTGCCGGGGCTCCGACAGCGACAATCGGGATGGACGGCGAGAGAAGAACCCGGGCCAGTCCGAGGCGGCCCTCGCTCGAGCACGCTGCATCGATGACGGGATGGGTGCGGACCGGCTCCTGGAACGCGGTCTCCAAAACCGCGCGGGTGCTGAGCCTCACGATCTCCGACCAGATCGCTGTGCAGAACGCCATCACCCGATCGGGCGTCGCGAGACGCATCTCGAGCTGCCGGAGCATGATCTCTGCGCCAAGCCTAGATGCTTCGCCCGGCCAGTTGGATTGAAGACCAAGCACATGTGCCGCATCGGTGGGAGTGAAGCCCGAGAGTTGGACAAAACCTTTGCGTTTGAGCGACCTGAGCGCGCGTTGCGCCCCAGATGATACCGCGACCTTCCTCATGGGTTTGGGGCGATCGGTCACTTGCGCCAGAACTTCGTGCTCACGCGCAGACAGTCTCGGGATCGAGACGGCTGAGGCACCGAACGGACGGAACACGAACTTGCCTTGCAGCGAAATGATCTCGGCCTCGGCGAGCTCCCCCGCGAGCATGTCGGCCACCTCGGGGTATCTCGCCTGAGCGAGCGCAAGCGGGACACTCCGCTCTGGGCCGATCGCAATAGTACCATCGAGCTGCGGAGCGACTTCGCTGTCTCCGCCGAGTCCGATCGCGCGAGCGTCGATTGCCTTGACCATCGTGCGCCAGCCGCCGAGATCGGCTCCTTCCCTCGATATCTTGGGACGGCCGCCGAGGAGAACGCCGAGATCGGTGGTCGTCCCGCCGATGTCGCACATGATGAAGTCGTCACGCCCGGAAAGCCATTTGGCCCCGACGAGGCTCGCTGCCGGACCGGAGAGCACCGTCTCGATCGGGCGCAACGCCACCCGCTCAGCGAGCGCCAGCGTGCCATCGCCCTTCACGACCATAAGAGGGCACTTGATGCCGAGCCTCTCCATGGTGGAACGAACCGCCTGGACAAGCAGGGAGATGCGGCTGATCAGCCGCGCGTTGAGGACCGCGGTCAACGCGCGGCGCGGCGCATCGAGATCGGAGGAGAGCTCGGTCGAGAGCGTCACCGGCTTTCCGGTGCGGGCCGCGACGATCTCCCGGATCCGGAGTTCGTGCGCAGGGTTGCGCACGGCGAAGGCGCCGGCGACCGCGAACGCTTCGACCTGATCGGCGCTGGCCGCGATGGCCGCCTCGAGCGCGACGAGGTCGACGGGCGCCAGCTCGTCCCCGTTGTGGTCATGGCCACCCCCGATGCAGGCGATCGGCATATCGGGAAAGGCCGACCTGATCCCCGTCCGGTCAAGCATCCCCCGATCGAAGCCGGCAAGGATAGCGGCAACCGGACTACCCTCGCCCTCGACGACCGCATTGGTGGCGAGCGTGGTCGAGACCGAAACGAGCGAAATCTGCCGGGCCGAAACCGCCGAAGAGTGAGCTGACAGCGCGGATACGATGGCCTCGGTCACGCCAATCGCAAGATCGCCCTTGGTCGTGATCGCCTTGGCCGAAGCGATGACCTCGCCCCGCTCGGCCGCTATGATGACGGCGTCGGTGTAGGTGCCACCGGTATCGACACCGATGTGATAGGCGTTTGGCTCGGATAAAATCATGGATACATTTGCCGGGGGCGAACCCGTCAGCGATATCGGCGAGTTCCTTCGGGGACCTCTGCCGCTTCACCACGCCCGCGTGCCCTTTGCAATAGCCTGGACTCCGAAAGCGGGGTGCACGTCGCTCACCAAGTGGTTTCTCTTCCATTCGGGCGAGCTGGCGCAAGCCCTCGATCATCATCGCTGGGTCCATCGCTATCGCATCGAAGTGTTTCAGGGCCGTCCGGGCTACGCCGATGAATGGTTCGAAATCGTCGAAGGCCGAACGAGACCGATATTCAAGCTCGTGCGCAATCCATATGACCGCGCGGCGAGCGCCTATCTCCATACTTTGCGAGCGCTGTCCAAGATCAGAGGCGACCGCGAGCCCGGCCTTGCCCGCGCCGCGCGGCAGATGCTCGCGCGCTCTGGTTCGAGTACGCGCGCATCGTTTCGGCAGTTCATTACCGCGCTCAGCGAATCGAAACGGCAATCGAGGGCAATCAATCCTCACCTCGACCCGCAGTACCGGACGGGTGAGGACGTTCTCATCACACGCATTCTGAAGCTCGAAAGCTTCGAAGCCGAAACACGCACGCTTGAAGCACAATATGGGCTGACCGCCGCTCCCTTGGACATCATCGTC
>JBJMRA010000061.1:0-8408 GCA_045802365.1 Hyphomicrobiales bacterium | reverse complement strand
TCAACTCGCGGCTCGGCAACGAGACGCGGACGAACTATGCGCTCCGCGAAGACATGCTGGCGCTCAAGACGCGATATCCAGGCGGCGTGACATCGATCTCATGCTGCGGCGCCAATCCCGGGATGGTGTCCTGGTTCGTCAAACAGGCTCTTCTCAACATCGCAGACGATACCGGACTCAAGGTCAATCCGCCGCGGAGCCGGGCCGACTGGGGCAAGCTCATGAAGCGGCTCGGGGTGCAGGGCATCCACATCGCCGAGCGTGATACGCAGCGCGCCAAGCACCCCAAACCCTTGGACACATTCGTCAACACGTGGTCGGTCGAAGGTTTCGTTTCGGAAGGCCTCCAACCGGCCGAGCTCGGCTGGGGCACGCACGAGAAAAAGCTCCCGCCCGGCGGCCACAAGCACAGATGGGGCTGCGGCGCGGCCATTTATCTGTCGCGTCCGGGCGCCGACACGCGCGTTCGCTCCTGGACCCCTACTCCGGGACCGCAATTTGGGTATCTCGTCACCCACAACGAGTCGATCTCGATTGCCGATTACTTCACTCTTCGAGAAGGCCGGAAGGTCGTCTACCGGCCGACCTGCCACTACGCATATCATCCCTCCAACGACGCCGTGCTGTCGCTCCACGAGATGTTCGGGAGCGGAGGCAAGAAGCAGCCCCGTTCCCATATCCTGGAGGAGAACGAAATCGAGGACGGCGTCGACGAGCTTGGCGTCCTTCTCTACGGGCACAAGAAGAACGCCTATTGGTACGGCTCGCAGCTCTCCATCGAGGACACCCGCAGGCTCGCGCCCTACCAGAACGCTACAGGATTGCAGGTCACGAGCGCGGTCCTGGCTGGGATGGTCTGGGCGATCGAGAACCCGAATGCCGGGATAGTCGAGACGGACGAGATCGATTTTCGCCGCTGCCTCGATGTCCAGCTGCCCTATCTCGGCCCGGTGGTCGGCGTCTATACCGACTGGACGCCGCTTACTGATCGACTGTCGCTGTTTCCCGAGGTGCTCGACCGCCGGAATCCCTGGCAGTTCTCGAATATCCTGGTGAGGTAGGCTGTCGGAAGCGCCGCAAGGCGGGCCGCTCGAGCCGGCTCACCGCCTCCGCCTGATTGTCGCTTTCCTCATCGTCCGAGTTGTCGTCGCCCTGATCGCCCGGCTGCTGGACGGCAGCAGGCGCCCGGGACCCGAAGAGTTTGAGAGGAAATGTCAGATCATCCTTTTTGATGACAATGGATCTCGGCCCGATTTCGGTGACCTGCCAATCCGAAAAAGTCTGCCCGTCCTTCAGCCTGAAAACTTCATTCGTCTTGTTGAGACGAAGGAGCGCGATCTTGCCGGTCTCGGTCACAACGACGCCGAGCAGCGTAAAGTCGTCCGCGCTTGCCTGTGGCTCCTGGGGCTCGTCCTGGGGCTCCTCCGCCATGACCTGAGGTGGCTTTGGGGCGCGCGTCTGGTTGAAGAGCGGACGCTCGACGGTCTCTTTGAGGGAGTCCAGAACCAAGCTGCCCAGCGGATTGACGGACGCGAGTTGAATTGACTGCAGCTGACCAGCACTGCCGGGCTGCTGTGGCCGGGCCGGCTTCAAGATATGACCGATTTTGGGAGTAAGAAATGTTCCCGACGCGTCGCCGAACAATTCGAAAGCGAACCATCCTGCCCCCACGCAGACGGCGGAGATACCGATGATCAAGCGCCGAGAGACGGCCATCAGGCCTTCTCCCGCCAAGCGAAGGCTTCGACTTCGAGGCGCACGTTAAGGTGCTCGGAGGCCTCACCCTCGGGCGCGCCCTGGGCCGTCATGATGTGGACTTGGTTAACAAAGATCAGCGGAGCACCTGTCTCGAGGGCGTAAAGGTATCCTCTGAGAGCTTCTATGCTGCCGGAGGTGTTTACTTCCATGCGAAGCGACACGACACCCTCGCCACTTTCGGCCGGCAGGGGTCGCGTCCTCTCCACCACCATGCCATGTTTCTCCGCCGTGTCAACCAACAGACGCTGCAACTCGGCGGTAGCCAACCCGGAAGTTGCGCCCGTTATAAAAGCCGTATCAACGGTTCGGGGGTTTAGCGCATCCTGAAACTGCGGCTTGGAACGCGCCTTGGCTTCAAGCAGCGTCAGGAAATGCTGTTTTTCCTCGATCTGCGAGGCGACCGCGGAACGCCACGCGTAGGGGGCGGCCACGACGAGCGCCATGAGGATGGCGGCCGCAAGAAGGAACAACAGCCCCTTCCAGCCCTCTCGAGACAGCCTTGATCGCGCGGCGCGGGCGCTCATTGGGAGATGCTCCGCGGCTGGACCGATGCCGAAATCGAGAATGTGTCGACCTTGGCGACCGCGTCGTGCTGCGTCGGCGATGCGAAGTTGACATTTGAAAAAACGCCGGACCTTTCGAGGGCCTCGACGATCGGCGGAACCGACGCGCCCCGCCCCACGACCGTCAGTTGATGATCCTCGTAATCGAGGGAGTCGAGCCAAGCGTCGTTCGGGACGAGCCGCGTCAGCGCTTCGATCATCTCGACTGCCGGTTTTTCGATGCGCTTGCGTTCGACGAGCTTTCGCGCTTCCGCGAGCTTGCCGCCCTCGCCCGACATCTCGGCCTGGTTGCGCAGGGCGCCGGTCAGTTCCGCGGTTCTATCATCGATGCCCTGAAGTTCGCTCATTGCAGAAACCGCGCCATACACACCCACCGCACAGAGGAGCGCCGCTGCCGTGGCCGCCCAGGTCGCGGCCCGCGCGAGCCGTTTTCGAACTCGCGCGACCGCATTGTCGCGAACGAAATCGATGGGGATGGCGTCCGTTCCGTCCACCGACCCGGCAATGTCGAAGCCGGCAATCCCAATTCCGATGCGCTTGAGCCAGCTCAGAACCGCCTGAACCTGCTTCCTCCCGACGATGCCGACCTCGACATTGATGAGGCCATGCTGGGGGGGCTCGTCGGAAACCCTGTACCCCCAAAGGGCCTCGGTGAGCGGCCAAGGTGCGAGGCTCTCGACTTTGTTGCGTACGATCGCCGGGACCACGTCGCCGGCCGACGCCGGAAGGGAAATCAGCCGCCTGACCGCCCGCCCGGAGCTGAAGCGGAGAGATACGTTCGCCTTCGAGCCCGATGCCAATCGGCGGCTTAAGGGTTCAAGCGATTTCTCGTCGAGATCGGTGCCGAGCGTGGCGACGCGTTCCGGCCCGCGCTTGCCGCGCGCATAGATCTCGATCTCGTCCGCGACGAAGATCATGAATTGCCACTCGCGGGCTGCCGACGAGAGCCCGGCCAGGTCCCCCGCGAAGGCCTCGATCGAGTTACGGATAGACCGGCCGAGCTTTCGCCCATAGGCGATGGTGGCTTCGGTTGCTGAGCCGCCCAGAATTTCCATGTTCAGTCCCAGCGAACTACCATGATCGAGAAAGCACGTGATAAGGCACGTCCCCTCCTTGGTCGATCAGTATGGTCGCACCAAGACGAGTTCCGGCAATGAGCTCCGTGCTTTGGAGCACGTTCAGGTCCACGAAAAAGATATTGCCCGGATCGGTGCTGATATAGTCCTCGAGCTCGTCGCCGAGGTCCTGAATCTGGGTTCCTTCCCAGTCGCCCCGGCTTCGCGCATTGGCGATGGTGTCGATCTGGAGCGGCGTTATGCCAGGGATGCTCGCAATGACCTCGTCCGGAGCCGCGGGGAGATTGACGAGGCCTTCCTTGCTATAAAGCCCCAGGAACGGCAGCAGCTTCTTCAGTATCTCGGGATCGAGGCCTTTGATGGCGTAGAGTTGGGTCAGCGTCACGAAGGCCGGAGGGGTGGAATCGGAGTTTCCCACAGCCGCCTCCCGGGCCTGCGAGATCTGCTGTGCGACGGCCTTGCCGGTGTCAGCCGAGCCCGTGACGTGGGCGACGAGCGAGGCCAGCATCGCCTCATCGGCGCGGTTGACATCGACGACGCCGCCGGCATCCCTGATCCTCATCTCGACGATGTCGCCCGGGTTCAGGGCGATCTGGGTCGGGTGACCGTCGGAAAGCCTCCTCAACTGGTCTCCGCTCGCGATGATCGCCGCTGCGGCGGCATCGATGCCGCCCTCGAGAGCCATCTCCGTCCTGAGCCTGCGGGTTTCGCTGCCCGCCAGACCGGCGGTCGTGCGGACATTCGCCCCGAGCGCCGTCATGATCACGGCCATCATGGCGACCGTCCAGAGCACGATGAGCAGGATGACGCCACGCCGCGAGTCGTCCGATCTGGCAGGTTCGTCACTCATTGGACGTTTTGGGAACGAGCTCCCCCTTCGTCTGGATCGTGCAGCCGCTCAGCTTCGGATCGACGCAATCGGCCTCGGCGTTATTTGCGAGAGCTTGCACGAGCGCGGGCAGAAGCGGTTCGCCCGTATCCGGGTCGAGGACGGAAACCCTGATCTGCTCGGGGAGGCGGCTGGCCATATCCCAGCTCCCCGTCCAGGCCGGGAAGCCCCCGCGGGGCGCGCGATAGGCAAAGCTTATGGACGTTCTGCCGCCGAGGAGGACCACGGGATCCTGCCACGCGACAGAGGACAGGTCCTGATCGCGGGACTCGAACGGGGCCCGCATGCGAACGAGGTCGGTTCGCGTGTCGTCGGAACGCACGAACAGCCTTACCCAGTAGAGGCCATTCCGATTGGACGCTTGACGCTCCGAGAGAAGGAATATCGCCTCGGACGGGCCGCCGAGAAACAGGAAGCGCTCGCCATTCTCCGGTGCGTTTGCCATCCGCTCGATGCGGGCGAGATCGCCCGCGACGATGTTCAGCCCGTTCGAGAAGAGATCCTGGCGGCCGAGCGAGTCGACCGTCGCCTGCCACCCCCTGTTCATGGACCGCATCGCCGCCGTCAGTCCGGTCATGATGAGGACCGACACCAGAAGGCCGACGAGTATCTCGAGCAGCGTGAAGCCCTTTTCGGCGTGCCTTTGCCGGCTCATCGCCCGAGCCTCACGGTATCGAGCTGCAAGTGGCCGTTCGGCGCCCAGGAAACGGTGACGACGATCCGGTAGAGTGCGAAACCATTCGGTGCCGTGACGCCGATCGCCCCCGCTGGCACAACGCTCGTCTCCCAGTGATAGCCTCCCTCATCGCCCGCCTTGTCCCCGGTCGGCGAAATGAAAGCCTGCCGCTCCTGGGCCAGGATCGAGCGGGCGAGGATGGTGGCTCCGAGATGGTCCTGCAGCCGCCTCGCCGCGCGCTGGCTTCCGCCCATGGCCTCGAGCAGCGAGACCAGCGCGAGGGAGGCGATCACCATCGCGCACAAGACCTCGATCAGCGTGAAGCCGCGCGTCGAGCCCGCGTCAGCCCTGATCGATTGCCACATGTCCGGTGAGCCAGTTGACGCGGATCTGGTAATGCTGGCCTCCCCACGCATAGGCAAGCGTGCCCCCCGACGAGGTGCCGTCACCGAAGAAGCGGATGCCGACCGTTCCATCCGGATAGCGCTCCGAGTCTGCGACGGTCGCCAGCAGGTCGATGTCGCGCGGAATGCTGAACATCTGCCCGGTGTCGGGTATCGCCAGCCGGCGATTGTCGAGATCGACGACCACCATCACGCTCCGGGCCGTGCTGATCGCGCGCGAGCGCGCCTGCCTGAGAAGCCCGGAGGTGCTCGTCAGAACCGCCCGGAACTGGGCCGTTCCGAGCGATTTGCCGCCCCTGAACGAAATGGCGGCGGCGACGAGCGCAATGATCGTGAGGACCGCCAGAAGTTCGAAAAGAGTGAAGCCGCCTTGGCGCTGCGCGCGGCTCGAGGGCGAGAACTCAGTTCCAGACGTCCTTGTCCTCATCCGAGCCGCCGTCTTTGTCGTCCCGGCCGAGCGTGAAGATGTCGAACGTGTTCTTCTTGCCGGGATACTGATAGCGATAAGGCCGGCCCCAGGGATCGAGCGGCACCGTGGCCTTGCTGATATAGGGACCATTCCATCCTGCGGCTCCGTGCGGCGCGCTGACGAGCGCCTGTAGGCCCTCCGAGGTCGAGGGATATCGCCCCATGTCGAGGTGGTAGAGCTCGAGGGACGTCGCGAGATTGGCGATCTGCACGCCCGCCGTCTTCTGCCGGGACGAGCCGAGATAGCCGATCACGCGCGGGCCGATGACGCTGGCGAGGAGCACGAGGATGACGAGCACCACCAGAAGCTCGACGAGGGTGAAGCCGCCCTCGCCCGAGTATTTCGTCGCCCTGCCCTCGCGCCTGTCCATGAGCGCGCCCTCGCCTGCTGAAGTCATACTGCCAAATCGTTGATGCTGATGATCGCCGTCATCAGCGAGACGATGATGCCGGCCACCACCATACTCAACGTGAGAATTATGGCAGGTTCAAGGAGGGTGAGAGTGCGATCGACCACCTGGTCGAATTTTTCCTCAAGAATTTCAGTTACCTGCAGGATGCTCGGGGTGAGGTTGCCGGTCTCGTTGCCGACCCTCAGCATGCGCGCAACGAGGTTGGGGACGACCCGCGACTCTTCGAGCGGAGCCAGGAAGTCGTCGCCTTGCCGGAGCGCAACTTCCATCCGGGCGATCGCGGCTTCCATGTCGCGATTGCCGATCGAGGAGCGGATGAGCTTGAGGCTTTCAGGCAGGCTCACTCCCGCCCACAACAGCACGCCCAGCATACGGCAGAAGCGCAACACGACGGCCCGCTTCATCAATGTCCCGATGAGGGGTAGACGGTAAGCGATTGCAGCGAGCCCCCGCTTGAGCCGTTTGGGTCCGATCAGGATCATGATCAAGAGCAGGGTCGAGGGAGCGAGGACGGCGGCCATGAGGCCGTTTGCGATCAGCCAATCCGAAACTCCGATGACCACCTGGGCAGGCTCCGGGACCGGGGCTCCGGAGCCTAGGATCATGTCCTTAAGCTTCGGGACCACGAACACCATGATGAAGGTGATGGCCCCACAGGCGAGGGTCAGCAGGAGCGAGGGATAGACCATGGCCGAGACAACCCGGCTCCGGATGCGCTGCTCGCGTTCGCGGGAGGTCGCCACCCTATTGAGGACGGCCGCCAAGGTGCCGCTCGCTTCGCCGATCTCGACCATGCTGACGTAGTGGGCCGGAAAGGCATGGGTTTCGGCAAGCGACTCGTGCAGGCTGCGTCCTTTGCGGATGCCGAGACGCACCTTCCCGATCATGGCCGAGAAGTCGGCCGAAAAGGACTCCTTCGCCAGAATCTCGAGGGCGTTGCTCAGGCTCAAGCCGGCATTGACAAGCCACGACAGCTCGCGGGTGAACAGCGATATCTCGGAGAAACCGGGAAGCTTGCGGCCGAAGCCCGGGAGTGACTTTCCCCCGCTCGAGGCCTCGGACACGTCGATCGGATGAATGCCCTGTCGCGTCAGCCTGAGAAGGATAGCCGACCGGTCGGCCCCGTCCATGACGCCGTTGATGCGCTCGCCGTCGTCGCGAATGGCTGAATATTGAAAGCTCGGCATCGAAGCGCCCGTCTTATAGCTCCAGCGCCACCCGGCTCACTTCCGATACGGTGGTGACACCCGACTCGCATTTGGCGAGCCCGTCCGTGATCATGCTCACCATCCCGCCGCGCTTGGCGGCCGCGGCGATCACACCCGCGCCGACGCCAGGCTTGATGAGCTTCTGGATCTCCTCATCGACGGCGAGAAGCTCGAAGATCGCGGCGCGGCCATGGTAGCCCGTTTGATTGCACCGGTCGCACCCGACCGCCTTCCACAGACGCATAGGCTTCCTCTCCTCGCGCTCGGCTGCGGGCAACGCGACGGCAATCGCATCGGGAAATCCCATAAATGGCTGCCGGCAGCTGCTGCACAGGCGACGAACCAGGCGCTGCGCCAGAACGCAACGAAGCGTCGAGGCGATGAGATAGGCCTCAACGTCGAGGTCGAGAAGGCGGGCAACGGCGCTCGGTGCGGAGTTGGTGTGAAGCGTCGTCAAGACGAGATGCCCGGTGAGCGCGGCGTGAATGCCGATGCGCGCGGTTTCGCTGTCGCGCATCTCACCCACCATCATGATGTCCGGATCGAAGCGCAAAAGCGAGCGCAACGTGTTCGCGAATGTCAGTCCGATCTCCGGCTTGACCTGAATCTGGTTGATGCCCTCGATCTGGTATTCGACAGGGTCTTCGATCGTGACGATCTTGCGCTCGCGATCGTTGAGGAGGCTCAGCACTGCGGCAAGCGTGGTGGTCTTGCCGCTACCGGTCGGGCCGGTCACCACGATCATGCCGTGCGAGAGCGAGGCCTGGGTCCTCAGGATCTTCTCGTCTCGCCTGCTCAGCCCGAGCTTGTCGATCTCCGGAACCTGATGGATGCCGCTGAGGAACCGGACCGCGATACCTTCGCCATGGATGGTCGGCATGGTCGCCACGCGGATGTCGAAGTCACGCTCATCGATCCTGATGCGGGCGCGCCCGTCCTGCGGCAGCCGCCGT
>JBJMRA010000060.1:0-8376 GCA_045802365.1 Hyphomicrobiales bacterium | reverse complement strand
CCTCCGCGATCTCGGGATCGCGCGGTCCCCGTGCGTGCTCGTCCTTGGCCTTGATGAGCAGCCATGGATCGGTCTTGTCGCCGCGCTTCCTGCTCATACGAACGAGGTGCCAACGCCCCTTGAGGCGCGAGCCGTCGAGCGTGAAATCGAGATGGCCCTTGGCGAGGCCGCGGTGCGGATCGGCTTCGGGCGTCCACGTCCCGCGGTCCCACACGATCATGGTGCCGCCGCCATATTCCCCCTTGGGGATGACGCCTTCCCACTCGAGGTAGTCCATCGGATGGTCTTCGGTCTGGACGGCGAGGCGCTTCTCGCCGGGCACGAGGCTCGGACCGCGGGTGACGGCCCAGCTCTTGAGCACGCCGTCGAGCTCGAGGCGCAGGTCGAAATGGAGCCGGCGGGCATCGTGCTTCTGGACGACGAACTGCCAGCCCTTGTCCTTGCCGAGGCGAGGCTCGGGTTCGGAGGTCTTCGCGAAGTCGCGTTTTTTTCGATAGGCCGCGAGCGGCCCTGCTTCAGTCTTTCGCTTGGCAGCCATGGATGAGATCAGACGGAGGTTCGGATACGGCGTCATGAACTATAGCGGAGAGCGTATGTTCAATCGCTCTCCCCTATTGTGGCGCAAGCCAGACCGCTGATACCATGACGCATGCTTGTAGCGACCATCGCTGTGCCATGGTTATCCCATCCCGTCATCCCGGCGCAAAGCCGGGACCCATTTGACAACGTGACGGCGGCTCTGATCTTTCGGGCGAGATCGGTCACATGGAGTGATAGGCTCCGGCTTCCGCCGGAGTGACGAGGTACTTGGAAGGGGTCACATGCTCGACTTGCGTGATTAGCGGCCCGCCGCTCACGCCCAGCTGAGCACGAAGGCTCCGACGGCGATGATCGCGATTATGGACGCGATGATCCAGTGCTTAGCCGTCCACTCGTGCATGATCATGACATTCCTATCCGACTTCGCGCTGGCGGCCGTAGATGAGAAGCATCGCAACGATGACAATGCCATAGATAACTTGGCGGCCCCATTCGTCGATCTGCATCACGGAGAGGATGGACTGGAGCAGCGTGATGAGGATCACTCCCGCGACAGTACCGAGATAGCTGCCGCGGCCGCCGAGGATCGAGGTGCCTCCGAGCACGACCGCCGCGATCGAGGGTAGGAGATAGGCATCGCCCATCGCCTGCGCCGCCTTCGAGGCATAACCCGCAAGGAGCACGCCCCCGAAGGCCGACAGGGAGCCCGAAATCGCAAATGCCAGAAGAACTATGCGCTGCGTCGCAATCCCCGAGAGATAGGCGGCGCGCTCGCGATTGCCGATGGCATAGACGGCGCGGCCGAAGAGCGTACGCGACAGGAGGAAGACGGTTCCCGCTCCGATGACGAGCCAGACGAGAAGGGCATTCGGAACGCCGAGGATGGCATCGCCGGTCGCGATGTAGCGCATGGCTTCCGATGAGGAGTCCTGCGGAGAGAAGCCGCCGGTGTAAACCACCATCAACCCTTGCGCGACGGCGTTGATGGCGAGCGTGACGATCATCGAGGGGATGCGGAGATAGGCCACCCCAACCCCGTTCGCGAGGCCGAGGACGGTGCCGCACAGGATTCCGAATGGGATCGCCAGCGCTTCTCCAAGGGGACCATAAGCGGCTGCGGCGCACGACATCATGCCCCCGACAGCTACGACCCAAGGCACCGACAGGTCGATCTGCCCGAGCAGGATGACGAGCATCATCCCGGTCGCGATCACGCCGAGAAACGAGGCGACTTTGAGCTGCTGCAGCAGGTACTCGGGAGAGAGGAATTCAGGCGAATAGAGGCTCCCGAGGAACAAGAGGACGAGGATGCATCCGAATGCGGTCGCAACCGCGGGATCGAAATGCCTGAGTGCCGCGGGCACACCCCACAACGCTCGACGGTCGGCGTTCTCGGCGCTCATCCTCGCTCACCCGAAGAGATCGAGGCGATTGCGGATCTGGAACAGCCGGGCGGCGCCCAAGCAGACTGCAAGGAGGAGCACGGTGCCCTGGAAGAGCGGCTGCCATAGCGGCTCGATATCGAACACGAACAGAAGGTCGCCGATGGTCCGGAACGCGAGGGCGCCGAAGATCGCGCCGATGGCGCTGCCGGTTCCTCCGAACAGCGACACCCCGCCGAGAACCACCGCGGCGATCGAATAGAGCGTATAGGTGTTGCCGTTGGCCAGCGAGGCCTCGCCCGAATAGGTGAAGAAGGTGAGATAGAGCCCGCCCAAGGCGCCAAGCAGGCCCGAGAGCGTATAGGCGAGGAACTTCGCGCGCCTGATCGGAACGCCGGACATGAAGGCTGCGAGTTCCGAGGAACCGCTCGCGTAAGCGGCGCGGCCGAGAACGGAGCGGCTGAACGGCACCCAGACGAGCAGGACGATGAGCAGTAGGACCCCGAATGCCGCCGGGATGCCGAGCGGCAGCTGGCCCGTGAGAGCGTCGGCCAAATCGGAGTTGAAGTCATCGGCGCCGCCCGGATTTGGTCTGAGCCACAGCGCGATCCCGTAATAAATGGCGCCGGTCGCAATGGTCGTCACGATGGGCTGCAGCCTTCCGTATATGACGATCAGCCCATTGATGGCGCCGCAAACGAGTCCGGTCAGAATGATGCCGACGACGCCCAGCGCCGTCGAGCTCGCATCCCCGACGACGATATAGGAGGCAAGACAGTTGGTGAGGATGAACACCATGCCGACCGACAGATCGATGCCGGCGGTGATCACGACGAAGGTCTGCGCCATGGCAACGAGGGCAAGCAGGACGCCTTTGTTCGCGGCCGTCTGCACGACATCGGCGCTGAATCCCGCCGGATGATTGCCCGCATAGATCGCGAACATCACGATCAGGATCGCGAGCGCCAGCAGGGTCCCCTTGTGCTCGCCGAACCAATAACGAAAATCCCTCACGCGCTCACCGCCGGCATCGGCCCCGCCTCCTCGGTCGCGATATTGAGGGCGCTGCCGATCAACGCTCGCTCGGTAATCTCTGCTCCCTCGAGGACGCGCTTGACCGCGCCGTCATAGAGCACGAACACCCGGTCGCAGCAGCCTGTGAGCTCGTCGTAATCGGTCGAGTAGAAAAGGATCGCCGCCCCCGAGTCGGCAAGCTTGCGCAGGAGCTGGTACATCTCCTGCTTGGTGCCGACGTCGATGCCGCGGGTCGGATCGTTGAGCAGGATGATCCGCGGCGAGACCATGAGCCATTTAGCGATGACGACCTTCTGTTGGTTGCCGCCGGAGAGTGCGGCAACCGGAATATCGGTTCCCGCGGTCCGGATCGAGAGCAGCTTGATTATGTCGTCAATCGCCCGACGCTCGGCCGAGCGATCGATGACGCCGCCTCTGGTGAAGCGTCCGAGGGCCGCGAAGGAGAGATTGTCGCGCACCGACATGGGCAGCATGAGCCCCTCGGTCTTCCGGTCCTCGGGGATGAGGGCCATGCCTATTTTCTTGGACTTCGCCGTTTCCGGGCTCGAGATCCTGACCGGCTTCCCATCGATCAGGATGTCGCCGGTGACGCCCTTGAGCACGCCGAACAGAGCGAGAAGGAATTCGCGCTGCCCCTGCCCATCGAGGCCGCCGAGCCCAACCACCTCGCCGGCCATCGCGGAGAGTGAGATCGATTTGAGCCGGTCGGCCCAGGACAGGTTGCGCACCTCGATCACCGGCGGGGTCACGCTGTGAGCGCGCTCCGGCTTCGGCGGAAACACATGACTGTATTCGCGCCCGATCATCAGTTCGACGACTTCCGTGTCGGACTTGGTCCCAGCGGCATAGGTTGCGACGTTGCGGCCGTTGCGGAAGACCGTGCACTCGTCCGCGATCTCGGCGATCTCGTGCATGCGATGCGAGATATAGAGGAGCGCCAGGCCCTCCGTCCTGAGCCGCTTGAGGACGGCGAAGACCTTGGCGACGTCGGCCGCCGTCAAGGCCGAGGTGGCCTCATCGAGGATGAGAATCTTCGGATTGCGCGCGAGCGCCTTGGCGATCTCGACCATCTGGCGGCGCGACAGCGGAAGGTCCTTGACCGGCGCAAGCGGATGAATGTCCTCAGCCCCGGCGCGCGCTAGCGCTGCCTCTGCCGCTCGCCGCTGCGCCCTGCGATCAATGAGCCCGATCCGTTGCGGCGGATCGCTGATCAGGATGTTGTCGGCAACCGAGAGGTCGGGAACGAGGGAGAGCTCCTGGAAGATGCAGACGATCCCGGCAGAGTTGGCGGCCGCGGGACGGGCGAAGCGCACCCCTTTGCCCGCGAGGAGCATGCGGCCTTCATCGGGCTGCACCACGCCCGCCATGATCTTGATGAGCGTCGACTTGCCGGCGCCGTTCTCGCCCAGGATCGCATGCACGCGACCGGCGTGAACGTTGAGGGCCGCGTTCTCGAGCGCCCGGACACCGCCGTAGCGTTTCGAGATGCCCTCCATGCGGAACAGCGCTGGCGCGTCTGCGTCCAGGTCGGCGTTCATGTTTGGCGTTCGACGAAAACGCCGCGAGAGGGCTGCTCCCGCGGCGCTCGCGTTCTCAAACGGTCAGATCACTGGTTCTTTTCCGATTGCCCCATGATCTCCTGCGCGGTGAAGTTGATCCCGCAGGTTGGGAAATCGTTGCCGACGAAGAAGTTGTCGGACTGGTCGGAATAGTAGTTCACGCCGTCCTTGAAGTCGGGGTCCTCGACGATCGCCAGCGGCAGCTTGATCGACTGCGGAACGACCTTGCCCTCGAGCGCGTCGATGGCCGTCTTAATCGCGACGGCGACCTGAGCGGGACCGGTGCCGGCAGAGGAGCACTTGAGGCCCTCGTTCGAGTATTTGCCGCAGAACTTGCGGAAGCCGTTCTCTGTCTCGCCGCCGAACGGCACGAACGGATGCTTCGCATCGATCATCGCCTGCACGACACCGGTGTCGCCGCCTTGGGCGGTGAACCCGTCGAAGTGCTTGTGCACCGCAATGGCGTCAGCCGTCGCCTTCTGTGCGGTCGGATCGTCCCATTTACCTACGACCTCGACGACATCCCATTTCTTGCCGGAGGCATCGAGCGTCTCGTGAATGCCGTTATGACGATCGGTATCGACCGAGGTGCCGGCGACGCCACGCACTTCGAGGACCTTGCCGCCGTTCGGGATGTGCTTCACGAGCCAGTTCGCCCACAGCACGCCTAGGCCCTTCTGGTCGACGTTGACGTTGATCGCGTCCTTGGTGTCGAGGATGTTGTCGAAGGCGACAAGCACGACGCCCTTCTGCTTGGCGCGCTTGATGACCGGCGCGAAAGCCTTCGGATTCTGCGCGTTGACGACAACGGCGTCGTAGCCCGAGTCGATGAAGTTGTTGATCGCGGCGATCTGCGCAGCGACGTCCTCGCCCGTCGACACGACCTTGAACTCTTTGAGCTTCGCCTTGACGTCCGCCTGATCGGCATAGGCTTTCGCGGTCTTGATCATCTGGATGCGCCAGGTATTGGCAATGAAGCCATTGGCCAGCGCAATGCGGTATGGGCCGTTCTTCTTCTTGAACTTGAAGAACTTGATCTTCTGGTCCCAGGGAACGTAGCAGTTGGGATCGGCGCTCGGCCCCTTCACGATCTCGGGGCCGGCGGCGCCTGCAGTAGACGCGAAAGCAAAAGAGAGCGCCAGCGCGCCGGCAATACTGGTAGCAAGCTTCAGATGTACTCGCGATTTCATTAGAGGTTCCTCCCGGGTGACCTGCTGAACGGGCCTTTTTCAGTAATGACGGGAACGAATATTTCGAG
Source organism: Hyphomicrobiales bacterium (assembly GCA_045802365.1). GTDB lineage: Bacteria > Pseudomonadota > Alphaproteobacteria > Rhizobiales > Aestuariivirgaceae > JBJMRA01. Next base: position 2,602 of record JBJMRA010000060.1, on the reverse strand, counting down.
CGTGCCATCGAGACATGCGAAATAACTTTCCGTCATGACCGGTTGTTGGTATATGATGGGATGACAGCGCTGTCAATCACGATCGGTTTAGGTGACGGCCGGAGCATGGGGTGGCGGCCACCAGACATATCACACGCTCCAAGTTGAGCGACGTTGCTCTGAAAGCGGGCGTGAGCGCCGTCACGGTTTCGCGTGTGCTGAGGCGCCCGGAGATGGTGTCGGGCGAGCTCAGGACGCGCGTCGAGGCCGCCGTCAAGGAGCTCGCTTATGTTCCGAACCGCGCCGCGAGCGCGCTTGCCTCATCGCGCACGCGTACGATCGGTGTCGTGGTGTCCTCACTCACCAACGGCGTCTTCGCCGATTACCTCAGGGCGCTGCACGACATCTTTCTGCCCGAAGGATTTCAGGTTCTGGTCCTCAACAGCCGCTACTCGCCGGAGGAGGAGGAGCGGGCCATCGCCACCTTGATCGGGCAACATCCCGAGGCGATGATTCTTGCAGGCGTCGACCAGACCCCGCATGCGCGCCGCCTTCTCGAGCGTTCGGGAATTCCGGTCGTTCAGACGATGGAGCTCACCGACGATCCGATCGACATCAATATCGGTCTTTCGCAGCACGCGGCAGGTGTTGCGGCGACGAAGTATCTCATCGATCTCGGCCATCGTCGGATCGGAGCGATCGCCGCGCGTCTCGATGCACGTTCGCGAAATCGCGCCGAAGGATACCGCCGCGCCATGGACGAGGCGGGACTCTCGACCGATGGACTCATGGCCTCGACGGGCGCGCGATCCTCGGTCGGGCTCGGAGCCGAACTTTTCCGAGAGTTGATGCGCGCGTCGGTGAAGCTCGAGGCGGTCTTCTGCTGCAACGACGATTTGGCCTTGGGAGTGCTCTTCGAATGCGGCCGGCAGGGCATCGCCGTGCCCGAGCAGATGTCGATCATCGGCTTCAACGATCTCGAATTCGCCGCGAGCGCATTTCCCTCGCTGACATCAGTTGCAACACCGCGCTACGCAATGGCGCGGCGGTCGGCCGAGATCGTCCTCGAGATCACCCGCGGATCGGGAAAGCGCCCGGCCTCGCGGCGGATCGATCTCGGATTCGAGATCCGCGAGCGGCAAAGCACAGTGAGTCGGCAGGGCGGAAGCGCGCCGCCCCCCAACTTCGTTGAAGGGCGAGCCGAGCGCTCGCTATAACGGCGTCTCGGCTGGCCCTGTCGAGGCCGCCAGATCACAATAAGGAGCACCGTCATGGACCGCCGCAACTTCATCTCCTCGACCGGACTGGCGGCCGCAGCCGCCGCGACTCTTGCCGCCCCCGCGATCGCTGAGACCGCTCCCGAGTTGCGGTGGCGTTTGACATCCAGTTTTCCCAAAAGCCTCGACACGATTTTCGGAGCTGCCGAGACCTTCGCGAAATATGTCGCGGAGGCGACGGACGGAAAATTCCAAATTCAGGCCTTCCCGGCGGGCGAGATCGTGCCCGGCCTGCAAGCGGCCGACAAGGTCACCGACGGCACCGTCGAGATGTGCCACACCGCCTCCTATTACTACTGGGGCAAGGACCCGACCTGGGCGTTCGGGACGGCTGTGCCCTTCGGCCTCAATGCGCGCCAGCAGAATGCTTGGATGTATTACGGCGGCGGCGTCGACCTCATGAACGAGTTCTACGCTGGCTACAATATATACGCGCTGCCGGCCGGCAACACCGGCGCGCAGATGGGCGGCTGGTTCCGGAAAGAACTCAAGACGCCCGATGACCTCAAAGGCGTGAAGATGCGGATCGGCGGCTTTGGCGGGAAAGTCATTTCACGCCTCGGAGTCGTACCGCAGCAGATCGCCGGCGGCGACATCTATCCAGCGCTCGAGAAAGGCACGATCGACGCCGCCGAGTGGGTTGGCCCCTATGATGACGCGAAGCTCGGGTTCCAGAAGGTCGCGCCGTTCTATTATTATCCCGGCTGGTGGGAAGGCGGCGCCATGCTGCACGTCATGATCAACAAGGACAAATGGCAAGAGCTGCCGAAGTCCTATCAGGCAATCGTTGCTTCCGCCGCGCAGGCGGCTAACTGCGACATGCTCGCGAAATACGATTTCCTCAATCCGCCGGCCATCAAGCAGCTCGTCGCAGCGGGTGCAAAGCTCAGGCCCTTTTCGCCCGAGATTCTCGAAGCCTGCTTCAATGCGGCCAAGGATACCTATGCCGAAATCGGCGCGACCAACGCCCCGTTCAAGAAAATACACGACGCGATGATGGGCTTCCGGAACGATGATTATCTGTGGCTGCAGGTCTCGGAAGCGACCTTCGACAGCTTCATGATGAGCCAGCAGCGCAAGAAGAGGCTCTAGCGTCTCCTCCTTTCGGCGAAATAAACTACACCGTCACTCCGGCGAAAGCCGGAGCCTATCTCGACATGTGGCGGATCGGACCGAGAGATTAACTCGTTGCCCGAACGATGGCACACCCGTCACGTTGCGAAATGGGTCCCGGCTTTCGCCGGGAAGACGGCTGGGGAGATAGCGTGCAAGCCTGCCGCGCCCGGGTGCGGCCATCGGCCGATTGAGATGTGTGCATACGATAGCGGCTTTCGCCGGGAAGACGG
>JBJMRA010000059.1:0-10509 GCA_045802365.1 Hyphomicrobiales bacterium | reverse complement strand
GCGAACAATGTCACGGTCGGCCAGATCGCCGCCGCGAACGGCCTCAAGGCGCCTTACAGCGTCCACGAGGGCCAGGTGCTCCGGATCCCGGGCGCCTCGACCGCAATGCTGCCGCAGGCTCGCACGAGCGAGGCCGAGCCCGCCTATGCGAAGCCGGAGCAGGGGCTCTCGAAGGGTAGCATTCACACCGTGAGGGCCGGCGACACCCTGTTCTCCCTCGGCCGCGCCTACGGCGTTCATCCCTACAAGATCGCAGACCTCAACCACCTTGCCCACAATGCTTCGCTGAGCGTCGGACAGCCGATCCAAATTCCGGCGGGTGGCACTTCGGTAGCGGCCGCGAAGCTGAAAGGGCAGGAGCGCATCGCTGCGGCCGAGCAGGGCGCGGGCGTGCAGCAGGTCGGGAAGACGGCTCCTACTGCCGGCGATCAGCAGTCGGCACCGAAAACAACAGAGCAGGCCGCCTTGCCCGAGCCTTCACAGCAGGCGCAGCCTACTCCCGCGCAGCCGCAGGCGAGCTCCGAGCCGGGATCCGCGCCGGAGCAGGGCGGACTGGCGTTCCGCTGGCCCGCTAAGGGCCGCATCATTTCCGAGTACGGGTCTAAGCCGAACGGGCTTCGCAACGAAGGCATCAACATCTCCGTGCCCGAAGGCACGAGCGTGCGCGCTGCCGAAGGCGGGATCGTCGCCTATGCCGGCAACGAGCTCAAGGGTTATGGGAACCTCGTCCTCATTCGCCACGAGGGCGGCTGGGTGACGGCCTATGCGCATAATAAGGAACTGTTCGTGAAGCGCGGTGACGCGGTGAAGCGTGGCGACATCATCTCGAAAGCCGGCCAGACTGGATCGGTAACGAGCCCGCAGCTTCATTTTGAGGTACGCAAAGGCGCGACCGCCGTCGATCCGATGCGCTTTCTCAACTCGGCCACCGCCGAGAACTAATCTTCAGTTGCACCTGGCGAGCTTGGGCCCGGCTCCGTCCGGGCCCTTGCTTTTTCAGGAGCGGCCCCCATCCTCATGCCTCTTTCAGGAGGGGAGAGCATGATCGAGGTCTGGGGGCGGCGCAGCTCCATCAACGTCCAGAAGGTGATGTGGACGATCGGCGAACTCGGGCTCGGTTTCGATCGCCACACGGTCGGGGGAAGCTTCGGCGGGAATCGGACCCGCGAGTTCCTCGCGCTCAACCCCAATGGGCTCGTGCCGGTGATCAGGGATGGCGAGATCGTGATGTTCGAATCGAATGCGATCGTCCGGTACCTTTCGGCGCGCTACGGAGAGCGACGTCTTCGACCGTTCTCACCACGCGCTCTTGCCGCCGCCGAGCAATGGATGGAATGGCAGCAGGGCGCTATCGCGCCGCTCGTCAGCACGATCTTTATGAACAAGGTGAGGAAACCCGCCGCGGACTGTGATCATCAGGCGGTGAATGCCGCGGTCTCCAAGCTACCGGATGCGCTCGCGATCGCTGACAAGGCGCTTGCGGATCGACCGTGGTTCGCGGGCGACGAATTCTCGTTCGGCGACATCGTTCTCGGCTGCTTCATGTGGCGCTATTCGGATCTCGACGTGCAGGAGCCCGCTTTCGCCAACATCTCGCGCTGGTTCGATTCCCTGAAGACGCGGCCCGCTTATCGTGAATGGGTGATGGTACCAGTCGGGTCGAACGTATCCGAGTGGAGTCGCAACGAACGCGAGCTCGCTTGAGGTTCGAGTATTGGGCACCCCGGGCTAGTCCTCGATCGCGACACCGAGCCGGCCGGCTGTCTCCTGGATGAACTGCCACGCGACTCGGCCGGAGCGGCTTCCGCGCGTCGCCGCCCATTCGATGGCGCCGGCGCGCAGCTCGTCAGAGTTGATCGGGAGGTTGAAATGCCTGGCGTAACCATCGACCATATCGAGGAATTCATCTTGCGAACAATTGTGGAAGCCGAGCCAGAGACCGAACCGGTCGGAGAGCGATACCTTCTCCTGAACGGCCTCGGAAGGGTTGATCGCGGTCGAGCGCTCGTTCTCCATCATGTCGCGCGGCAGAAGGTGCCGGCGGTTTGAGGTCGCATAGAGGACCATGTTGGGCGGCCGTCCCTCGATGCCGCCCTCGAGAGCGGCCTTGAGCGATTTGTACGAGGTGTCGCCGGCGTCGAACGACAGATCGTCGCAGAAGACGACGAATCGGAACTGCGGAAACGAGCGGATGAGCGCCATCAACTCGGGCAGGGTTTCGATATCCTCCCGGTGTATCTCGATGAGCTTCAGCTTTCCACCGGAGTGGCCGTTCACGGAATGATGGACCGCCTTCACGAGAGAGCTCTTTCCCATGCCCCGCGCGCCCCACAGAAGCGCGTTGTTGGCGGGAAGCGAGCGCGCGAAGCGCGTCGTGTTCTCGAGCAGGATGTCGCGGACCCGGTCGACCCCCTTGAGGAGCTCGAGCTCGATCCGGTTGACCTTTGCAACGGGTTCGAGCCGACTCGGCGAAGGGTGCCACACGAAGGCCGCCGCCCTATCCAGATCAGGAGCCAGAGGTGTGAGCGGCGACTGCCGTTCCAGAGCCGCCGCTATGCGCTCGAGCCTGGGGAGAATCCCCTCGATGTCCTTCTCAGCCATCCCGCCCGTGGATACTCGCCGGGCCGGGCAAGGCGCAAGCGAGAGGCCTCGCAAGGTTGCAACCCCGCTCGCCGCCGCTATATTCCGGCAAGCCCGCGAAAGAGGCGGCTCGCGCAATCCAGGAGACCGAGAATGTTCATCACCCCTGCCTACGCTCAGGCAACGGGTACGCCCGGTGCAGGGGACTTTCTGCAGATGATCGTGCCTCTGGTCATGATCATGGTCGTGTTCTGGTTCCTGCTCATCCGTCCGCAGCAGAAGAAGACGAAGGAACACCAGGAGATGATCGGAAAAGTCGCGCGCGGAGACACGATCGTGACCAATGGCGGGCTGATCGGTAAGGTGAGCCGGGTGGTCGATGAGCGCGAGCTCCTGGTCGAGATCGCCGAGAACGTGAAAGTCCGCATCGCCCGCAGCGGGATATCCGACGTCAGGGCGAAGGGCGAACCGGTCAAGGACGAGCCGTTGAAGACGGCCAAGACGTAGGCCCGAGCTGATGCTTTATTTCTCGCAATGGAAGGTCATCGCGATCTTCGCGTCCGTCGTCGCGGGAATTCTTCTTGCGCTGCCAAACGTCCTTCCGCCCGCCGCCCAACACTATCTGGCCCAGCACACCATTGCCCGCCCGATGACGCTCGGTCTCGATCTCCAGGGCGGCTCCTATGTGCTCCTCGAGATCGATCGCAACGATCTCGTCAACAAGCTCGTCGAGCAGTTGCCGGGCGACATCCGGGGAGGATTAAGGCAGGCGAGGATCGCCTATAAGAGCATCAACCGGTCCGGGAACAGCGTGATCGTGAGGCTCTCCGATACCTCTGACTTGGAGAAAGCCCGCGAGGTTCTGAACAATCTCAATCCGCCGCTCGACCAGGGACTTTTCTCGACCGGCACGACCGTCCGGCTCTACAGCATTTCCGAGCAAAACCAGCAGATCACCTTCACGCTTTCCGATCAGGGCATCGATTACCGGATCAGGCGAGCGATCCAGCAGTCGCTGAAGATCGTCGAGAACCGGATCAACGCGCTCGGCACGACCGAGCCGACGATTCAGCAGCAAGGCAGCGACCGTATCATCGTCCAGGTCCCGGGCGTCCAGGATCCGGACCAAGTCAAACGGGTGGTGGGGCAAACGGCGAAGCTCACCTTCCAGCTCTTGTGCGAGGCGCAGCCCGCAAGCGAGACGGACCGGCCGCCGCCCGACTGCAAGTCGCTCCCCGTGAAGGACCAGAAGCAGCCGCTTTGGGTGCAGACCTCGAGCCGGGCGACCGTGGACGGCGCGGACCTGACCGATGCCCAGCCGGGTTTCGACCAGCGCAGCAACGAGCCGATCGTCAACTTCCGCTTCAATCAGAAGGGGGCCCGCGAGTTCGGGCGCCTCACCGCGGAGAATGTCGGAAAACCGTTCGCGATCGTGCTCGACGACGTCGTCGTGAGCTATCCACGCATCAACGAGCCGATCCTCGGCGGCTCCGGCATGATCTCCGGCAACTTCACTGTCGAGGAGGCCAACGACCTCGCGATCGTGCTCCGGTCAGGCGCCCTGCCGGCCCGCTTGCGCGTAGTCGAAGAACGCTCGGTCGGCCCGAGCCTCGGGTCCGACTCGATAAAAGCGGGCTTCGTCGCCTCGATCGTCGGCGTCGCGGGCGTCCTCGCCTTCATGTTACTTGTCTACGTTCTATTCGGCGTGTTCGCCAACATCGCGCTTATCGTCAACCTGATATTCCTCATCGCCATTATGTCGGTGTTCGGTTTCACGCTGACCCTACCTGGCATCGCCGGCATCGTGCTCACCCTCGGCATGGCGGTCGATTCGAACGTGCTCGTCTTCGAGCGCATCCGTGAAGAATGGCGCCACGGACGCTCGGCGCTGAGCTCGATCGAGACTGGGTTCAAGCAAGCGCTTGCAACGGTCTTCGATGTCAACATCACTCACATGATCGCGGCCGCCGTGCTGTTCGGCTTCGGGTCGGGCCCGATTCGCGGGTTCGCGATTACCTTATTCATCGGCGTGTTGACCACGCTCTTTACCGCTTTCACGCTCACCCGCCTCATCGTCTCCCTGTGGGTGAGACGGACGCGGCCCAAAGAGGTGCCGCTCTGAAGCGGCTCGATTTTATGAAGTCTATTCGCCTCATTCCCGACGACACCAAGATCCCGTTCATGCGGGTGAGCCGCTTCGGCTTCATGCTGTCGGGCCTGCTTTGCGTCGCCTCGGTTCTGCTTTTTGTCTTTGTCGGCCTTCATTACGGCATCGATTTCAAAGGCGGGGTCGTCATCACGGTCAGGACCGAGCAGCCCGCCAACATGGACGATCTGCGCCGGAAGATCGATGCGCTCGGGATCGGCAATGCCGAGCTCCAGGAGTTCGGCTCGCCCAACGACGTGCTGATCCGGCTGCCGCTTCAAGAGGGAGTGGATGCTGAAAAGGCGCAGCAGGACGCGGTGGCAAAAGTGAAGCAGGCCCTCGGGCCAGGCGTCGAGTATCGTAGCATCGAGGCGGTCGGCCCGAAGGTCTCGGGCGAACTCGCTCACCAGAGCATCATTGCGGTGTTGATCGCGCTGGTTGGAGTCCTCATTTACATCTGGTTCCGTTTCGAGTGGCAGTTCGCCATCGGCGCCATCATCTCGCTCTTCCACGATTTGCTGCTGACGATCGGGCTGTTCTGTCTGATCGACATCGAGTTCAACCTGTCGATCATCGCCGCCATCCTCACGATCGTCGGCTACTCCTTGAACGACACCGTCGTCGTCTTCGACCGCATCCGCGAATACATGCGCAAGTACAAGCAGATGCCGCTCGCGGACCTCATCGATGTGTCGACCAATTCGGTGCTGCCGCGAACCATCCTGACATCGCTCACCACCCTCATCGCGCTTCTTGCACTCTACTTCTTCGGCGGGGAGGTGATCCGCGGCTTCAACTTCGCCATGATCTGGGGCGTGTTCGTCGGCACCTATTCGTCGATCTTCATCGCCTCGCCCGTGCTCATCCTGCTCGGTGCACGTTCGGAGGCGGTCGCCCTCTCGCCCTCGAAGACCGCCACAGCCGCTGCTGCCCGCCCCTAGGAGCGGAAGGCGTCCGAGTCCGCGCAAAGCTACTGCTTCGATCTCGTCCGCAGGGCCGACCGGGACCGATATCTCGCGAGCTTGTTCGCGCCGGACGCGGCGCGGCCGCATCTCCTCGCTCTCTACGCGTTCAACGTCGAGCTTTCCCGTATCCGCGAGACCGTCACCGATCCGACGATCGGCGAGATCAGGCTGCAATGGTGGCTCGATGCGATCGGCGGCATCTTCGCAGGCGAAGCCGCCGGGCATCCTGTCCTCGAAGCGCTGTCGCCCGCCATCGAACGCGGCGGTTTGCCCGAGCGTTCATTCCGCAGCATGATCGAGGCGCGGCGGTTCGATCTGTTCGACGACCCCATGCCCACCCTCAACGATCTCGAGGGCTATCTCGGCGAGACGGCATCGGCGCTCATCCAGATGGCGGCTCTGGTGCTCGATCCGGCGAATGCCGCAGGCTCGGCGCAGGCCGCAGGCTTTGCGGGCGTGGCGATGGGGATCGCAGGGCAGTTGCGGCTTATCCCGATCACGCGTGCGCGCGGCCAGTGCTACGTCCCGAACGACCTGCTCGAGAGGGAAGGGCTCACGCCAGCCGAGATCATCAGAGGCGAGCCCTCCAGTGGTTTGGAAAAGGTGTTGTCTGGCCTTCGCAATATTGCACGGCAGCGGCTCGAAGAGGCGCGTCAGCATATGGCGGAGATCTCTCCGGCCGCTTTCCCCGCTTTTCTGCCCACCGCCTTGACAGAACTCTATCTCGATCGCTTGGCCAAGCTTGGACCAGCGAGCCTCACCCGAGTCGCCGACATTTCCCCCTTGCGGCGGCAATGGCACCTCTACTGGTCGGCCCCACGATCCCTGTTCTGAGCGCGGGCTACTCGGCCGCGAGGGATCGCTTTTGGCCCAGCCATGATGCGAAATCGGAGAGGGCGCGCGAGGTATAGGCGCGCTTGCGGGCGACCTGCCGTTCGACATACGGCAGTCGACCCCCCGTTTGCACGGGCGGAAACAGGCCGAAATTGATGTTCATCGGCTGGAAGGATGCTTGGAGTCCGTCGGTTGCTGTAATATGCCCGCCGGTGATGTGATTGATGAGAGCGCCGTGCGCCGTTGTCGCGGGCGGCACAGAGAAGATGCGTCCGAGCCGGTCCGCCGCGGCCATGAGCCCTGCAACGAGACCCGTCGCGGCGCTCTCGACATAACCCTCGACGCCAGTGATCTGCCCCGCGAAGGTCAGCCGCGGATCGGCCTTGAGCCGCAAGCGGCCATCGAGAAGCTTGGGGCTGTTGAGGAACGTGTTTCGATGGAGACCGCCGAGACGCGCGAATTCAGCCTGCCCGAGCCCGGGAATCAGCCGGAAGATGCGGATCTGCTCGGCATATTTGAGCTTCGTCTGGAAACCGACCATGTTGTAGAGCGTGCCGAGCCGGTTGTCCTGCCGGAGCTGCACGACCGCATAGGGTTTTATCCACGGATCGTGCGCATTGGTCAGGCCGCGCGGCTTCATGGGCCCATGGCGAAGCGTTTCCGGCCCGCGCGCCGCCATGACTTCGATCGGCAGACAGCCGTCAAAATAGGGGGTCGACTTCTCCCATTCCTTGAATTCAGTCTTTTCTCCGGCGAACAGCGCCTCGATGAAGGCGTGATACTGAGTACGGTCGAGCGGGCAGTTGATGTAGTCCTTGCCGGTTCCGCCGGGCCCGGCCTTGTCGTACCGCGACTGCAACCATGCGGTGCTCATGTCGATGCTGTCGCGATGGACGATGGGCGCGATCGCGTCGAATAATGCGAGATCCTCCTCTCCGGTGAGATCACGAAGAGTCCGGGCGAGCTGCGGGGACGTCAAGGGACCGGTCGCGATGATCGCGGCAGACCATTCACGCGGTATCTCGGTCACCTCGCCGCGCTCGAGGCGCACAAGCGGGTGCCGCTCGAGCGCCGCCGTCACCTCGGCCGCGAAAGCTTCGCGATCGACGGCGAGCGCTCCACCCGCGGGCAGCCTGTGCCGGTCCGCAGCCGACATGATCAACGAGCCCGCCATCCTCATTTCTTCGTGGAGGAGACCGACGGCGTTCAGATCCTTGTCGTCGGCGCGGAACGAGTTGGAGCACACGAGCTCGGCCAGCCGGTCGGTCCTGTGAGCATCGGTAGGAACGGCGGGACGCATCTCGTGAACGACGACCGGAACGCCATAGCGCGCGGCCTGCCAGGCCGCTTCCGCGCCCGCGAGACCGCCGCCGACAATGTGAATAGGCTCGTTGCTCATCGAGGACCTGCTATCACGGCGAACCGCCAATTTGAAGTTTACCGTTTCTACCCGGGCCGCTACACATCGCATTTTTGGGGCTGCCGCCGGGATGTTCGGAAAAATTCTGATCGCCAATCGCGGCGAGATCGCCTGCCGCATCATCAAGACGGCGCGCCGGATGGGCATCAGAACCGTCGCAGTCTACTCCGCGGCGGACGCGCAGGCGCTTCATGTCGAGCTCGCGGACGAGGCGATCGACATCGGCCCGCCGCCGGCCTCCCAGTCCTACCTGAATGTTGACAAGATCGTACAAGCGTGCCGGACGAGCGGTGCGGAAGCGGCCCACCCCGGTTATGGGTTCCTTTCCGAGCGGTCCGATTTCGCGCGCGGTCTCGCCGCCCAGGGTATCGTCTTCATCGGCCCCAACCCCGAGGCCCTCGATGCCATGGGGGATAAGATCCACTCGAAGGAGACCGCCTCGGCCGCCGGCCTATCGATCGTTCCCGGCCATCTCGGCATAGTCGGCAGCGATGAGGAAGCGGCCGAGATAGCCGAGCGCATCGGCTACCCCGTGATGATCAAGGCATCCGCCGGGGGCGGCGGCAAGGGCATGAGAGTCGCCCACACGCCGGCTGAATTGCAGGAGGGGTTCGCAAGGGCGCGCTCCGAGGCCAAGTCGTCTTTCGGCGATGACCGCGTATTCCTTGAAAAATTCATCGCCGATCCGCGGCATATCGAAGTGCAGGTGCTCGGGGACAAGCACGGCAACATTATTCACCTCGGCGAGCGCGAATGCTCGATCCAGAGGCGGAACCAGAAGATCATCGAGGAGGCGCCCTCGCCACTCCTCAACCCCGAAACCCGCGAGGCGATGTACAGCCAGGCCGTGGCGCTGGCCCGCGCGGTCCACTACGACTCGGCCGGAACGGTCGAGTTCGTGGCGGGCCAGGACCGCTCGTTCTATTTCCTGGAAATGAACACCCGCCTTCAGGTGGAGCATCCGGTGACCGAGCTCGTCACCGGGATCGATCTTGTCGAGCAGATGATCCGGGTCGCGGCCGGCGAGCGGCTTTCCATCCGTCAGAAGGATGTGAAGATCCAGGGCTGGGCCATCGAGAGCCGCATCTATGCAGAAGATCCGTATCGCGACTTCGCGCCCTCGACCGGCCGGCTCGTCGAATATCATCCTCCAATCGAGCCCCGAGACGACGGAATCGAGATCCGGAACGATACTGGCGTCTCCGAAGGAAGCGATATCTCGATCCATTACGATCCGATGATCGCAAAGCTCTGCACACATGCCGCGGATCGGCAGGCCGCCACCTCGGCCATGGCCGATGCGCTCGATCGCTTCGTCATCGAAGGCATCGAGCACAACATTCCGCTGCTCAGCGCGGTGATGACCAGCGCGCGCTGGAGGTCGGGGGCGCTTTCGACCTCGTTCCTGGCCGCAGAATATCCGCAAGGCTTTCGGGGTTCGAAGCCCGACCGCCAAACTCTCTTACGATTGGGGGCGGTCGCGGTGACGGCCGATCACATCGATTATTGCCGTAGACGCCAGATCTCGGGACGCATGTCCGGCAAGGAGCGCCCCCCAGAGCGGGTCGTGAAGCTTGGTCACGACTGGATCGAGGGGAAGGTCATGGGAGAAGGCGGCTCGGGAATTGCGATTTCGCTGGGCGACCTCCGAGATATGCGGATGGTAACCGCGTGGACGCCGGGAAAACCCGTTTTCGAGGGGACGATTGATCGCGAGCAGATCATTTGTCAGCTGCGGCGGATCCTCGACGGCTATCGGTTGTTCGCCAACGGAGTCACTCTCGACGCCCGAGTATATAATCGGCGGCAAGCGGAGCTTGCGCGCCTGATGCCCGACAATACCGAGGCGAGCGGGTCGAACCGCGTCTTGTGTCCCATGCCAGGCCTCGTGGTCTCGGTGATGGTGACAAGCGGTCAGAAAATAAAGGCGGGGGAGCCTTTGGCGATCGTCGAGGCGATGAAGATGGAGAACGTCTTGCGCGCCGAGCGCGACGGAACCGTGAAGACGGTTCACGTCCGCAAAGGCGACAGCATCGCCGCACACTCGGTCATTCTGGAGCTCGCCTGACCTGTGGAACAGATGCAAGAGAAGTCTGTACGCGTGGTGGTCAGGGGCCGCGTGCAGGGCGTGGGCTATCGCGCGTGGCTCGCCCGCTGTGCCCTCGATCTCGAAGTAAAGGGATGGGTTCGCAACCGCTCTGATGGAACCGTGGAGGCCGTCCTGCTCGGACCGGCATCGGCGGTCGACATGATGCTGGGCCTGTGCGGCAAGGGCCCGCGGTTCTGCGAAATCGAGGCCGTCGAGGCTTCGCCCGTCGTGAACGAAGGTTGGCCGGACTTTTCCGTCCGGCCCACGAGATGAACGCTTAGGCCAGTCCTTCGGCTTTCATTGCATCCCTGACCGACGGACGCTCGCCGATCCGCCTGACGTAATCCGCAAGGTGCGTCCACTTATCAAGGCCGAGGCCAAGGCCCTTGGCCCACCTCAAACACGTCCAGAGATAGGCGTCGGCAACCGAGAACGCGTCTCCCAACAGATACTTGCTCTTAGTCAGGTGCTGGTC
>JBJMRA010000058.1:0-24973 GCA_045802365.1 Hyphomicrobiales bacterium | reverse complement strand
CGCGCCCGAGATGAAGGGCTGCGCCGCGGCCATCATTCGGATGTGGCTCTCGACCGACAGGCAGCGTTTTCCGAGCCGCCCGCACGGGCTTGCGCAATCGAACACCGTGAGGTGCTCGGGCGCGAGCCCGGGTGCCCCCTCGAGCGTCATCGCGCCACAAACATGGACGTTGGCGCGCTCGATCTCGGCCTTCGTGAAACCGAGATGCCCCAAAAGGTCGAACGTCAGGTCATCGAGCTGCTCGTCTCGGAGCCCCAGCACCTTGCGGCAGAAGTCCTCGCCGAGAGTGTATTTGTTGAAGACGAATTTGATGTCGAACGTCGACGCGAGCCCCGCCTCGATATTTGCGATCTCGGCCACTCCGAAGCCGCGCGAGCGCAGCGCCGCATGATCGATGGCGGGCGAATCGGCGAGGGTGCCGTGGCCGACCGCATAGGAAACGATCCTCTCGATTGCTTGCGGCGCATAGCCGAGCGACCGGAGCGCCTCCGGCACCGCCTGGTTGATGATCTTGAAATAGCCGCCGCCCGCGAGCTTCTTGAACTTGACGAGAGCGAAATCGGGCTCGATGCCGGTCGTGTCGCAATCCATGACGAGGCCGATTGTGCCCGTCGGTGCGATGACCGTCGCCTGAGCGTTGCGATAGCCGTGAGCCTCGCCGAGACTGATCGCTATGTCCCACGCCTTTCGCGCATGCGCGATGAGCCGCTTGTCGGGACAGCTCGCTTCATCGAGCGGCACCGGCGGCATCCTCACCTCTTCGTAGCCGACGGCCGCGCCATAGGCGGCGCGTCGATGGTTGCGGATGACGCGCAGCATGTGTTCGCGGTTCTTCTGGAAGCCCGGGAATGGCCCGAGCTCCTTCGCCACCTCCGCCGAGGTCGCATAGGCGATGCCCGTCATGATCGCGGCGAGCGCCGCGGCGATGGCCCGTCCCTCGTGACTGTCATAGGGGATGCCGCCCGTCATGAGCAGCCCGCCGATATTCGCATAGCCGAGCCCCAACGTACGGAACTCGTGGGAGAGCCGCGCGATCTCCCGCGAGGGGAACTGCGCCATCATCACCGAGATTTCGAGGACGATAGTCCACAGCCTCACCGCATGCTCGAAGGCCTCGACGTCGAAGCCCCCATCAGTCTCTCTGAACTGGAGGAGGTTCAGGGACGCGAGATTGCAGGCCGTGTCGTCAAGGAACATGTATTCCGAGCACGGATTGGACGCCCTGATCTCGCCCGATGCCGGGCAGGTGTGCCAATTGTTGATGGTCGTATGGAACTGGATGCCGGGATCGGCTGATGCCCATGCTGCATTCCCGATTCTGTTCCAGAGATCGCGAGCCTTCACCGTCTTCGTCACTTTTCCCGTCAGCCGCGCGGTGAGGCTCCAATCGCGATCGTTCTCGACGGCGTCGAGAAATTCGTCCGTCACCCTGACGGAGTTGTTCGAGTTCTGACCCGCGACCGTGCGGTAGGCCTCGCCATCCCAGTCGGTGTCGTAGGTGTCGAATGCAATCTCTTTGTATCCCTGTTTCGCGAACTGGATGACCCGCTTGATGTAATTGTCGGGCACCATGTTGCGGCGTGCATCCTTGACGGCGCGCTTGAGAGCCGGATTGCGCGCGGGCTCGAAGCAATCATCGCCCGGACCCTCGCAATTGACGCAGGCCTTCATGATCTCGGCGAGGCGCTGCTTGATGATCTTGGAGCCGGTGACGAGGGCGGCGACCTTCTGCTCCTCCTTGACCTTCCAATCGACATAGTCCTCGATGTCCGGATGATCGATATCGACGACGACCATCTTGGCCGCTCTTCGCGTCGTTCCCCCGGACTTGATTGCCCCGGCCGCGCGGTCGCCGATCTTGAGGAAGCTCATGAGCCCTGAGGACCGCCCGCCGCCCGACAGCCGCTCTCCGTCGCCCCTGAGCTTCGAAAAATTGGAGCCGGTGCCCGACCCGTATTTAAAGAGACGCGCCTCGCGGACCCACAGGTCCATGATTCCGCCTTCGTTCACGAGATCGTCTTCGATCGATTGGATGAAACAGGCGTGCGGCTGCGGGTGTTCGTAGGCCGATTTCGACTTGAGGAGCCGTCCGGTCGCGGCATCGACGTAGAAATGACCCTGTCCCGGACCGTCGATGCCGTAGGCCCAATGGAGGCCGGTGTTGAACCACTGCGGTGAATTGGGCGCGCATTTCTGGGTGGCGAGCATGTAACAGAGCTCGTCATGAAAGGCCCGGGCGTCCTCCTCGGAAGAGAAATAGCCGCCCTTCCATCCCCAGTAGGTCCAGGTGCCGGCGAGACGGTTGAACACCTGCTTGGCTGATATCTCGGCGCCGAACCGGGCCTTCTCGGGCAATCTCGAAAGGGCTTCCTTGTCGGCAACGGACCGCCACAGGAACGACGGCACCGTCTCTTCTTCCACGCGCTTCAATGCGGTCGGGACCCCGGCTTTGCGGAAGTATTTCTGAGCGAGGATATCGGACGCGACCTGGCTCCAGGAGGCTGGAACCTCGATGTCGTCGAGGCGGAACACCACCGAGCCGTCCGGATTTCGGATTTCGCTCGTAGCGCGGCGAAATTCGATTGCTCTGTAGGCGTCTTCCCCAGCTTTCGTGTAGCGCCGCTCGATAAGCATCTTTTTCCCCTTCGGTTCGCCTTGCCCGAGCGGACACGAGTCTCCGCTCGCCGACTCTCTGTCCTGCCGACGCACACACACTTTCCCAATCGAAGGCGCGAAGCCTCCGTACCTCACCTTGGATGTTTCGGACCCGAGGCCTGTGGCCAATCCTTGGCTCAAGCCTCATCCAGGAGTATGCCCCGGCTGAACCGAGGCGTCAACACCTAGTGTGTTAACAACTGATTACCACAACATATTGTTCCATAATCGATCAGGCGGCTGTGGACAACGGCCAGTCCATCTGATTCCCTGCCCGACCTCAAGAGCGCTATTCGATTCTGACAATGAGTTCGGCACCTCTGTACGCTACCCTGAGGAGCAGCGCCGAAGGCGATGCCTCGAAGGGTTCGTCAGTCGGGTATTCCAGGGCGCCGATAATTGCGTCCTGAACGATGCTTCGAGGCCCGGCTTCGCCGGGCACCTCAGCATGAGGGTGGTCTTAGTCGTTGCGGCGGAACAGCGGGAAAAGGCTCTTCGGGCGTACCGACGCCTTGACCTGCCGCACCTGCTTCTTCTCGAACCAGGTGGGTGGGATGATCGTGCCGCTGCTGGCGCTCTCGGGGGCATCCCAGTCGAAAAGCCCGCCGCCCTTCACGACCACCGTCGTATGGCTCAAGCCCGCCTTCTCGACCATCCCATAGAGCTTGGCCGCATTGTCGGGCGCGAGTCGCACGCAGCCATGTGAGGCGCGCGTACCGAGCCGCTTGGTGTGAGGGCTGCCGTGGATCGCATGGCCTTCAGGCGTGAAAAAGATGGAATGGGGCATCGGTGCATCGTCCCATTCTTCGGAAAAGTGATCGACTTCCATGCGGAAGGGCCGGTAGGTGCCGCTCGGCGTGTCGTAGCCTGGGGCGCCCGTCGACACGGGCCACACGAATTGTCTCTCGCCGTCCAATTGCACGGTCATCTTCTGGGTGGATTTATTGATCGTCACGAGGACCCTTTGGGCGGAGGCAGCGTCCACCCCCGCCAGAATGACCGCCAAGACTACCGCCGCAAGCACACTCAAACGCATTGCCCGTCTCCCGATCCGGTTTCGCCTTGATTCTGCCACTCAATTCGGGCGCCGCCAAGACGTTGCATCACACTCGCGTCAGCGGGTCTGGCGCCGCACAAAAACGAGGAGAACGACGGCAAAGCCAGTGATTGCGGCAAGCAAGGTCCAGGCATCGTTGATTGCCCATGTCACCGAAAGCTGCTCGATCTCGCCCGAAACCGACATGAAGCTGATGGGATCGCCGGGATCGGGAAGCTCATCGACGGTAAGGCCCAGAAGCGCGGCCGTCTCAGGATCGCCGGCCTTGATCTTGTCCATGATGCCGTCCGCATAATCGGGTCCGCGCGTGAAGACGACCGTGTCGATGAGCGCGAGTCCGACCGCCCCGCCGAGGTTGCGCATCAAGTTGAAAAGCCCCGAGCCGTCGCCGATCTTCTCCGGGGCAAGGTGGCCGAGCGCGATACGGGTGGGCGGGAGAAGGCAGAGCATGATCGCCGCGCCGCGCACGACCTGCGGCCAGAACATCTCGTTGTAGTCGGTGGTGCGCGTTTGGGCGGAGCTCATCGCGAGCCCCGCGGTGAAGAGCGCAAGACCGCAGGCCGTCAGCAGACGCGAATCGAGGCGGTGCTCGAGTTGCACGGCGATCGGCGCCGTGACGAGCTGCGCGATCCCGGTCACGAGCATGACCTTGCCGATTTCGAATGCCGAATGGCCTCGCGCGAAGGCGAGAAAGAACGGCATGAGATAGGTCGAGCCGAAAAGGCCCATTCCGACCACGAAGCTGAGCGCGCAAGCAATCGAGAAATTGCGGTCCCGGAAAAGCCTGAGCTCGACGATAGGCCGGTCCCGGAAGAGCGTCAGTCCCGAGAATGCCGCGCCCGCCGCGACGAACCCGGCGAGAAGCGTCAGAACGAAGGCCGATGTCCAGCCGCGGTCCGGAGCCTCCTTGACTGCGATCTCGAGAGCCGCGAGCGACAAAGCGACAAGACCGAGAGCGGGCCAGTCGAGCTTTCGGAGTATGTCCGGCTGCAACCGATCGCGCGCGAGCATCGTGGAGGCGACGGCGATCGCCACGATGCCGGGAGCGACGTTGACCAGGAACAGCCAATGCCAGGAAAAGCTGTCGGTGATCCAACCGCCGACCACCGGTCCCAAGGTTGGGGCAAGGACGGCGAGGAGGCCAGCGACGGTCGTAGGATAGACTTGCCGGCGCGGTGGAAAGAGCAGGAACACCGCCGAGAATACGAGGGGGATCAATACGCCGCCGGCGAAGCCTTGGACGATGCGCGATATGACGAGGGAGGCAAAGCCTGTGCTTGCGGCGCAGGCGATCGAGGCGAGCGTGAACACGGCCGTCGCGACCACGAAAAGGCCGCGCATCGTGAGCGCCCGGGTGAGGTAACCCGTGAGCGGGATCGCGATCACCTCCGCGACGAGATAGGCGGTCTGCACCCAGCTCATGCGGTCGGCGCCGATATCGAGCGCATCCTGGATGGCCGGCAGCGATGTGACGACCACCTGGATGTCGAGGATCGCCATGAACATTCCGAGGCACATCGCCGCAAATCCGGGCCATGTTCCTCTGGCAAGCGGCGATCGCGGTTCGGGACTCATCGTCCCTCTATGAGCCAAGTCGGGGGCTGGCGCCAAGACTCATGGACCGAAGCCGGTCGACCGCCTAATGTGAGCGCATGCCCCGGATTATTCCGATGCTTGCCGCCATTTTCGGATGGAGCGCTTCCGCTTCGGCCATGAACTGGGAAGGCCACGACGACTGGATGGAGGATCTTCCGGCCGCCATGGCCTTGAAGGCGGCCGTCCCGGAGGCACGGTCAGTCAGGCGAGAGCGCATCTGTGGGAGCGCGTCAGTCGCGCCTGACAATCCTTACGAGCAGATCGAAATTCGCTGCCTGTCACACCCCGTTCCGCCCTCTAGGGCGAAAGAGGGCGCCGGCTCTCAGTGACAGTAGAAGGGTCCGACAACGCCATGGGAGGCGCGGCGCGGATTGCCATAACTCCTCTCCCCCTCCAAAGGGGAGGCAGAGCGCCCGCGGTTCACCGCCAGGGCGTCGGTCTGCCCCGACTCGACCTCATCGGCTGTGCCGAAGCGCGCGATGTAGTCTTCGAGCGACATTATCTGAGCATCGACGAGGGCGCGGGCGGTGAAGCGGTCGAGTTTCATTCGAATCTCCTTCTCAGTGATCTTACTCTACTTATTCGGTAGAGTAAGTCAAGATCACTTTGGTCCATCGTCGGTTCTCACATTAATTGGCCAAATGCCGCCCGGGTTCCGGTTTTTGTGGATGACACATTTTTAACGCAGCGCCACACCGGATGCGCTAACTAGCGCCCGAGCCAGGCCCAGCATGGAATATCTTCAGCCCTATCTGAGCTATTTCAGCCAGCACCCCGCTTGGGCCATCGTTCTTATTTTCTCCATTGCTTTTGGGGAAGCGCTTCTAATCATTGGGCTTTTTGTCCCTTCAACAGCCGTTCTGATCGGCGCGGGTATGCTGGTCGGCACGGGTCACTTGAACTTTTGGCCGGTGTTCCTCGCCACTCTTCTCGGGGCGGTCTTGGGAGACCAGCTCTCGTACTGGGCCGGCCGGCTCTACGGCGAGCGTCTAAAGACCATGTGGCCCCTCAACCGATATCCGGGTCTCGTGGCGCGTGGAGAAAGCTTCGTTCGCAGTCATGGCGGAAAATCGATCGCCATCGGCCGGTTCGTTCCGGGCGTCAAAGCGGTCGTGCCGGGCATTGTTGGCACTTTCGGGATGTCGCAACTCTGGTTTGCGACCATCAATGTCTTGTCGGGCATCGTTTGGAGCGGAGCCCATATCTTTCCGGGGATGCTGCTCGGCCAAGGCTTGGCGCTCGCCGGCGAGCTGTCGGGTCGTTTGGTCGTCGCCCTTCTCATTCTCCTCGTCCTCATTGCCGTTGCGGGCTGGGCGATACGGCTCTTCGTGGGCGGGCTGGCGCCGTGGATCGAGTTCGGCCAGTTCAAGCTTTCACGCTGGGCGCGCGCTCAGCCGGGCAAGTGGTGGCGGCGCTTCGGCCGCATCATCTCGCCGACCAATCCGCGAGCGATCGTGATCATCGTGTTCGCGGCGGTCGCGGTCACGTCGCTTTTCGCGTTCATCCGCCTGGTCAGCAGCGTTTTCGAGACAGACACCCTGCTCAACGCCGATCTCTCGATCCACAACATGATGACCTCGGTCAGGAGTACCCCTGGCGATGAGTTCATGGTGAGGGTGACAATGCTCGGCGACGGGCTCGTCATGCTGGCCCTCGCCGCCGCCATGATCGGCTGGCTTCTTTTGCGGCGGGCTTGGCGAGCAGCGATTGCCGTCGCCGTAACGCTGTTCTCGGCGCGGCTCTTCGTTCCGCTCATGCAAACCTGGATCAAGCGCGAGCGGCCGCTCGATTTCGATGGTTTCGGCGAGGTGTTCAGCTTCCCGGCGAGCCACACCGCGATCGCGACCGTGACGCTCGGCGTTCTGGCCGTCCTCGTCAGCCACTCCATGCGGAACTGGGGGAGAGCGGTCGTCTTCGCGGCGGCCGGAATAATGGCGGTGATTTTCGCCTATTCCCGGATTTATCTCGGCGCCCACTGGATGACTGACGTGCTCGGCGGATTCCTGTTCGGCGCGGTGATGACGGCCGCTTTCGGAATAGCCGTCGAAGCCGTGCCCTCGCGCCGCATCATGCCTCCGGCGCTCGCGGGCGTGTGCATTGCCGCTTTCCTGGTCGCCGGTTTCATTCACATCGACAGAGATTACGAAGACACCGCCGAGCGCTACGCCCCCCGCGAAAGTCTCGTCCTCTACGATGTGGAGCAATGGCGCCGGGGAGGATGGGCCGCGGTCTCTTCCCGCCGGGTCGACATCGCCGGCCGGGTCGATGAGAGATTTATCTGCCAGTGGGCGGGCGATCCGCTGCTGTTCGAGAAAGCGATGGGCCAGAACGGTTGGGCGCTCGAGCCGAAATGGTCGTGGTCGCAGAGCGCCCTCTACCTCGATCCAACGCGCAGTTTCGCCGAGCTCATCCCGAGGCCCGCCCTCCACCACGGGCGCGCCGCCGTCTACACGTGGACGAAGCCCGTGAGCGATGGGTCGGGCCAGCGGATGGTGGTGCGCATGTGGAAGACCGATTTCGAGATCGCCGAGAGGGGCAGCACGCATCCAATCTACGTGGTGAGCCTAATGCGCGAGCGCCTGCGCAGAGGCTTCAGCCTCTATGCGGTGCCCTCGCCCGTGCGGGCAAGCCCACAGGAGATTCGTCAATTCGCGGCACTCGTTCGATCGATCCCGGGCACCCGCCAGGTTCCTGCGATCGGACTGGCGGCGGATTCCGAGCCGGCCCTCATCGACGCGACCGGCATTGCGGGGACCTGACGCGGCTTTACGGTTGGCCGGTGATCCGCCATAAAGCCGCAAGCGCTCTTCGCTGAAGAAAGGGATCTCGTGCTCGATTTCCTCAAGCAGCTCTTCACCTGGTGGAACGGGCAGACGCTGGGGCTGCGATTCTTCACTTGGCGACGGGGCGAGTTCGTGGGCCAAGACGAATTCGGCAACCGCTATTATCGAGCGCCCTCGCATATACCCCAGTCGATCCCCGAGCGCCGCTGGGTCGTCTACAACGGCTATGCCGAAGCCTCGAAGGTGCCGCCCGGGTGGTATGGCTGGATTCATCACACCGTCGATGATCCACCTTCAGTTCAGTCCTACACCCCTTATGAATGGGAGAAGCCCCACAGGCCCAATCTGACGGGAACGCCCCTGGCCTACCATCCGCCGGGTTCGATCGCGGGAACCCGCAGACCGCCACCGGTCAAGCCCGATTACGAAGCTTGGACTCCAGACTAGCGGCCCGTTGCCGCCACATTTCTTTGTTGTTTCGAATCGAGGCGCGGTTTAGCGGAACCCGCGCGGGAAGGGTGAGAGACCATGAACAATACTGCGGTTGAAGCGGCCATTGGCGCGGTCGTGATCGTCGTGGCGGCCGCTTTCTTCGTCTTCCTCTACCTGACCTCGGGAGGGGCGGCGGTCCGCGACGGCTATACCTTGACAGCCGAGTTCGACAACGTCGCCGGCGTCAATACGGGCACCGATGTGCGGCTCGCGGGCATCAAGATCGGTACCGTAACCGGCCAGTCGCTCGACCCCGAAAACTATCAGGCCCGGGTCGCCATGGCCATCGATCGCTCCGTCAAGTTGAGCGAAGATTCCACCGCCAAGATCACCTCGGAAGGGCTGCTCGGGTCGAATTTCGTCGCTCTCGAGCCTGGAGGTTCGGAAGCGATGCTCGCGGATGGCGGCCAAATCGCCAATACGCAGGGTGCCGTGGACATCTGGACTCTGATCAGCCAAGCCATGTTCGAGAGCACCAAGGGCAAGGACAAGAGCGGCGATGAAGCGGCAAAGCCGACCCAGGAGGCCGCTCCTCCGGCCCCGCAGCAATAAGCTCTGAGAGCGTTGGTGAGCGCTTCGGTCGTAATGGCTGCCGCGGTTGCGGCGGCGTCAGTCTCCAGCCCTCAGAGCTCCCGCATCGAGAACCCGATTGCGGTCTTCTCTGGACTGGACAAGATTTCTGGAAGCACGACCACGTTCGAGGTCAGGATCGGCGAGGAGAAGCGATTCGGCGGGCTCTTGGTCAAGCCCGACGTGTGCTATTCCCGCCCGGTGACCGAGGAGCCCAAGACGACCTCGTTCGTTGAGGTCGACGAGCTCGAGACGAACGATCAAAGGAAACGCGTGTTCACCGGCTGGATGTTCGCCGAGAGCCCCGGGCTCAACGCGGTCGAGCATCCCGTCTATGACGTCTGGCTCACCGGCTGCCGCGATCCCAACGCTCCGCCGCCGGCCGTTGAAGAGCAGCCCGGCGGCGGTATACCGCAGGATCAGCAGGGCGAGCCCGAAGACTGACGGTCAGGCGCCCGGCGGAGTTTCCAGCAGGCCATCGGCCCACAGCGCGTCCGCCATGAGGTCGAGCCGCAGCTGGTCGGGATCGCTGATCCCGCACTCGTAGAGCTCGAGTGCGCGAAGCGCGAGCGCCTGCGCCACCCAAGGCGAGATCGCTGCCTCCTCTCCCTTGAGGGCGCGGCATATGTCCTGGACGACCACCGCAAACTGCTCGACGGTCTCAGGCTGGTAACAGGCCATGGGCGGCCTCCTCTCAACGAAGATGACGCAGAGGCGAGCAGTGCGGTTCCTCGGAACCAGCGTGCACCCTCTCGTTTCTGTTATAGACGCGGAAGAATTCAGAGACCGCAAGGTGCCGCAGTATTATTTCCACATCGAAAATGGATTGAAGCTCTTCGACACTCTGGGATCGAGCTTGGCGGGAGACCGTGAGGCGGAGCGCCACGCTGAGAATCTTGCCGAAAGGCTGAGCAGGACGCTGTCCGGCCACGAGTTTATGATCCGCGTGATGAACCAGGCTGGCCGCGAAGTCTGCCGGATCTGCGGAACTGCTGACCACGGCGTCAAAGCGGGGTAATGCGAACAGCGGATCTGGCGCTAGGCAAGCCGGCTGCCAAGGCGATGACACGGTCGGGCGAGCCGTCGTCCTTGAACGCGAAAAAATCAGCGTCGCCGTCGATCGCCTCATCGAGCATCCGCCGGTACGCTTCCCGTCGGATCGGCCGGGCGCCGAAGCGAGCCAAGTGGGAGGTCATGAACTGGGCATCGAGGAGCATGAACCCGCCGGCCCGAAGGCGGGCTACCAGATGGACAAGAGCCACCTTGCTCGCGTCCGTTGCTCTCGAAAACATGCTCTCCCCGAAGAACGCCGCCCCGATCTTGACGCCGTAGAGACCGCCGACGAGCCGGCCGTCCTGCCAGCACTCGACCGTGTGGCAGCAGCCCATTTTGTGGAGCTGTCCATAGAGGGCGCGGATGCGCGCGTTGATCCAGGTCGTCTTGCGATCGGCAGTTGTCGCTGCGCACCCGGCGATCACGTCGGCGAATGCGGTATTGATTCTGATCTCGAATGGCCGCTTGCGCAGGCGCTTGCGAAGCGAATGCGGAATGTGGAACTGATCGAGCGGGAAAATGCCGCGCTCTTCCGGCTCGATCCAATAGAGCGCGTTGTCCTCGGCGCTCTCGGCCATCGGAAAAATCCCCGCGGAGTACGCTTTGAGCAGGATGTGCGGCGTGATCGTCGACATCAACCGGCTCTTTCGAGGTACTTCTCGAGCCAGTGAATG
This sequence comes from Hyphomicrobiales bacterium, assembly GCA_045802365.1. GTDB lineage: Bacteria > Pseudomonadota > Alphaproteobacteria > Rhizobiales > Aestuariivirgaceae > JBJMRA01. The sequence continues at coordinate 14,093 of JBJMRA010000058.1, read as the reverse complement.
TCGTAGTGGCCGTCGATAATATCGGGCTCGGTCACCAGCCTTTGGAAGAGCGGGATCGTCGTCTCGACGCCCTCGACCACATATTCGCCGAGAGCTCTCCGCAACCGCATCAGGCATTCGGTCCTGGTCTTCCCGAAGACGATGAGCTTGCCGATCAGGCTGTCGTAATAAGGAGGAATGCGGTAGCCGGCATAGAGCGCCGAATCGATCCTGACCCCGAGGCCTCCCGGGACGTGCACCGCATCGACTCGACCCGGCGAAGGCGTGAAGTTGCGCGGGTTCTCCGCGTTTATCCGGCACTCGATGGCGTGCCCGCCGAAGGTGATGCTCTGCTGATCATAGGTGAGCTCGGCGCCGGCGGCGATCCGGATCTGTTCCTGAACGAGATCGAGGCCGGTCAGCATCTCGGTCACCGGATGCTCGACCTGAAGACGGGTGTTCATCTCGATGAAGTAGAATTCGCCGTCCTCGTAAAGGAATTCCACCGTGCCCACGCCTTCGTAGCTGAGCTCGGCCATCGCGCGCGCAACTCGTCCGCCGATTGCTTCGCGCTGGGCGGCATTGAGCGCCGGGGAATGCGCCTCCTCCCAAACCTTCTGATGCCGCCTCTGGAGCGAGCAATCGCGCTCGCCAAGATGTACGGCTCTTCCCTGGCCATCCCCCAGCACCTGGATTTCGATATGGCGGGGCTTTCCGAGAAACTTCTCGAGGTAGACGGCGCCATTCCCGAAGGCGGCGGCTGCTTCGGCTTGCGCGGTGCGGATCGCCGATTCGAGTTCGTTCTCGTTGCGGGCGACTTTCATGCCGCGCCCGCCTCCGCCTGCCGTCGCCTTGACGAGGGCAGGATACCCGATGTCGCTTGCGATACGCTTGGCTTCTGCGATGTCGGCGACATCCCCTTCCGATCCGGGCACCACCGGCAATCCGAGCCGTGCTGCGGTCCGCTTCGCCTCGATCTTGTCGCCCATCACCCGGATGTGCTCGGCGCGGGGGCCGATGAACTTGATCCCGTGCTCGGCGAGAATGTCCGCAAACCGAGCATTTTCAGAGAGAAATCCGTAACCTGGGTGAACCGCCTCGGCCCCGGTGATCTCGCAGGCCGAGACGATCGCCGGAATATTGAGATAGCTGTCGCGGGCAGGGGGCGGTCCGATGCACACGCTCTCATCGGCGAGGCGGACGTGCATCGCCTCCTCGTCGGCGGTCGAATGAACGGCGACAGTCTGGATTCCGAGCTCCCGGCAGGCTCTCAGCACCCTGAGCGCGATTTCCCCGCGATTGGCGATGAGAATCTTGTCGAACATCGATTACTCGATGATCGCGAGCGGCTCGCCGTATTCGACGGGCTGGCCATTCTCCACGAGAATTTGCACGACCTTGCCCGCTCGCGGCGCAGGGATCTGATTCATCGTCTTCATGGCCTCGATGATCAGAAGCGTCTGCCCCTGTTTCACCTCAGCGCCGACTTCGATGAACGCAGACGCTCCGGGGGAAGGGGAGCGATAGACCGTTCCGACCATCGGCGATTTCACCACGCCCGCATGGGTCGTGGGGTCGAGGGCGGACGGCTTCGCGGCGGAGACGGCCGGAGCGGGTTCGGAACCGAGTTCGGGGCCAGCCGGGATAGGGAGGGCGGAAGGCGCCGTCTTCACGTTCATCTTGCGGGCGACGCGTACGCGCGATCCGTCCTGCTCGAGTTCGATCTCAGTGAGGCCGGTCTCATCCAGAATGTCAGCCAGCATCCGTATGAGACGAAGCTGATCTTCAGGAGCTGGAGCGGGGGAGCCGTGATTCTTCTTGAAGACCATCATTGCTCTCTTTCCGCGCTGGCGAGATCGCTCAGTCCCTCGAGCGCAAGCTCGTATCCGAGCGCCCCCAAACCGCAGATCACCGCTCTTGCGATCGGAGAGATGAAGCTCAAATGCCGGAACGCCTCCCGCTTATAGATGTTGGACAGGTGAACTTCGATGACCGGAAGATCCGCCGCTTTCAAGGCATCGTGTATCGCGACCGAGGTATGGGTATAGGCGGCTGCATTGATGAGGATGGCCGAGCCTTCCCGGCCTGCCTCCTGAATCCAGCCGACGAGATCGCCTTCGGAATTGGTTTGCCTGAATACGATCGACAAGCCGAGCTTCTCGGCGCGCGCGCGGCAGCGCCGTTCGATGTCGCCGAGCGTCTCGCGACCGTATAGGCCGGGCTCTCTCGTCCCGAGCAGATTGAGGTTGGGGCCGTTCAGGACGTAGACAGGTTTCCCCGACGCAGCTGATTTCCCCATGCTCCGCTTATATGCGCTCGCCCCGGAATGGGAAAGAAGCGGCTGAGCGAGCCGCCTAGCAGAGCTGGCATCCGCCTTTGTCGCGCACCTGCTTCACGGCGGCCGTGAGTCCGTCATACCCGATCGCCCCCGGAATGATCGTCTCATCGATGATGAAGGCGGGCGTGCCCTGGATGTTGAGTTTTTCCGCCAGATCCATGTTGCGGCTGATCACCTGCTCGACCTCGTCCGACTTCATATCGGCCTTGAGCTTCTCGACATCGAGCCCGACCGTTCCTGCGATCTCATCCGCTGTCGTTTCGTCGATCCGGCCATCGTGCCGCATCATCGCAAGGTGATACTCCCAATATTTACCCTGCTTGCGCGACGCTAGAGCTGCGCGCGCGGCATAGGTCGAGCCCGGGCCGAGGATCGGGAACTCCTTCATGACCAGCCGTATGTCCTTGTCGCCGCCGATCATCTTCATGACATCCGGAAAAGCCTTTCGGCAGTAGCCGCAATTGTAGTCGAAGAACTCGACCACCGTGATCTTGCCCTTGGGATTTCCGCCCACGAGATCGCCGTCTTCGTGGAACACCGCCGCCGCCTTTTCCGTCAGCGTTTCCTTACGGACTGCGCTATCGGCCTGCGTTTGACGCCGATCGAGCTCCTGAAGCGCGTCTCGCAGTACCTCGGGATTCTTCATGAGATAGTCGTGGATGAAGGCGCCGAGCTCCTGCTTCTGCGAATCGGTGAACTCGCCTGCGAGCGCGGGGACCGCGCCGGCGGTGATGACGAGCAAGAGCACACGAAGAATTTTGATCATGGAATCCTCTCGATTAGATCAGCTCAGCCTGCCTGAAAAGGGCCACGCGGTCCATCTCACTTCCGGCTCGCGAAGTTCAAAAGGTCGTTAGCGCGGATCCATTCCGGGCTTCCCCTTTTGAAGCTCGCGACCCCCACTTTCGCCTTCTCGACGGCAAGTTTCTTATCGCCCCTGAGATACGCAGCCTCGGCCGTCGCGAGTTCGGCACGAGGGACATCTCCGAGAATGCCATAGGCCATCGCGAGGTACTGGTGGAGCCGGGGCATATCCGTCTCGACCTTCTTGGCGGCGAGGAGCGCCTTGAGCGCCGCTTCGGCTTTGGTCTTGTCCTCGGTGCCGAGCAGCGCCTGCGCATAGAGGATGAGCAACAGTGAGTTGTTCGGCAGAAGCTCGAGCGCCTGCTTGATGGGCGCGATGGCGCCAGCGGGATCGCCGCCCTCGAGAATAGCTTGCGCCTTGATTTCCCAGAAGTACGGATCCTGCGGCAGGTCGCGGATGAGCGTATCGATGACCGGAAGTGCATTCCGCGTGTCGCCCGATCGGAACATGGCGATGGCGCGAGCGTAACGCGCCGGCAAACTCGTGTCGGAGACGGGGTAGCGCTGGAACACGGTTTGGGCAGGCGACAGGAAGCCGACGAGCTTGGCCTGCATGAGCTCGTGGCGAAGCACGAGCTCGGGCGGGTCCTGGGCGTCGAAATAGGGGCTCTGCTTGGCGGCTGTCTCGAGATTGCGAATGCGGTCGAACGGCATCGGATGGGAGAGCAGATAGGGATCGACGTACTTGATCGAGCCGATCGACTTGTTGGCGAGCTTCTCGAAGAGCGTGAGCATGCCGCGCGCCGACTGATGGGTCGCGGTGAGGAATTTGAGCGCGGCTTGGTCGGCCGACGACTCCATCGCGCGCGCGTAGTTGAGGATGAGCCGCTGGGTCATGCCCTGCGTCCCCATCATGAGGCCGGTGCCGGCGCCGGCCGCCTGCGCATCGCCCGCAGCGATCCCGCCCGCCATGGCCGCCGCGCCGAGCAGCATTCCGACGATCGCGGCGGTGCTCTGCCGTTCGACCTCGAGCCCCATGCGCGTGAGGTGGCCTCCCGCGATGTGGCCGGTCTCGTGGGCAAGCACGCCGATCACCTCGTTGGGCGATGTGGCCTGGGCCAGAAGACCGGTATTGATGAAGATGCGCTGCCCGCCTGCGACGAATGCGTTGATACGGTAGTCGTTTATTATGTAGACGTGCACCGAGCCCGGATTGAGCCCGGCAGCGCGGAAAATCGACTTCGTATAAAGCCTGAGGAGGCCCTCGATCTCGGCATCACGAATGAGGGACGGTCCATCGTCGTCCCCGGCCCACGCCAGGGAGCCGAGCGGCATGAACAACGCCAACAGTGCGGCCAGCATGGTTGCCAAGGCCGCGGGGAGTCGGACTGCCGAAGCCCAGCGCATCGCGCGCTTGTTCACGATCAATTGAGGCGAGTTTGAGGCTGGCGATCAGGCCTGCCGCTTGCTCCACCAGCCCGCCTTTGGCCGGGCCTGCTGCGCACCAACGGTAGGCGCGGGCGGCTGCCAACGCGTCGGCTTCGGTTCCCTCTCGGCCTCGCTCGGGGACGGGACAGCCTCGGGAGCCAAATCGCCGGCCGTCTCGTCGGGGAGAGCCGGGACGCGGCTCGCATCGGCGCTGCCGTTGGTCGGCGCGGGCGGCTCGAGATCCCTCGAGAACGAGGAGTCCTCTTGCTGAGCTACTCTCTCTTCCTGCTGTTCTGAAAGGTTGCTTTCGTTCACGGCGTCCGGAAGCGCGACGTCGGGCTGTTCGCCCAGTCCCGGGATCTCTTCCTTCGAGACTTGCACCGACGTCCCTTCGGGCTTGTCGCTGCGGCGTCCGCGCCGGCCGCGCCGCCGTCGCTTGCGGCCCGGGCCTGCTTCGGCTTCCGCAGATGCCGTCTGCTCGGCCGGTCTGCCTTCGGGCTGGGCGGGCCTTGCAGGAGCCGGCTCCTCCTGCTCCTCCTCGGCCTCCGGCACCTCCTGCTCCTCAAAGGCGCTGTCGAGCTTGACAGGACCGGCCTGCGGCTTGCGAACGGTGACAGTACGCTCGCCGGCGCGTTCGATCATCGCCTGCGATCCCTTCACGTCCTCGCTCGGCACGATGAATATCGAAACCTGATAGTCGGCTTCAAGCGTCAACAGATGGTCGCGCTTGTCGTTGAGGATGTAGGATGCGACTTCTCGGTTCGTCTTTACCGTGAGATTTTCCGGTTTCTTGCCGATCAAATGTTCTTCGACGGCGCGCAAAACCGAAAGAGCGCAGGAGGACACCGAACGCACCATTCCGCGCCCGTCGCAGGTCGGGCACATCCGCGTCGAGCCCTCGAGCAGGCTCGGGCGGAGCCTCTGCCTGGACATTTCGAGAAGGCCGAAATGGCTGATCCGGCCGACCTGGATGCGGGCGCGATCGTGCTTCAGGGCGTCCTTGAGCCGCCGCTCAACCGAACGGTTGTTGCGCTTTTCCTCCATGTCGATGAAGTCGATGACGACGAGACCGGCGAGGTCGCGCAACCGAAGCTGCCGGGCGATCTCGTCCGACGATTCGAGGTTGGTCTTGAGCGCCGTATCCTCGATGTTGTGTTCGCGCGTAGCCTTGCCGGAGTTGATGTCGATCGAGACGAGGGCTTCGGTCTGGTTGATCACCATGTAGCCGCCCGACTGCAGCGTCACGGTGTGCGAGAACAAGCTGTCGAGCTGCGTTTCGACCTGATAGCGCGAGAAGAGCGGCCGGGTGTCCTTGTAGAGCTTCACGTTCCGCGCATGGCTCGGCATGAGCATCTTCATGAAATCCTTGGCTTCCCGATAGGCGTCCTCGCCCTCGACGAAGATCTCCTCGACATCCTTGGTGTAGAGATCGCGGATGGCGCGCTTGATGAGGTTGCCTTCCTCGTAGACGAGGGCGGGCGCGGTCGAGGAAAGGGTGAGGTCGCGCACGTTCTCCCAGAGTCTCAAGAGGTAGTCGAAGTCGCGCTTGATCTCGGTCTTGGTCCGCTGCGCACCCGCCGTGCGCACGATGAGGCCCATCCCCTCCGGCACTTCGATGTCGCGGGTCACGTCCTTGAGTCTGCGGCGATCGTTGGCATCGGTGATCTTGCGCGATATGCCGCCGCCGCGCGCGGTGTTCGGCATGAGCACACAGTACCGGCCCGCGAGGGAGAGATATGTCGTTAGAGCCGCGCCCTTGTTGCCGCGCTCCTCCTTCACGACCTGAACGAGGATCACTTGCCGGCGCTTGATCACCTCCTGGATCTTGTAGGAGCGGCGCTGCGTCCTTCTCGCCCGCGGCACCTCTTCCAGGGCGTCTTCGGCGCCGACCGATTCGACCTTCTGGGTCTCGGCGTCTTCTTCGACGGATTCGACGCCTTCGCCGTTCTCCGAAAGGCCATTGTCATTGGCGGGCATCTCGAGCGCATCGGCTTGGCCGTTGCCTTGTTCGGGTTCCGACGATGGGTGAGTTTCATCCGCGGCGGAGGTGAACTCTTCTCCGGGCTCCTCGGAGAATTCGCGGGCCGGCTCTTGATCCGGCGAGCCGGCCGCGGTCGGCTCAGATTGGAGAGTGTCACCCTCGACCGAATCGCCGTTACCGCCGTCATCCTCTGCGCGCCTTTGCGCTTCTTCCTCCTCGCGAATCAGCGCCTGACGATCGGCGACCGGGATCTGGTAATAATCGGGGTGGATCTCGGAAAAGGCGAGAAATCCATGACGGTTTCCGCCGTAATCGACGAAGGCGGCCTGGAGCGAGGGCTCGACCCTCGTCACCTTCGCGAGATAGATGTTACCTTTAAGCTGCTTGCGGGCGGCGCTCTCGAAATCGAATTCCTCGATGCGCGTGCCGCGGACTACGACCACCCGGGTCTCTTCCACATGGGTGGCGTCGATGAGCATTTTGCTGCCCATTGCTGATGTTCCCTGCTGCAGGACCGGACGGCTGGGCTTCTGCCTCTGCTCCGGGGGCAGGACCTGAGTAAGTCCGGCGCGCCCGCCTGCGTGATGGGGGCAGGCCGCATCGCGTGTTCATCGGTGCGATATCCCGCATGCCGCTCCTCAGGAGCGCTCCATGCGGGGATTCGATGATTGCGGTTGAAACCATGCCCGTAATTTCGATGTGTCCCGGACGGGCCGGAACGGTTCATAGTTCTGCCGGCGGGCCGCTGGCCCACAAGCAGGACCCGATCCCGCCGATAGCGTGACCGGACAGAACGCGCCCTGAGAGGATGGTATCCCGGATCCCGTCCGGCGCGGAATTCGACTCTCCTCCGATTGCGGCCGCTCAGCGGTTGAAAATCGGCGAGGAGGTGACGCCCTGTTTAGGAAGATAAGAGGTGATTGGCAAGAGCAACCTTGGCGGGTGCAGGAACACGCGGGTGCGGTCACCACGTTCGGAATGGGCGTAGTGTTGTTGTCCCCCTGCAAAATTTCATTTTGAAGCGCCTTAAGCAATGCCTGCGCAATTCAGGGAGAACGGACCTGGAAACGACTGGTTAACCTGCGGACCGCTAGCTTGGCCCCCGGGGCGCGAAGGGGATGATCCGTCAATGAGCCGTGGCCGGTTGTGGACTCTCGCCCTCATCGTGTTCTGCCTCGATGCGCACACGCTCTATGCCGGAACCGCCGCTCTGCCGGTGGCGGCCGCCGCCGAGATCACCGGCGATGATGTCCGAGGCCGTTTCACCGCCGAGCTGAGCCGTCCGATCAGCTACAGCGCCTATGTGATGAGCGATCCCTACCGGGTGTTGATTGACCTGCCGGAGGTGGATTTTCGTCTTCCGCCCGGAAGCGGCAAGGGCGCGGGATTGGTGCGGCAGTATCGCTACGGGGCAATCGCGCCGGGCAAGTCGCGGATCGTGATCGATACCGATGGACCTGTGCTCATCACGGGGTCTTTCATCGAGAAGATGCCTTCGGGCGAGGGCGCACGCGTAGTTCTCGATCTCATAAAGACCGACGAGCCGACCTTCGATAAGGCCCGCGCCGCGGAGCCCGAAGCCGCAACGCTGGGTTCGAAGCTCAAGGAGACCGCGGCCGTCCTCGGACAGCCCCACCCGAAACCGGTTCGCAATTCGGTGACGCAGGAGGGGGCGGAGCGCACCATCGTGATCGATCCGGGCCACGGCGGCATCGATCCCGGTGCCGTCGGCTTCAATCGCGTTCGCGAGAAGGATGTCGTCCTGGCTTTCGGACTGGCCCTCAAGACGCGGCTCGAATCGCTCGGCCGCTACAAGATCGTTATGACGAGGAGCGATGATCATTTCGTCACCCTCAAGGACAGAGTGAGGGTCGCGCGGGACAATCAGGCGGATCTTTTCATCGCGATCCACGCCGACACCGTTCGCGGCCAATCCGCCCGCGGCGCAACGATCTACACCCTTTCCGACAAGGCTTCCGATGCCGAGGCGGAAGCGTTGGCGCAGAAAGAGAACCGCGCCGACATCATCGCCGGCGTCGATCTCGCCACCGAAAACCAGGAAGTGACCGACATCCTGATCGACCTCGCCCAGCGCGAGACCAAATATCATTCCTTGAATTTCGCGCGCCGGGCGGTCAGCCAGCTGAAACCTGTGACCCATCTCACCGGACGCCCGATGCGCTCGGCAGGTTTCGTCGTCCTCAAGGCTCCCGACGTTCCCTCGATCCTGCTCGAGCTCGGCTATCTTTCGAGCCGCTCCGATGCGAAGCTTCTCAGTTCGGCAAAATGGCAGGGACAAGTCGCGGGCGCCCTCGGCACGGCGATCGACGGCTATTTCGGACGAGAGATCGCTGCCAGCCGATAGAGCGCGCGCTGCCATTCGTCGCTATTGCGTTCACGCCATCGCCACATTCCGATCCTAACCCCCATCGCCAAATAATTGGGGACCGCAGAGGGCAAAATCGTGCTAAGCCCTCGAGCGAGGCGAATACCGGCGGGAAATGCTGAGATTTTTAGGTTTTCTTTTCACGGCGGGCTGCATCCTCTTTCTCATTGCCGCAGCCGGTCTCGCCTACGTCATTTGGCAATCTTCGCGCGATCTTCCGGATTATCACCAACTTGCGCAATATGAGCCGCCGGTCACGACTCGCATTCACGCCGCCGACGGATCGTTGCTCGCGGAATATGCGACCGAGCGACGGTTGTTCGTTCCGATCGCCCAGGTGCCGAAGCGCCTGATCCAGGCGTTTCTCTCGGCCGAGGACAAGAGCTTCTACACGCATTCCGGTCTCGACTGGGAAGGCATAGCCGCGGCCGGGCTGCGCTACCTGCAGGTGAAGTTCGCGGGCAAGGGCCAGATCGTCGGCGCTTCAACGATCACCCAGCAGGTGGCGAAGAACTTCCTCCTCAATCCCGAACGTTCGGTCGAGCGCAAACTCAAGGAGGCGGTGCTCGCGCAGCGGATCGAGAAGACCTTCTCGAAGGATCAGATCCTCGAGCTCTATCTCAACGAAATCTTTCTCGGCATGAACTCGTACGGCGTCGCGGCCGCCGCTCTCAACTATTTCGGCAAGTCGCTGAACGATCTCTCGCTCGAGGAAGCGGCTTATCTCGCGGCTCTCCCAAAAGGCCCCAACAACTATCATCCATTCCGCCAGACGAAGCGGGCGATCGAGCGGCGCAACTGGGTGCTCCAGCAGATGTTCCAGAACGGCTACATCTCGGAAGCGGAGATGAAGGAGGCGCAGGCGAAGCCGCTCAAGGTCAGCCCGCGGCCGTTCGGGGCGCAGCTTTTCGCGGGCGAGTCCTTCGCCGAGGAAGTGCGCCGCGAGCTTTTCCAGCTTTATGGCGAGGACAAGCTCATGAAGGGCGGCCTCTCGGTGCGGACCACCCTCGAACCGAAGCTCCAAATCTCCGCCCGCCAAGCGCTGGCGCGGGGGCTCATCTCCTTCGACCGGGTGCGCGGCTTCAGGGGTCCGATCAAGAACAGCCCTGTTTCCGATGATTGGGGGGTGGTAATCGGCAGAATGACGGTTCCCACCGATCTCGCGCCTTGGCGGCTTGCTGTCGTACTCTCGGTGGAAGAGCAGGGCGCCAAGGTCGGGTTGCAGCCCAGGACTCTTCCGTCGGGCGCCATTGACGCTACCCGGGAGACCGGAACCATCCCGCTCGCGCTCATGCAATGGGCCCGGAAATATGTGGATGGAACGGCACTCGGTCCGGAGATCAAGACCGCCTCGGATGTTTTGGCGCCGGGAGACGTCATCTACGTTGCGCCCGCCAAGGAGCGGGGCCAGTGGCATCTCGTCCAGATGCCCGACGTCGAGGGCGCGCTCGTCGCCATGGACCCCCATACCGGCCGCGTGTTGGCGATGGTCGGCGGCTTCTCCTACGGCAAGAGCCAGTTCAACCGCGCCGTTCAGGCGTTGCGCCAGCCGGGCTCCTCCTTCAAGCCGTTCGTCTATGCAGCCGCGCTCGACAACGGCTACACGCCCTCCTCAGTCATTCTTGATGCGCCGATCGAATTCAAGCTGCCGAACGGCGAGATGTGGAAGCCGAAGAACTATCAGAACAAGTTCTTCGGCCCTTCGACGCTTCGGCGCGGCATCGAGCAGTCGCGCAACGTGATGACGGTGAGGCTCGCGAACGATCTCGGCATGCAGAAGATCGCCGATCTTGCGCAGCGCGTCGGCATCTACGATCACCTGCCCAACCAGCTCGCGATGGCGCTCGGCGCCGGGGAAACCACGCTTCTCAAGATGACCACCGCCTATTCGATCCTCGACAATGGCGGCAAGAAGATCGAACCTACGCTCATCGACAGGGTGCAAGACCGGTACGGGCACACGATTTTCCGCCATGACAAGCGCGTATGCACCCGATGCAGCGCGCAAGCCTGGCAGCACCAGGAGGAGCCTGAGCTCTTCGACGTACGTCCCGAGGTCCTCAACCCCTATACCGCCTATCAGATCACCTCGATGCTCGAAGGCGTGGTCGAACGCGGCACCGGCCGGAAGCTTCTTTCCGTCGGCAAGCCGGTCGCCGGCAAAACCGGCACCTCGAACGAGGAGCGCGATGCCTGGTTCATCGGTTATACGCCCGATCTCTGCGTCGGCGTGTTCGTCGGCTATGACAACCCGAAGCCCATGGGGCGGCGCCGCACCGGCGGCGAGCTCGCCGCTCCCGTGGTTGCGGACTTCATGAAAATGGCGCTTCGCGACAAGCCCGCTACTCCCTTCCGGGTGCCGAAGGGAATAGAGCTCATACCGATCAATGCCAAAACCGGCAAGCGCGACGTCTTCGGCGAGCCGGGCGTCATTCTCGAGGCCTTCAAGCCCGGTGATGAACCTCCGGACGAAACAAAGATCATCGGCGAGCAGATAGCAACGTCGGGCGCCTTATCGTCGAATGCGATGGCGGCGCCGCGGCCGGAGAGCAGCGCGGTAGTCGAGGGCGGATTGACGACCGGCACCGGCGGTCTCTATTGACCGCGACGGACCTCCTTCTACCTTTCGCTCGGAATGCGCACTGAAATCGCCAGCGTCGTTGAAGAGATGAAGCAGTCGATCGGGCTGCTGAGGAGGCATCTTTGACTGGGAGGAGGCCGAACGAGAGCTCGCCGAGCTGAACTCCCGCGCCGAGGATCCGGCCCTCTGGAGCGATCCGCTGAAGGCCCAGACGGTCATGCGTCGCCGCCAGGATCTCGAAAGCCGGATGAAGCTCGTTGCCCGGCTGGAGCGCACGATCGCCGACAACTCCGAGCTTATCGAACTCGGCGAGGCCGAAGGTGACCCGAGCATCGTCGCCGAGGCCGAAGGAGCGTTGGTCGCCCTCAAGGATGAAGTCGCCAAGCACGAGATCGAGACGCTGCTCGGCGCCGAGGCGGACGCCAACGACACCTTCCTGCAGGTGAATGCGGGTGCGGGCGGCACTGAGAGCCAGGATTGGGCGCGCATGCTCATGCGCATGTATGTGCGCTGGGCGGAGCAGCACGGCTATAAGGTCGAGGTGCTCGATGAGCACCCCGGCGAAGAGGCGGGGATCAAGTCGGCGACGCTTCAGATCAAAGGTCACAACGCCTATGGCTGGCTCAAGACCGAATCGGGCGTGCATCGGCTGGTTCGCATTTCGCCTTTCGATGCCAATGCCCGCCGCCACACGTCTTTCGCTTCGGTATGGGTTTACCCGGTCGTCGACGATGAAATCGACATCAACGTCAACGAGGCGGACTGTCGGATCGACACCTATCGCTCTTCGGGGGCGGGCGGGCAGCACGTCAATACGACCGATTCGGCGGTCCGGATCACACATCTGCCGACCGGCATCGTCGTCGCCTGCCAAAGCGAGCGTTCCCAGCACAAGAACCGCGCCACCGCCTGGAAGATGCTCAAGGCGCGACTTTACGAGATCGAGCTCGAGAAGCAGCAGGAGAAGATCGACGCCGCCAATGCCAAGAAAACCGATATCGGTTGGGGCCATCAGATCCGGTCTTACGTCCTTCAGCCCTATCAGCTGGTGAAGGATTTGAGGACGGGAACGACGAGCACGAGCCCCTCGGCGGTTCTCGATGGCGAGCTCGACGAGTTCATGGCGGCGGCCCTCGCGCAACGGGTGAGGGGCGGCGGCCCCGAGGCCATCGCCGACGTCGAGTGATTAAGAGCGCCGCACTCTTTAACGGCGGACTGCGGGGGGAAGGTTGTCCTCATCGAGCACATCGAGGTCGTCGCGCTTTTCGATCTGGGCCGGCGGCTTCGGGCGGTACTGCTGCTGGCCAGGCTCCGCCAATGGGTCCTCGGAGCGCCTGATCGAGCCATAGATGTAGGCTCCGTGATCGATCGAGATCGTCTCGTTGATGACGTCGCCTTCGACATGAGCGCCGGGATAAAGGTGGACGTGAACGCCGCGGATGGGACCAATCACGCGGCCGCGGACGAGAACCTCTTCCCCCGCCACTTCGCCATGGACGGCGCCGTGCCGGTCGACCATGACGGCCTGAGCGCGGGCGTTGCCGTGGACCGTTCCGTCGATATGGAGCTCGCCAGCGGAGACAAGGCTTCCCTCGACCACCACCTCCTGACCGATATAGGATGGAGGCGCGTCCATAGGTGAGGGCTGGCCATTGCCACGCGCGCTCTTGCGAAGACGCTTGAAGAACATTCTTGCCTTTTCACTCGGGCGCCGGCCTGAAGCCGGTGCTCTTGGCTTGCGGAAGCATACCGTTTCGTGGCCCGATTGTCATGGTCAATTCCCTCCCTTCCGAGCCTCGGGCTGGTCGAGCGCCGGTCTTGCTCAGGGAGCGGAGCATGTCCAGGGGCCGCCATCGTTTAGCCCTCATCACGGGGCTTATCTGCATCACCTGGGGACATTTTGCGACAGGGCAGGGGAGCGTTGCGGCGACGGTGGGTCAGACGAGCGACGATATCGCTCCTTGCAGTCGTGACGCTCTCGGCGGTGGCGGTCGCGCTCCTTTTTTGGCGGCTGTCGCAAGGCCCGGTGTCTCTCGATTTCATGCGGGAGCGCATCCAAGCTGAGATCAACAAGAGCCTGGGCGGAATGTCGGCGAGGCTCGGCGGGGTCATCATCGAACGCGACTCCGTCACCGGCATCCCGCATTTCCGCCTCCGCAACCTCGAGCTTCTCGATGCGCAGGGCCGGACAATTGCGCGGACTCCCAAGGCCGCGGTCGGGGTGGACGGAAGCGCCCTTCTCAATTTCCAACTCCTGCCGAAGCAGATCGAGCTCATCGGACCTCGAATTCTCGTTCGACGAACTCTTGGCGGCAGCTTCGAGCTCGGTTTTGGCCCGGCCCCCCCTCCCGGGGGCGATTCGGGCGTAATTGGCCAACCGATCGAGGCCGGCAGCAGAAAGAGCAATCGCGCCGACCAGGCGCCGGATTTCGGCGGGATCGTGCCCGCAACCCCCGGGCGGACACTCGTGAACTTCCTGAGCGGGGCGCTACCGGGCGCGAACACGTCGGGTGTTGCGATCGCGAGCCTCGATTCGGTCCTCGTCAGCAACGCGGCCATCCAGCTCTACGACGAAGCCAATGCCGCAACGTGGTAT
>JBJMRA010000057.1:0-9534 GCA_045802365.1 Hyphomicrobiales bacterium | reverse complement strand
CTCCTCCCTCGTGTGGATGGAACAACCCGAGCGGGCCGAAGCACTATTCGGCTTGAGCGAACCGGCGCTTTGCGCCGAAATACAGGCCGCTTCCCACGGCGACCTCGGCCGGATCGGCGAGCTTGGCCCGCGCGGTCTCTTTCCGATATCGGGAATGCGCGCGAGCGCTCTTGGCCGAAACCGGGTACTGTTGATCGGCGAGGCGGGCCATGTCCTGCCTCCGATCGGGGCGCAGGGTCTCAACATGTCTTTGCGCGACGCCGAAGCCGCTGCGGGGCTGATCGGCGGGGCGCTCGTTGTTGGAGAAGATCCGGGTAGCCCCATGCTCCTCGCTAGATACGACGCTGCGCGTCGCGCCGACGTCTTGATGGGGCAATCCGCGGTCGATCTGATGAATCGATCGCTCCTAAGGGGCTCCACACCCCTCGAATTGGGCCGGGCGGCGAGTTTCGGTATGCTCAGCGCCATCGAGCCTCTGCGGCGTGCGATGATGAATCGCGGCGTCGGCCTGGATTTTTCTTCTTAAGATAAAGCTTACGCTACGGGAGCGCGGATCGTCGCAAGGCCCATGTAGCTCTTGCACTGACTGCGAGACTCTGGTGATCTATCAGGCCGGGGCCATAAACCAGATAAACGGTACGGGCGATGATGAAGGGTGAACTACCGCTGGCAAAATTCCGCATAGGTCAGGTCGTAAGACACCGGCTGTTCCCGTTCAGGGGTGTTATCTTCGACGTCGATCCGATATTCTCTAATACCGAGGAGTGGTGGCAATCCATCCCCGAAGACATCCGGCCCCGCAAGGACCAGCCATTTTATCATTTGCTCGCTGAGAACGACGATACCGAATATGTTGCGTATGTCTCCGAGCAGAACCTCCTCGACGACGAGAGCGGGGACCCGGTCCGCCATCCGCAGGTCAGGGACTACTTCGACAGCTTCGACGCGCGCCACCGCTCCTACAAGCTTCGCGAAGGCTACCGGCACTAACACCATTTGCAACGACGACTGGCGGTTACCCTTCCCGCCTCGCGGGGGAAGGATAGGCGACGGTCGCCTGCCCGGAGTGGGCGTATTGCTCGCCCTGGTCTTGGCTTGTTCGGCTAGCCCCGCCGAAGCCGAGCCGCGATACGGCATCGCCATGCGCGGCGAACCCGCCCTCCAGCGGGATTTCGCGCATCTGCCTTATGCCAATCCCGGCGCGCCGAAAGGCGGGGTGTTCCGCCAGGCGGTCACCGGCAGCTTCGATTCCGTCAACTCGTTCATCGTGAAGGGACAGAAGGCCTCGAGTATCAACACATACGTCTACGAGAGCCTCATGGGCCGCAACTGGGCCGAGCCCTTCTCGCTCTATGGCCTGCTTGCGGAATCGATCGACGTCAGCGACGACCGCCAGACCATGACGTTCCGCCTCAGGCCCGAGGCGCGCTTCTCGGACGGGCACCCCGTTACTGCGGCCGACGTCGCATTTTCGCTCGAAACGCTCCGCGACAAGGGTCTTCCGCGGTTCAGAACCTACTATTCCAAGATCACATCGGTCGCGACACCCGACGAGCGCACCATCGTGTTTACCCAGGAGTCGCACGACCGCGAGCTCCCGCTCATCATGGGACTGATGCCCATCCTTCCCAAGCACTACTGGGAGAACCGCGATTTCGAGGCGACCACGCTCGACCCCGTCATCGGCTCGGGGCCCTATGTCATCGCGCAAGTCCGCGCGGGAGAAAGCATCCGCTACCGGCGCAACCCCGACTACTGGGGGAAGGCCCTGCCGATCTCGCGCGGCCTCTGGAACTTCGACGAGGTCAGGCTCGACTACTACCGCGACAACAACTCGGCTTTCGAGGCATTCAAGACCGGGCTCGCCGACGTTCGCATCGAGGCCGATCCCGGGCGCTGGTCGGGCGGCTATGACTTTCCTGCGGTGAAGGAGGGCAAGGTTGTCCGCGAGACCGTTCCCCAGAAGACCCCTGCTCCGACCACGGGATTGGCATTCAACACCCGCCGGCCAATCTTCCAGGACGTGCGGGTCCGCCGTGCCTTGATCGAGGCGTTCGACTTCGAGTGGGCGAATGCCAACCTCTTTTCCAATCTCTATAGACGGACGCAGGGGTACTACTCGGGTTCGGACCTGTCGTACTTCGGACATAAGGCCGATGCGCGGGAGCTGGCCTTGCTCGGACCCGATAAGGTGAAGATCGACCCTCCGGTTCTTGACGGCACCTACGTTCTGCCGCGGACCGATAGTTCGGGACGCGACCGCAAAGTATTGCGGGAAGCAGTCGGGCTTCTAAACGAGGCCGGCTGGTCCATCAGGGACGGCACGCTGGTCAACGGCAAGGGCGAGCCGTTTCGGTTCACCCTGTCGCTTCTCAGCAAGGAGCAGGAGAGGATAGCGCTCCACTACCAGCGGACTCTCAGGCAGATCGGGATCGACGTGAACGTCAGGCTCGTCGACTCGGCCCAGTTCCAGCGCATGCTCGACAGCTACGATTACGATATGGTTCCGGTCGCCTGGTACAATTCGCTCTCGCCCGGTAACGAACAGAAGTTCTATTTCGGAAGCGAGGGACGAACCGTCGAAGGCACGCGCAATTACCCGGGCATTGCCGATCCCGCGATCGACCGGACGATCGATGCTTTGCTCACGGCTGAGACGCAGGAGGACTTCATCGCGGCAGTGCGGGCGCTCGACCGCCTACTGGTCAGCGGGGCCTATATCGTGCCCTTCTACGACTCGGGCGGACAGTGGGTGGCGCGATGGAAATCGATCGGCCGGCCTTCGGTGCAGCCCCTCCCCGGCTTCGAGGGGACGACCCTCTGGCGGGAGAAGGAATGAACGCCGGCCTCACCATCGACGTCGTCTCGGACGTGATCTGTCCCTGGTGTTTCCTCGGCAAAAGACGGCTCGACAAGGCTATATCGGCTCTCGATGGGACTGGGGTCGACGTCCGCTGGCGCCCGTTTCTCCTCGACGGCTCCATTCCGAAAGAGGGCCTGCCGCGGCAACTCTATCTCGAGCGCAAGTTCCCCGGCCGCGATTTGAGCGAGCTGCACGCGCCTTTGATCGCCGCAGGGCGGGTCGACGGCCTCGACTATCGCTTCGATCGGATCACCGTTACTCCCAATACTCTCGATGCCCATCGGCTGATCCGATGGGCTCACGCTGCCGGCAAGCAGCATGACATGGCCGAGCGCCTATTCACGCTCTATTGGGTAGACGGCGCCGACATCGGACGGCACGAGGTGTTGATCAAGGCGGCGGTCGACGTAGGACTTGACGGGACTCTCGTCTCTCAGCTCCTGTCGAGCGAGGCCGATCTCGATCCGGTCCTCGATGAGATCCGCACGGCCGCCGAGATGGGCATGACAGGCGTTCCGACCTTTATCGTCGCGGGGCGATACGTCGTGATTGGGGCGCAGCCACCGGAAGTTCTCGTCTCGGCGATCACCCGCGCGAGCCTCGAACAACGCGCCACAACTTGATCCCATGAACCTCAGAGTTACGGCTGATAAATTCTGGTTGCCGGCCCAATGCGCCGCAGAGATCCGGATCGGCACCCAGGAAATGACCCGTCTCGGGATGGATGGGGCAGCAATGGAAGATATCGTCGGCTTCATCGCGCGGATCGTGGTGAAGGGAGACCGGCCCGAGAGCGTGAGGAACGACGCGGTGGCGTTCCGGCGCGACTACCAGACGCTCCACTACGTCCGCTGAGTTCACGATGCGAGCTTGACGAGCTGCGTCATGAGCTGGCGCGCGCCCTTCAGCCGCTCTTCGGGCGTGTTCCAGGTTCGAATGATGACGAGCTTCATGTCCGGCCTGAGCTTGGCGAGCGTGCCCTGCCCGGTGATCCACTCGACGAGCGCCGAGGGGTTCGCAAAT
The DNA here is from genome assembly GCA_045802365.1 of Hyphomicrobiales bacterium. GTDB lineage: Bacteria > Pseudomonadota > Alphaproteobacteria > Rhizobiales > Aestuariivirgaceae > JBJMRA01. The sequence goes on along the minus strand of JBJMRA010000057.1, from coordinate 5,648 downwards.
TTCCCGTCGCGCAGAGAGATGAGTGCGCCTTTCGGGCCTGCATCGAGGCTCGCGACGTTGGCTCTGCGGCAGAGAAGCTTGATCGAGACGACGGCCAGGAGGTGATTGACCTCCTCTGGCAATCGGCCGAAGCGGTCGTGAAGCTCGGCTCCGAAAGCGTCGAGGTCGGTCTCCTCCGTCAGGTCTGCGAGGCGGCGATAAAGGCCGAGCCTCACCTGCAGGTCGGGAACATAGTTCTCCGGAATGAGAACCGAGGTCCCGATATTGATGAGGGGAGACCAGGTCCCGTCCGCTTCGGCGGTGTCCTCGCCGGTCTTAAGCTGCGCCACCGCTTCCTCGAGCATCGTCTGGTAAAGCTCGAAGCCGACCTCCTTGATGTGTCCCGACTGCTCCTCTCCCAGAAGATTCCCGGCGCCGCGAATATCGAGGTCATGGCTCGCCAGCGTGAAGCCCGCGCCGAGAGAGTCGAGCGACTGCAGCACCTTGAGGCGCTTCTCGGCGGCGGGCGTCAGCGTCCGGTTGGGCGGCATCGTGAGGAGCGCATACGCGCGCTGCTTGGCGCGGCCCACCCTTCCGCGTAGCTGATAGAGCTGGGCGAGCCCGAACATGTCCGCCCGGTTGACAATGAGCGTGTTGGCGGTCGGAATGTCGAGGCCGGACTCGATGATGGTGGTCGACAGGAGCACGTCGAACTTGCGGTCGTAGAAGCCGCCCATGATATCTTCGAGCTCGGTCGGCGCCATGCGGCCGTGCGCCATCCTGAATTTCACCTCGGGCACGTAGGAACGGAGAAACTCCGCCTGCTCCTCGAGGTCGCTGATACGCGGGCAGACATAGAAGCTCTGGCCGCCGCGATAGTGCTCGCGCAGGAGCGACTCTCGGATGACCACCGGGTCGAAAGGCGAGATGTACGTCCTGACAGCCAGGCGATCGAGTGGCGGCGTGGCGATGATCGAGAGCTCCCGGACTCCTGAGAGCGCGAGCTGCAGCGTTCGCGGAATTGGTGTGGCGGTGAGCGTCAGCACATGGACATTCGCCCTCAGTTCCTTCAGGCGTTCCTTGTGCTTGACCCCGAAGTGCTGCTCTTCATCGATGACGAGCAGCCCCAAGTCGCGGAACTTGATGCTGGGTGTCAGCAACGCATGGGTGCCGATGATGATGTCGACGGTGCCCCTGGCGAGCCCGTCCTTCGCTTCGTTGATCTCCTTGCGGGGGACGAGCCGGGACGCCTGGGCGATCCTCAACGGGAATCCCTGGAAGCGCTCCGTGAAGGTGGCGAAATGCTGCCGGGCCAGAAGGGTCGTCGGAACCACGACCGCAACCTGCTTTCCGTTCATCGCGGTGATGAAAGCGCTGCGAAGCGCAACTTCGGTCTTGCCGAAGCCGACGTCGCCGCAGATGAGCCGGTCCATCGGCCTGCCCTTCTGCATATCCTCGAGCACCGCCTCGATCGCGCTGAGCTGGTCGTCGGTCTCCTCGTATGGGAATCGTGCGCAGAACTCGTCGTAAAGGCCTTCCGGGGGCGGCAGGACTTCGCCGGGCTTGAGCTCGCGCGCCGCCGCCGTCTTGATCAGCTCGTTGGCGATCTCGCGGATGCGTTCCTTGAGCTTCGCCTTCTTGGCCTGCCACGCGCCGCCGCCCAGGCGATCGAGTTGAACTCCCTGCTCGTCCGAGCCGTAGCGCGTCAGGAGCTCGATGTTCTCGACCGGCAGAAACAGCCGGTCGTTCGACGCATACATGAGGAAGAGGCAGTCGTGCGGAGCTCCCTGGACCTCGATAGTCCTGAGTCCTTCGAAGCGGCCGATGCCGTGGTCGACGTGCACGACGAGATCGCCGGGGCTCAGCGCCGAAAGCTCCGAAATGAAGTCCGCAGACTTGCGTTGCCGGCGCGTTCGCCGGGCGAGTCGATCGCCCAGGATATCCTGCTCTGAGATGACGGCGAGGTCGGCGGTCTCGAACCCTTCCTCGAGGCCGAGCACGACGGCGTTGACGATGTCCTTGTCGCGCTTGAGCACTTCAGCGAAGGATTGGGCCGACGCGAGCGGCGACACCTCGTGATCGCGCAGGATGCCCTCGAGCCGCTCGCGCGATCCCTCCGTCCAGGCCGCGATCACCACCCGCTTTCCGGCACGCCGCAGGCCATCCACGTGAGCGCGAACGGCTTCGTAGACGTTGGCGCCTGGTTGCGCGCGCTCGGCAGCGAAAGTGTGCCCGCGCCGGCCGCCGAAGGAGACGCCCGGTGCGCCGCGCATCTCAGGCGCCTCAAAGGGGGTCAGCGCGAGCACTGCCCGGTCGGCGAGCCGCTCCGCCCATTCGCTCTGGGTCAGGTACAGTGACGCGGGCGGAAGCGGCTTGTACGGAGGAGCGCCGAACGTCTGCTGAGTGAGGGCCTGCGTGCGCGCATCATGGAATTCCTCGATCTGCTCGAGCCGGGCCTCGACGGCCTCTTCGACCGAGGGATCAAGCGAGATCGCCGCATCCCCCGCATAGTCGAAGAGCGTCTCTAGCCGCTCATGGAAGAGGGGCAGCCAATGCTCCATCCCCTGATAGCGGCGGCCGTTGGTTACCGATTCGTACAGCGGATCGGAGACATCGATCCCGCCGAACGCCGTGGCATATCCGGTTCGGAAGTGAGCGATCGTTGTGCTGGTCAGCAGAACTTCGCTCGCTGCATTGAGAGCGAAATCTTTAAGGGTTGCGACCGAACGCTGGGACCGGGGATCGAAGCTTCTCACCGACTCGAGCGTGTCACCGAAAAAATCGAGCCGAACCGGCAGATCGGAGCCCGGCGGATAGATATCGATCACGCCACCGCGAACCGCGAAGTCGCCTGGATCGACCACCGTCCCGGTCCGCGAGAACCCGTTCTCACCTAGAAACGTCAGAAGCGCGTCGGTCGCGACCCGCTGGCCGGGCCGCGCAGTAAACACCGCCCCACGGAGCACGTCCGCATTGGGCACCCGCTGCAACACCGCATTGACCGTCGTCAGCACGATGAGCGGCTTGGGCCTCATCGACGCGAGCAGGGTAAGGGTCGCTAGTCGCTTGGCGACAACCTCCGCTGCAGGCGAGACACGGTCGTAAGGCAGGCAATCCCACGCCGGGAAAGCCGCGACGCTCACGTCCGCAGCAAAGAAGGCGAGCGCCTCGGAGAGTGCGGCCGCGTTCTGATCGTCGGTGGTGACGTGGAGGAGAGGTCTTTTGTCCAGCGCGCGTGCGATATCGGCGAGCACCAGGGCATCGAGGCCCTGCGGCACTCCCGCGAGGATCGTCCGGCCGCCCCTGTCGAGCCTACGGCCGAGGGTCGGAATGACGTTCATGGCCGGTAAGCGAGCAGCGCCTCGAGGGTTGCAGTCCTGAGCTTTGGCGGAACCGGCGATGCCCCGGTGATCCATGAAAGCAGCTCCGGGTCAGGCAATCCGACGATTGTCTCGAGCTCGTCCACCTCCTGTTCGCTCAAGCCGTGAACCCGGGCAGCCGCGAAACCCCCGAGCAGGATGTCCATCTCCTTGATCCCGCGGTGGCTCGCGCGCCAGAGGAGCCGGCGTTGCCGGACATCCTTCTGATCCATGCTGTGGTTCATTCGGGTGCCTTAGCGGGTCGGCACAAACCGGGCAACGCACTTGCACGCGTACCTGAAACGCACGAAATTCGCGGACGATGCGGCCGGCCATCCTCAATCCGCTGTTCGCTTCGGCGAGTGGGCTCAAGCGCGTGGGGCCCAAAGTCAGCCAGCTCCTTGCCAAGCTTGTGAGACCTCAGTCGCAAGAGAGGTCCGCTCGCTTTGTCGATCTCGTCTTTCATCTCCCGTCCGGAGTCGTCGACCGGCGGTACCGGCCCAAGATTGGAGAACTGCCGCGTGAAGGGGTGGTCACGGTCGAAGTGACCGTCGGACGGCACAGACCCCCGCCGCCTCACAACAAGCGCGTGCCCTATAGGGTCGAGTGCTCCGACGGCACCGGCACGCTCTCGCTCATCTTCTTTCATGCCTTTCCGGACCATCTCCGAAAGGCGCTGCCGGAGGGAGAAACTCGGTTCGTCTCGGGGCAGATCGAATGGTACGGCGGCTCTCCACAGATTGTTCATCCCGACTATATCGTCGGTCCTGACGAGTTCGCGTCACTTCCGCTGATCGAACCTGTTTATCCCGGCACGGCGGGCGTATCCCCCAAGCTCCTGGGACGGGCCGTCCGGGGAGCGCTCGAGCGGGTTCCGCAGATGCCGGAGTGGCTCGATGATGCATGGCGGGCGCGCCACAACTGGCCATCGTTCAACGAGGCTCTCTTAGCACTTCACAAGCCGGCGAGCCCAAGCGACGTAAGCGCTCTGGCCCCGCCCCGAGCGCGGCTTGCCTATGACGAGCTGCTCGCCAACCAGCTCGCATTGTCGCTGATCCGGGCGAGCATGAAGCGAGGGGTGGGTCGGAGCCTCCGCGGGGGAGGAGCGAAGCGGCAGAGTATCGCTGAAGCGCTCCCGTACATGCTCACCCGCTCACAACGCGACGCCTTGTCCGAGATCGTCGGCGACATGGCGGCACCGCAGCGGATGCTGAGGCTGCTCCAGGGCGATGTTGGCTCGGGAAAGACGGTGGTGGCGCTCTTGGCGATGGCCAATGCCGTTGAAGCCGGGCGTCAGGCAGCGCTGATGGCCCCGACCGAGCTCCTTGCGCGCCAGCACCATCAGGCTCTCGAGCCGCTCTGCCGCGCCGCGGGCATCCGGCTCGCCGTCCTCACGGGCCGCGAAAAGGGCCGTGCGCGAGATCAGACCATACGGGGCATCGCCGAAGGTCTCGTCGATGTGGTCGTGGGGACTCACGCTCTCTTCACAGAGGATGTCGGTTTCCGCGATCTCGGTTTGGTGGTCATCGATGAACAACACCGCTTCGGCGTGCACCAGCGGCTGGCGCTTCAGGGCAAGGGCGGCCGCACCGCGGACCTCCTCGTGATGACCGCCACTCCAATCCCGCGGACGCTCGCCCTTACCGTCTATGGCGACATGGAGGTGTCGAAACTTGTCGAAAAGCCTTCGGGACGCAAGCCGGTCGAAACCCGCGCGCTCCCCCTCGAACGGATCGGCGAGGTAGTCGACCGCCTGAGCAGACTCATCGATGCGGGTGGACGCGCCTATTGGGTTTGCCCGCTCGTCGAAGAAAGCGAGATCGTCGATCTCGCGGCCGCCGAAGAGCGCTGCCGCGCTCTGTCGGCCGCCCTTCCCAACCGGGTCGGTCTCGTTCACGGCCGCATGCGTGCGAACGACAGGGATCGCGTCATGGCGCAGTTCCGGACCGGCGAGATCTCAATCCTCGTCTCGACCACCGTAATCGAAGTGGGCGTCGACGTGCCCGAGGCGACCGTCATGATCGTCGAGAACGCGGAGCGCTTCGGTCTTGCCCAGCTTCACCAGCTGCGGGGCCGCGTCGGGCGTGGCTCGCAGCAGTCGTCGTGCCTCCTGCTTTATCAGGGTCCGCTGGGTGAGGCGGCGAAAGCGAGGCTCGCGATCATGCGGGAAACGGACGATGGCTTCCGGATCGCCGAGGAAGATTTGAAGCTCCGCGGCGCGGGCGAAATGCTGGGCACGAAGCAGTCCGGTTTGCCGGCTTTCAGGCTTGCCGACCTCTCGGTCCATGGAGAGTTGCTTGCCGCAGCGCG
>JBJMRA010000056.1:0-8642 GCA_045802365.1 Hyphomicrobiales bacterium | reverse complement strand
CCGAAATCGGGATTCTCGACATCGAACTCACCGAAGCCGGGCGGAACGATCCGCTTTTCGCTGGCTTGGCGCGCCAGCAGAAGTGCCTCCAATGGCATTCGGTGCGCGTCGCCCAACCGCCCGAGAATGCGACCGTGCTCGCGAGGTCGGATGACTGCTCATGCCAAGCCATGCGGATCGGCGCGAATGCGTATTCAATGCAATATCATGTCGAGCTCGAGCCCGATACGATCTCGAATTGGGGACAAGTGCCCGCCTACGCCGAAGCGCTCGCCAAAGCGCGGGGGCCGAACGGGCTCAGCGCCATGGCGGCCGAAGCCGAGCCGCTGATGAACGGCTTCGTGGCCGATGCGCGAAGGCTATATCGAAACTTCATGGCCATCGCGAAAGGCTGACGCTTCCTATCCGGCGACCGCGGCCATGATGCGGATCCAGCTCCTGATTCCGTGCCGGAAACTGTCCAGATCGTATTTCTCGTTGGGGCTGTGGATCGCGTCGTCGTCGAGACCGAACCCGACGAGGACGCTGTCCATCCCGAGGATCGTCTTGAAATGCCTGACGATCGGAATGGTCCCGCCCGAGCCCATGAGGACCGCCGGGCGGCCGAACTCCGCCTTCAGCGCTTCGGCGGATTTGGCGATGAACGGATTCGACTGGTCGACCTCGAAGGCCGGATTGCCGCCGGCCCGTGATGAGAACTCGATCTTGCAGTCCTTGGGCACCCGCTCCTTCACGAATTTCCGAAACGCCCTCAGAATCTTCACCGGATCCTGCTTGCCGACGAGACGGAAGGAGAGCTTCGCTGAGGCTCTCGACGGCAGGACAGTCTTGGTGCCGGCGCCCGTATAGCCGCCGAATATGCCATTGATCTCGGCCGTCGGCCGTGCCCAGATCTGCTCGAGAACGCTTTTCCCCTTTTCACCTGCGGGCTCGGACAATCCCACTTTTCGCAAAAATTTCCTTTCCGAGAAGTCGAGCGACTCCCATTGCCGCTTGACCTCCCGCGGGACCGGTTCGACGCCGTCGTAGAAGCCCGGAATGGTCACCTTCCCGTTCTTGTCGTGAAGTGCTGCAAGAACGTCCGAGAGCGCCCGGATGGGGTTCATGACCGGACCCCCATAGGCGCCGGAATGGAGGTCGATCCGCGGCCCGGTGATCGTCACCTCGTCGTGGACGAGGCCGCGCAAGCGAGTCGTGATCGCCGGCGTCTTGGCATCCCACATATTGGTGTCGCAGACGAAGGCCGCATCCAAGGCGAGTTCCGCCTTGTTGGCCTCGAGAAATGGCGCGAGGTTGGGCGAGCCCGATTCCTCCTCCCCCTCGATCAGGAACGTGGCAGAGAGCGGCAGCCCGCCCGCCGTTTCGATCCAGGCGCGCGCCGCCTCGAGGATGGTCATGAACTGGCCCTTGTCGTCGGCTACCCCGCGGCCATAGAGCCGCTCCTTCCCGTCCTCGCCCTTGCGCCTGATGGGCTCGAAGGGCGGGCTCGTCCACTTGTCGAGAGGCTCCGGCGGCTGCACGTCATAGTGGCCGTAGAAGAGAACGTGACGGCCTCCGCCGCCCCTTCCGGGTCTCGAATGAGCCACCACCATCGGATGGCCGGCGGTGTCGCGCAGCGAAGCATCGAAACCAAGGGAGGAGAGTTCGTCCACGAGCCACTGACCGGTCCGATGGCACTCGGCCTTGTAGGCGGGATCGGTCGAGATCGAGGGGATGCCCACGAGATCGAGCAGCCGGGAGACGCTCGCATCGAGGCCGGTCTCGGCCGCCGCAAGCACGTCGTCTACTTGGTCCATATCTGATCCATTTCGGCTCCCCGTCCGACCTCGGCAATGATGCGCGCCCACGATCGCATGCCTCTCCGGAAACTCTCGAGGTCATATTTCTCATTGGGACTGTGAGTGCAATCGTCTTCCCGCCCGAAGCCCACGAGAAGGCTGTCTATTCCCAGATATTTCTGAAAGGCGCTGACCACCGGTATGGAGCCGCCATCAGCGGCGAGGATGGGCTTGCGTCCCCATTCGCGGGCGAGTGCTGCAACCGCGGCGCCGACCCATGGACTGTCTTCGGGCACCGTCACGCCGGTGCTGTCGCCGCCCTGTGAAGCAAAGCTTGCCTTGCAATCCTTCGGAAGCCTGTCGCGCACGAACCGCTTCAGGGCCGTTCGAATCCGTTTCGGGTCCTGTCCCCCGACGAGCCTGAAGGTCAGCTTGGCGCTCGCCCGCGCGGGGAGCACGGTCTTCGTTCCGGCACCGGTGTAGCCGCTCCATATGCCATTGAACTCGGCCGTGGGCCGCGCCCAGATCTGTTCGCACACCGAATATCCCTTTTCGCCGGCCGGAATCGACAAGCCGACGTCCCGCAGGAATTGGCGCTCCGGGAACCGCAGGCTCTTCCACAGCCGGCGCGTATTCGGCGGAATCGGGTCCACGCCCTGATAGAAGCCCGGAATGGCCACGCGACCGCTCTCGTCGTGCATGTCGGACAGGATTTTGGTCAGAACGCGAATCGGATTGCGCGCCGCACCGCCATAGTAGCCGGAATGGAGATCCTTGGAGGGTCCACTGATCGTGATCTCCTCGGCAATACAGCCACGCAACCGCGTGGTGATGGCGGGCGTCCTCTCGTCCCACATGCCGGTATCGCAGATGAACGCGATGTCGGGTTTCAAGTCACGGCGATTGGCGGCGAGAAAACGCTCGAGATGAGTCGAATCGCCCTCCTCGTCGCCCTCGAGGAGCATGGTGAGGCGGAACGGGAGTCGCTTGCAAACCGAAAGCCACGCCCGCGTGGCTTCGAGAAACGTCATCAGTTGGCCCTTGTCGTCCGAAGCACCCCGGGCGAAGATGCGCTCGTTGCCATCCCGGCCTTTCCGTATCTGGGGCTCGAAGGGCGGACTCTCCCACAGGTCCAGCGGGTCGGGCGGCTGAACATCGTAATGTCCGTAGAAGAGGACGGAAGGCGCATGGGGCGGCAGATCCTCTGGCGCAAGGCAGGCGATTACCAGCGGGTGCCCGGTCGTCTCTTCGATGCGCGTCTCGAAACCGGAAGCGGCGAGCGATCGGGCGAGCCACGCCGCGGCCCGGCGGCACTCGCCGTCATAGGCGGGGTCGGTTCCAATCGAGGGGAATCGCAGAAGATCGGAGAGCCGATCGAGGCTGGCGCCAAAGCCGGACTCGATCCTGTCGAGGACGGCCTCGATCACGTCCATTCAAACACCATAAACGAGTCGCCCCCGCCTTCTTCAACCAGCCAGTTTCTCACGCGCCGCAGCGCCTGGGCAAGATGCAACCTATGACGGCGTCGAGCGCCACTTTCTCGCTCGCCCGCGACAGCTTGCAGGCCCACGAGCCCTCGGCGCGGCTGACCCGATTTCGCCGCCGGGGGTATCAGCGCTATCTGATGCTCAGGTCGCAGATCGACCTCTACTTCTTCTGGGAGCGGCGCTGGTTCTTTCTCACGATGCTGATCGGCTTCAGCATCATGGCCGCCCCGACGCCGGCGGGCCTTACCCATTCCGGGCAGATCGTGCTCGCCATGTCGGTGATGGCGACGCTGCTCTTCGTCACGGAAGCCGTTCCCCTGCAAACCGTGCCGCTGCTCATCATCATCGGCGAGGTGCTGCTCCTGCGGACGGACCCGACGACAGTCGCGCAGAGCCTCATGACGGACTCCGTCCTCTTCATCATGGGCTCGCTCATGCTGGCCGTTGCGATCGTGAGGCAGAGGCTCGATCGCAGGATCGCCTGGGCTATCGTGCAGATGACGGGAACGAACATCTACTGGATCAGCTTCGGCATCACCGCCGTTTGCGGCGCACTCGCCGCCTTCATCGGCGAGCATACCGTCGCAGCCATGATGCTGCCCGTCGGGGTGACGCTCATCACGCTCACCTCGAGCGATCCCAAGAAGGTGCGGAGTCTCGCCGCGGTCGTCCTCTTCTCGATTTCCTACGGCTGCTCGATCGCGGGCGTCGCGACGCCCTCGGGAGGGGCGCGCAATGCGATCATCATCAGTTACTGGAAGGATTTCTTCTACGATCCGCATGATCCGGAGACTCGACGCTATCTCATGAATTACGTCACCTGGATCGTCTACGCCTTTCCGATGTTCCTCTTGAGACTGCCGATCGTCGCCGGCCTCCTGATGCTGACCTTCAGGCCCGAGACGACCGACATGTCGCGGGCGATCTCGCGATTGCGGACGCAGGTCATGATGGAGGGGCCGCTCAAGCCGTCGGGATGGCTGACTATCGCAATCTTTGTGCTCACCATTCTCGGCTGGATCTTTCTTTCCGAGCAACTCGGTCTCGGCGTCATCGCGCTCATGGGCGTCGCCGCCTTTCTGGTGCTTGGATTGGTGCGGTGGGAGGACATAAACTCCGGCGTCAACTGGGGAGTCGTGCTGCTCTACGCCGCAGCGATCTCGCTCGGCGTCGAGATGAAGGCGACGGGGGCAGCCGAGTGGGTCGCCCAGCATTTCCTTTCCCTGCTCGACGTATTCGGGGCGGGTGGCGGGCTCGAGTTCAACGCTGCGATCTCGATCTTGACGATCACGGTTTCCAACACCATGACGGCGGGGGCGGCCATTGCGGTGCTCGCGCCCATCGTCCTCAAGACCGCCACCGCCGCCTACCAGGATCCGATCACCGTAGGCTTCGTGGCCGCGATTTCCTCGGCGTTCGGTTATCTCACCCCCGCGGCGCAGCCCGCATTCACCATCATCTATGCATCGGGCTACCTCAAGGGCACGGATTTCTTCCGGATCGGGATCAGGATGATGGTCATCTCGGTCGTCATCCTGCTCGCGCTTGCCTCCCTTTACTGGCCCCTCATCGCACACTAGCTATCGAAAGACATGTTCGAAGGCCTCTTCAAGCGCACCACCCTCAGCGATCGCCAGGAGCGGGCGGTCCGCAAAACGCTCCAGACCCTCAGGGCACAGCGGCGCAACCGGTTCCGCATCCTCGCCTGCATCGACGGCAGCGACGATGCGATGGTGACCGTGAGGTTTGCCGCGCAACTGGCGCCCAGCGACGAATGCGACATCATCGTGCTCTATGTGAGACCGGTCGACCAGGGCCTGTGGTCAGGCGGGCTCCAGCTCAAGCTCGCGCGACAGAACATGATGGAGGCGGGCTTCGAGCTTCCCGGGGTCAGGGATCTCAAGAAGACGCTGGCCGTCCTTAAGGAAGAGGGAATCGACGCCGAGAGTTGGCCCAAGGAGGCCAGTCAGCAAGACGCCTGGAACGATCCTGCCGGGGACACCAAAGTCGAATACAAGAGCCCGGAAGGCCGCACCGTGGTGCTCAAGCTCAAGACCGCGCCCGATGTCGCCAACGGCATCCTCGATCAGTACGAGCTCGGTCCTTACAATCTCGTGATTCTCGGGCCCCCTTCCCGCTGGCGGACCGAATTCAAGGCGCTTCTCGACGCGGGCGTCGTCCAGCAGGTTCTGACGATGGCGCCCTGCTCGGTGCTCGTGGCGCGCAGCAGCCTCGATCGTGAGGGTTTCTTCGTCTGCACCGACGGGACATCGCGTTCGATGCAGGCGGTGAGGCGCGCGGCGGTGCTCGCCCATGCATCGGGATCGCCGATCACGCTTTTTTCGGTGGCCTCGGATGAGAACGGACGGCCAGCCGCCGAAGAGGCGGTCGCCAATGCGAAGGCGCTGCTCAAGGCCATGAAGATCGACGTCGCGGCGACCCGGACGGCGATCGGCAAGCCCGCTCAGGAGATCATCGAGGCCGGTTCGAACTACAAGCTGATCGTCGTCACCGACGAGGGCCGCTCACGTATCGAGCGGCTGTGGCGCGGGTCCATCGCAACCGATGTCGTGCGCGGGGCGAGAACCAGTGTTCTCGACGTCAGATGACGCGCGCAGCTTGCCGGGGTTGTTGAAACCACTTAAGCGAACGCCTCATGGCCGAATATGTTCTCTATGGGTTTGGCGAGTCGGGAAATGCCTACAAGCCGGGCCTGATGCTCGAGCTGTGCCGCCTCGACTGGACCCTCAACTTCGTCGACTTCTTCAACGGCGGGACGCGGAGCCCGGAGTACCGCACGAAGGTCAACGAGATGGGCGAGGTGCCAGTGTTGATCCACGCCGGCAAGACCTTGTCGCAATCGGCGGTCATTCTCGATTATTTGGCCGAGCAAACCCGCAAGTTCGGAGCCAAGAGCGACGATGAGCGCCGCGAGATTCTCCGATGGATGTTCTTCGACAATCATAAGCTGACGAGCTATCTCGCGACGCTCCGCTTCCTCATCAACTTCGCCAAGACCGGCGAAACGCCCGTTACCGTGTTCTTGAGGGCGCGCGCTCACTCGGCGCTCAAGATCGTCGAAGCTCATCTTTCAGGCCAGCCTTTCGTGATCGGCAAGCGCCCAACAATCGCCGATCTCTCCATGTGCGGGTACCTCTTTTACGGCGACGAGCTGACGGTCCCCCTCACGCCCTATCCCCAGGTCTTGAACTGGCTCGATCGGATCCGATCGCTTCCGAGCTGGAAGCATCCATACGATCTCATGCCCCGCGCCTACGGACGAAGCGGCTAAGCTCTTGACCGATGTGAAGCACCACGCGGCTGGCCTGAAACTCGAAGCTGACCAGAAGCCTTGACGAACTGCAGATTGTGGTTTTCAACTGCTGAGTTCTGACCACAAGAAAATCAAAGCACGTGGGCATCATCGAGGGGAAACGCCATGAAATCTGTCCGATGCTTGACTGCCGCCGCTTGCGTTCTGGGCTTCTTTGCGATTGGCCCGGCAAATGCAAGTGAGATCACGTACTATTCCCGCCCAATCGTCGCCACAGCCAATTCGTCCGCCCAAGATTACCTGAACAACTGGAATGCGGCTTTAACGGCGAACCCAGTTGCACCTGCGGGCTATGGTGAGGCGACGATCTCGAGGTTTCACAATGTCCAGAATCAGAAGGGCATACCCGGGGGCACAAACAATAGCATCTCAGAGTTCTACAACATCGACTTCTTCATACCCGAATCGGTCGGCATTGCGCGGTGGAAGTTTCGTTTCACCCCCGACTTCGGGCTCGGTGGGGCTGCATTCTTGGATGGCAAAGCGGCGGCATTCAACAGTGCCAACCTTGACGGATCTCAGGTGGTCGAGTTCACAGTGCGGCTCAAACCGGGTGAACACAACATTCAGCTTTATGGGCAAGAGAACTGCTGCGACGGCGACAGTGACGGTCAATTCAAACCCCCGGGCGGCCCACCACTGACGAGCAGAGACGTGGGCAACTTCGCCTTCACAGATGGGTGGAATCTGAAATAGGGCGACAGCGACAAGGCTCACAGGTTTGAAAAGGCGGTTGACCTGCTCGCTTGACCGCCTTCTCCGACAACCGTAAACAACCCCACCCAGCCGATACGCCCCGTTCAGAAATCTCAACGGCTCGACCCTGGAGCATTGCCGAAGGCGATGCTTCGAAGGGGGTTCGTCGGCCGAGCTCGAGCGGTGCTGCCTACACGCTTTCTGAGCGATGCTCCGACGCCCGGCTTCGCCAGACGCCTCAGCATGACGAGGCCGAATAGACCTACGCGGTTCGGCCTTCCTCGGGGCTGTCGGACATCGCGTCGAGATATTCCTCGAGATGTTCGCGGTTTTCGAATCGCATCCAACCCTCGTCGGTTTCCGCTTCCACCGTGCCGTCCGACAGGACACGCGCCGGCCGGCCACGGATGAGCTTCTCCTCCACGACATAAAGCTGTTGGTCTCCCGCTTCCTCGGCATCCGCCTCCGCGAGGTCGGCTTCGGCCTCCTGGCTACCCTGCTTCTCGTCGACGGCGGTGAAGATATCCTGTTTCGCCCTGTCGGGCGTCGCCACGGTTTCGATCGTGGTCGTAGAGACGGCGAGCGCCGCCTCCGCAGCAGGCTCGCTTCCATTTCCCGCCGCGGCCGACATCACGGTTCCTGAAACGAGGCCCGCGCCAGCCGATCCGGGCACGCCCTCACTGCGTGCGATCATGTCTCTCAGTTCGCGCGCCGCCTGAGCGCTGCCCTCGACTGCATCGATCGCCCCACCGATCCCGACCAGCCCCAGGCCTCCGACCAGAAGAATGGCAGAGGTTTCAGGCGATATGCCCAGCACCTGCATCTGCCCCGGCGACACGACGAGGAACGCGAGGACCACGATTCCCGCGGCCGCGACCACTACCCCGACCAGCATCATGAGCTTCGACATGTCCACCCCCCTGGACCGCTTCGCCCGAAGCCGGCGAGCGCGCCAATCTCGCGTCAGCTCCGGGCGAGAATCAAGCCCAATGTTCCTAGGCCGCCGATGACCGGTCAATTCTCTATCACGATTCGCGGTGTTTTCGTGGCGCCGCTCCGTTCGACCGACGACCAGACGTGGCGCGCCATATCGATATAGATGCGGGCAAGCGGCGAAGACGGATCGCTCGCGACGATCGGCCTGCCCTCATCGGACCTCTGGCGGAGGCTCGGATCAAGGGGAACTTCCCCAAGGAACGGCACACCGAGTCTGTCGGCCTCGGCCCGCGCTCCGCCATGGCCGAAGATCTCGTGGCGCGCGCCGCACTTGTCACAGAGGAAATAACTCATGTTCTCGATGAGCCCGAGAACCGGCACGCTGACCTTCCGGAACATGTTGAGGCCCTT
>JBJMRA010000055.1:0-10222 GCA_045802365.1 Hyphomicrobiales bacterium | reverse complement strand
CATCAGGCGGCTCATCCAGAATCAGCCGGATCCCGATTTCTGCATCAGGCCGGACTTCATTGCCGGCCTCAAGCTTCTCGCCCCCTACGATCTCGCCTTCGACATCTGCGTCTTTCATCATCATTTGCCAAATGTGATCAAGATGGTCGCGCAGTGCCCGGAGGTTCGCTTCGTGCTCGATCACATCGGCAAGCCGGCGATCAAGGCGGGCCAGATCGACCCTTGGCGCCAGCATCTCAAGGAGCTCGCGGCGCTGCCCAACGTGCACTGCAAGATATCAGGCGTCAGCACCGAGGCCGACCACACGAACTGGACGCGCGAACAGCTCAAGCCCTACATCGCGCATGCGATCGACACGTTCGGCTTCGACCGTGCCATGTATGGTGGCGACTGGCACGTTCTGGAGCTCGCCGGTACCTACCCGCAATGGGTCGAGATCGTCGACTGGGTGGTCGAGAACGCCACTCCCGAGGAGAAGCGCAAGCTCTACCGCGACAACGCCCAAAGCTTCTACCGGCTCGACGGGCACGCATGACCGTTGCGCCACCCGCCTGGCGGCGGCGCGCCTACAACATTGCCGCCATACGCGACCTTGCGCGGGCGGTGCTGCCGAAGCCGGTCTTCGACTTCGCCGACGGCGGTGCGGAGAGCGAACATACGCTCCGCCGCAACGAGCATGCCATCGAAGAGATCGAGCTTCTGCCGCAGCCGCTGAGAGGATCGGCCGAGCGCGATCTTTCCGTGTCTCTCTTCGGCAAACGGCTCAGCATGCCTCTGGTGATCGGGCCAACGGGTCTCGCTGGCCTTTTCTGGCCGGACGGCGAACGCTGCGCCGCGCGCGCCGCGAGCGCGGCCGGAACGGCGTTCTGCCTGAGCCACGGCTCGGTGTGCACGATCGAGGATCTCGCCGCCTCCGGAGCCTCTCCGCGCTGGATGCAAGTCTTCATCTTCCGCGACCGCGGCTTCACCCGCGAGCTCACCGAGCGGGCTGCGGCTGCCGCCTACGATGTCCTCGTGCTCACGACCGACAATCAGTTTCTCGGCAACCGCGAGCGCGATATCCGCAATGGCTTCGCCATCCCGCCGCGCTTCGGACTTTCGGGGCTGGCTGGAATGGCGCTTAAAGCCGAGTGGCTGTGGCGCATGCGTCACGACATCAAGCGCATTACGTTCGGCAACTACGTCCGGCCTGGCGAATCGACCGATATCGGAACGCTCGCGGGGCGCATGGCGTCACTCCTCGATCCCGCGATGTCCTGGACCGACGTCGCCGACCTGCGGAAGATCTGGAAGGGGCCGCTCGTCCTCAAAGGCGTGCTTCATCCTGATGAGGCGCGAACCGCCCTCGATCATGGCATCGACGGCGTCATCGTTTCGAACCATGGGGGGCGGCAGCTCGATGGCGCGCCTGCGACGGCCGATGTCTTGCCCGTGATCGTCGATGCGGTCGCGGGGCGCGTCCCGGTTCTCGTCGATGGTGGCATCAGGCGGGGAAGTGATGTGGTCAAGGCGATCGCGCTTGGGGCCGCCGCCTGCCTCATCGGCCGGCCCACGCTCTGGGCTTTGACAGTTGCCGGCGAGGAGGGGGTCGCGCACATGCTCGATCTCTACCGGCGCGAGATCGATCGCGTGATGGGCCTGTGCGGCATTCGCAGCATCGGCGAAATCGACGGCTCTCTCCTGTTCTCGAAGACTTCAAGAGGAATGAACTGATGATCGAGGATCCGCCGCTCCTCACGATGAGGCGCCATTTCCCGCGACCGGCCCCGGAGCAGGTCGCCGCCTTCGCGAACGTGCCGACCGGACATGCCGTCGATGCGCTCGGCGGGAGGGGCGCTCTTGATTATCGCATCAAGCCGCTCGAGCCGCCTCCTAGCGTCATCGTTGGCGTCGCTATCACCTGCCATTGCGGCCCGACGGACAACCTCGGGCTTTTCGGAGCGCTCGCCGAGGCGCAGCCTGGCGATATTCTCGTCGCCGCCACGGACCAATGTACCGTTACCTCCATCGCCGGTGACCTGCTCATGGGCATGGCTCGCAACCGGGGGATCAAGGCTCTCCTGACCGACGGGCTCGTACGCGACGTTGTGGGCATTCTGGGGGTCGGGCTTCCGGTCTTTTGCGCCGGAGTGTCTCCGGACTCCCCCGCTCGCAACGGCCCGGGCTCGGTCGGCATGCCGGTCGTGCTCGGCGGTGTCTCGATCGACTCCGGTGACATCATCGTCGCGGATCGCGACGGAGTCGTCGTGGTGCCGCGCCTGCGGATCGCGGCGGTGTTGAAGCAGCTCGAGCAAGTCCGCGCCGCCGAGTCGGCTCTCGAGGCAAAGGTCAAGGACGGCCTTGAAGTGCCGGACTTCGTCCGTCAGCTCCTGGATTCGGGTCGCGTCGTTGATGCTGATGAAAACGGAACGAACAGATGACAGCCATTCTCTACTACGGCTCGGGATCACCCTACGCTTGGCGGGTGTGGCTTGCGCTCGAGCACAAGCAGATCCCTTACGAGCTCAAGGTCCTTTCCTTCGATGCGGGCGACCTCGAAAAGTCCGAGTTTCTCGAGCTCAACCCTCGCCACAAGGTGCCGGTCCTCGTCGATCGCGGGTTCGTTCTCTACGAGTCGGCGGCAATCGTCGAATATGTCGAGGAGAGGTGGCCGGATAAGCCGCGGCTGTTCTCGGCCGATCTGCGCGACCGGGCGGTCGAACGCCGCATGATCAGGGAAGCGGACCAGTATTTCGCCGGAGAGATGGAACGGCTCGTCGATGGCGTGCTCATGACACCCAAGGAGAAGTGGAATTCCGGTGAGATTGCGGCGGCCATCGCGAGCATCGGGAGAGAGCTGTCGATATGGGAGACGATGATCGGCGGCGATTTTCTTGCAGGCCCGCTCTCGGCGGTCGACTACACGTTCTATCCCGAGCTCACGATCGCCCGCCGAATTGCCAGGCGAATGGGCGGCGATCTCGCCATGGGCCCGCGAATGATGTCCTGGGCGAGCCGAATGGAGGAGCTCGATATCGTGAAAAGGACATGGCCACCGCATTGGAAATAAGTTGTCCATTTCGCATTTTCATCTCGCCGGAATCGATGTGGCGCAAAAGCCACAAACGAACCTTTTGTCCTCAAGTTCCGGCACTTGCCACAATCATCCTTTGATCCGCCCAAATCCATCAATAATCAGTGACGGCTTTCGAGGGCCTGGGAGGCTGGCGCTAAAGGCGCGCTGAACGGCGCCCGAGCAATCGGGCGGGTGGTAGTTGCGTCCGATTTTGTGGAGTTTCGGTATTTCCGTGCTGCATGATAATCAAATCATCATGAACAAAAGCTGACACGGGAAGAGCCATGGACGCGCGCACCATCACCAAATCCAAGCTGCCGAGCCGCCACGTGACCGTCGGCCCCGAGCGGGCTCCCCATCGCTCCTACCTCTATGCGATGGGGCTCACGACCCAGCAGATCAACCAGCCGCTAGTGGGCGTGGCAAGCTGCTGGAACGAGGCCGCTCCCTGCAACATCGCTCTGATGCGGCAGGCCCAGGCGGTGAAGCGCGGCGTATCGGCCGCGAGCGGCACGCCTCGCGAGTTCTGCACGATCACCGTTACCGACGGCATCGCGATGGGTCATCAGGGCATGAAGGCTTCGCTCGTTTCGCGCGAAGTCATCGCCGACTCGGTCGAGCTCACCATGCGCGGTCACTGCTACGACGCGCTCGTCGGCCTTGCCGGTTGCGACAAGTCGTTGCCCGGCATGATGATGGCCATGTGCCGGCTCAACGTGCCGTCGATCTTCATCTATGGGGGGTCGATCCTTCCCGGTACCTTCAAGGGCAAGCCCGTCACCGTACAGGACCTGTTCGAGGCGGTCGGAAAGCATTCGGTCGGACAGATGAGCCTCGAGGACCTGACCGAGCTCGAGCACGTCGCGTGCCCCTCGGCGGGTTCGTGCGGCGCCCAGTTCACCGCCAACACCATGGCAACAGTCGCCGAGGCAATCGGACTTGCGCTTCCTTATTCGTGCGGGGCGCCCGCCCCCTACGAGATCCGCGATACGTTCTGCTTCACCGCAGGCGAAATGGTCCTGGAACTCATCGCCCGCAATATTCGCCCGCGGGATATCGTGACGCGGAAGGCGCTCGAGAATGCGGCGACGGTCGTCGCGGCTTCGGGGGGGTCGACCAACGCGGCCCTGCATCTGCCGGCGATCGCCCATGAGTGCGGACTCGATTTCGATCTCTTCGAGGTCGCCGAAATCTTCAAGCGCACGCCCTATATCGCCGATCTCAAACCCGGCGGCCGATACGTCGCCAAGGACATGTTCGAAGCGGGCGGCATTCCGCTCCTCATGAAGACCCTCCTCGACAATGGCTATCTGCACGGTGACGTCCTCACGGTCACCGGACGGACGATGGCCGAGAATCTCGCCTCCGTGAAGTGGAATCCTGATCAGGACGTGGTGCGGCCGGCGGACAAGCCGATCACCAAGACGGGGGGCGTCGTCGGGCTCAAGGGGAACCTCGCTCCGGAAGGCGCCATCGTGAAGGTGGCGGGCATGAAAAATCTCAAGTTTACCGGTCCGGCGCGCTGCTTCGACAGCGAAGAGGCGTGCTTCGAAGCGGTGAAGAACCGCAAATACGAAGAAGGCGAAGTCCTGGTGATCCGTTATGAGGGGCCGCGTGGCGGGCCCGGCATGCGCGAGATGCTGGCAACGACAGCCGCGTTGTACGGCCAAGGAATGGGCGATAAAGTCGCGCTCATCACCGACGGCCGGTTTTCGGGTGCAACGCGGGGGTTCTGCATCGGCCATGTCGGGCCCGAGGCGCAGGCCGGGGGACCGATCGCACTCCTTCGGGACGGTGACGTGATTTCGATCGATGCCGAGAGAGGTACGCTCGACGTCGATGTCACCGAGGCGGAACTTTCCCGCCGTAAAGAGGACTGGAAGCCGCGCGAGCATGGCTATGGATCGGGCGCCCTCTGGAAGTACGCCCAGCAGGTCGGGCCCGCCGTTAAAGGCGCGCTAACCCACCCCGGAGGTTCCCAAGAAGGTGTCTGCTACGCCGATATATGATCGGCGCAACTCACATCATTCCCGTGATGGTGTGTTCGCCGGTGCGGCGGTTGCAGCGGCCTTGCTTCTGGCCGTCGCCGCGCTCATTCGTCCGAGTCTTGCGGCGGACGAGGGCCCGCTTTCCGATCTCGCCTCCGACTTCTACTCCTATCTGCCCGCCGCTCCCGACATCAAAGCTCCCGATTTCGACTTCATCCCGTTCTGGACCGACGATCTCAAGAAGGCCAAGCGCGCGTACAAAAGCGGCGAGTTCAACCGCGCCCGCAAGTACTTCGAAAAGGCCTCGGAAGACGGCAACATCGTCGCCGACTGGTATCTCGGGCATATGTACCGGCTCGGCCGCGGCGTGCCGCACGACGAAGCAAAGTCCTTTTCTTATTTCAGCCGGGTGGCGGATGCTTTCGATGCCGATGAGAGCGACAACAATCGCCTGAAGATCATGGTCGACTCACTGGTGAGAGTCGCCGATTTCTATCGCACCGGCAGTGCGGCTGCGAACATCGCGCCCGACTTCGAGCGCGCGATCCGCATCTATCGGCTCGCTGCCACCTACGGCCACCCCGCGGCGCAGTTTGCGCTGGGTGTCATGCAACTCAAGGGCGACGGGATGCGTCAGAACGCAGATCAGGGCCTGCGTTGGTTGATGACGGCGGCGCGCAAGCGCTATGCGCCGGCCGAGGCCAAGCTCGGCGACCTCTACTGGAATGGCGAGATCGTCAAGCGCGACCGCACCCGCGCCATCATGTGGTATATGCTCGCCCAGTCGACCACGCGTCCGGCGGATTCGCCCGAAATTTACGACCGGCTCGACAAGATGCTGGCCGACGCGAGCGAGGCTGAGCGCCTCGAGGCCGAGGCGCGCGCCACCGTGTGGGCCGACCAGTATCCGGCGGGCTCCGACACGACCATCAGCCCGGAGTAAAGAAGCTCCATTCCACGGATGGACGAAGGCACGAGTCCGCAGCCGGGCTTCTGGATCGCGAGACCCGATATAGCCCCTCTCGAGATTGCAGCCGCGCTCGGATATCGGATCGCCGTCATCGACATGGAGCATGGCGCGATCACGGAGCGTGACTGTGATGCTCTCGTTTCGCTCGCCCGCGCTCTCGGCCTCTCGGTCATGGTTCGGGTGGCGGAATCGCGAGCCATCCTCGTGCAGCAGGCTCTCGACAGCGGCGCGCACGGGGTGATGCTGCCGATGATACGGAACGCCGCGCACGCCGCCGAGGCCTCGCGCGCGGCGAAGTACCCGCCGCTCGGCACCCGCGGGGTCGGGTCGGGCCGCGCCTTCGGCTACGGCATCTATCACGCGATCGAGGCCGGCTTTCACGAGAGCGCCAACGCCGCAACGCGCTGCCATGTGATGATCGAAACAGCGGGCGCGCTCGAAGAGGTTGGAGCGATCGCGGCTCTGCCGAGCGTCGACGGTCTGTTCGTGGGGCCTTCCGACCTTTCGCTCGCTAGAGGGCGTGACGCCTTTCGCTTCACATCCGATGACGAATCGGACTTCAAGCGGGTTGCCGAAGCGTGCCGCGCCAACAACAAGATCCTCGGCCTGCCGGCGCCCACGGCCACGGCCTTAGCCTTCGCCAAGGTTCAGGGCGCGGACTACGTGACCGTTTCGGACGATCTCACCGCACTCCGTTTGGGCTTCGCCCAGGGCCTCGCCCCATTCGGCAGAGGAGAGGCTTGACGGCCGCAGCCGATCGGCCGACGTTCTCGCGCCCTTCACCGTTCGAAAAGCATGCGCATCACCGGCATCGAAACGATCCCGCTCCTCTATCACATGCCCTATCCGCTCACTTACGCGAGGGGAGAGTATCAGACGCGCGAGGCGCTGCTGGTGCGCGTCCACACGAGCGATCCCGATATCGTCGGCTGGGGGGAGGCGGCCATGTGGGGAGGGCCGCATTCCGTCACGATCAAGGTCATCGAGGACGAAATCGCGCCGCTCATCATCGGCGAAGACCCGCGCCGGCCCGAATATTTGTGGGAGAAGGTTTATCAGTCGACCTACTATCACGGCCGCAAGGGGATCCTGATCGCCTGTCTTTCGGGCATCGACATCGCGCTTTGGGACATCCTCGGGAAATGCGCGGGCGAGCCCTTGTGGCGGCTCTTCGGCGGCTTCGGCCGCCCGCTCACATCGTATGCCTCGGCCGGCTATTACCGTCGCGACTACGGCGTCGAGGCGTTCGCGGCCGACGTTTCCAAAACGGTGAGGGAAGGCTTCCGCGGCTACAAGATGAAGATCGGCAACATCCCGCAGGTCGTGCATGGCGGGGTGCTCGCCGATGTTCCGATCAGGGGCAGCTTCGAGGATGACCTTTGCCGGATCGAGGCCGCCCGGGACGCGCTCGGCCACCGCAATCTGATGGTCGACGCCAATACATCGCTGTCCTCTCGGATGGCGATGCGTTACGCCGAGCAGTTGGAACGGCTGAACGTTCGCTGGTTCGAAGAGCCGACGCAGCCCGAGGATGTCGAAGGTTGCGCGGAGCTTGCGCGCCGTACCCGCATTCCGATCGCCGGTTTCGAAACCGAGACCGGCAAGTATCAGTTTGCGCGCCTCATCGACGCTGGCGCTATACAGGTCGTGCAATTCGATGTCGTGCAGGTCGGCGGCTTCACCGAGGCGCGCAAGATCGCGAACTACGCGCAGATGCGTCACCTCGCTTTTACAACGAAGAACTACTCGACCGCGGTCTCCACAGCCGCCACCCTGCAGCTCCTCTACGCCCTTCCCAATGGCGACTACTTCGAGTGCGACCAGGACCCCAACGCGCTCCGCGACGAGCTTGCGGCGGAGCCCCTGTTCCGCATGGAAGACGGCTTGGCGGAGCCGACCGGCCGGCCGGGCTTGGGGATCGAGATCGACGAAGCGGCGCTCGCACGCTATCGAGTACCGGCCTGAGCGGAGTTCGGCTGTCCGCCAGCTGTCAAGGGCCCCGTCAAGGACCTCCTACTGAGGGTCGAGTGAGCCTGCTTCGTAAGGCGTAACTTTACACATTACGGTACCTTTCGGTACGATGGGGTCGTGAAGATCAGGAACGTGGTCCACAAGGGCCTCCGCCGGTTCATCGAGAACGACGATGCAGCTGGATTGCAGGCGTCGGTCCTGCCGAAGCTCCGGCGGATGATCTCGTTTCTGCAGGACATGGAACGGGAGGACGAGCTGCGGTCCGTTCCCAGCTGGAAGGCGCATCAGCTGACCGGCGAGCGCAAAGGCACATGGAGCCTTTTCGTCACTAAGAATTGGCGCCTGACGTTCCGGATCGACCAGACTGAAATCGAGATCATCGATCTCGATTATGAGGACTACCATTAGGAGGAATTGGCTATGACCGCGACGAAAGGATTGAGGATGAAGAACCCGGCCCATCCTGGCGGGTTCGTAAAGAGCGAGATCATCGAGGGGCTGGATCTGTCGGTGACAGATGCCGCGCAGGTTCTCGGCGTGACGCGTCCGGCGTTGTCAGCCTTTCTGAACGAGCGGGCGCACCTCTCAGCGGAAATGGCGCTGCGCATCGAGAAGGCTTTTGGCGTGTCGATGGATACGTTGATGCGCATGCAGAACAGCTATGACATCGCGCAGGCACGCAAGCGCGAAAAAAAAATCAAGGTCGCGCGGTATAAGGGGAAACCACGGGATTCGCAGGAGGCGGCGCTTTGACGTCCCCTCGCTAAAGCCGCATAGAGGAGCGGGCGTCGGAGCTTGTGCACCGTTACGACTGCACACGATACTTAAACGCGAAGAGGAGACGAAAATGGGAATCTCGAGGCTCGCATGTCTTGCTGCCTTTGCTTCGATGCCGATTGCCTTCGCGCTTCAGGTTACGCCCGCGCCCGGCGAAACCACGAGAGTATCCCAAAGCATCTGCAAGTCGATCGGTGAGGAACACTGCAGGGTCGATGCGCTCAAGAGAGAGATCTCGATCGAAAAGCGCTATCTGAAAGGCAAGAAAAATGCGCGGGCGGTCGCCAATCTGATCGGCCGCCCGATATGCCATCGTATCGTGGACAAGTTTACCTATAGCCCGGTCCGTCCACTCTTGCGCGGCTGGCGAATGACCCTGAAGGCCGGTGGCAGGGGCACACTCTACGCCTGCAAACTATAGCCAGCTCAGGACTTGCCCGAAATCGACAGAACATGGCGTTCACGGGTTAGGTCCGGTCCTGAACCTTTGGCAGAGATGGTTTGCCGGCACCACTGAGATGCCGGCGAAGAGGGAGCTCGAACGTGGCCGCCAATCCCGACCTGCTGCAGGCGCCGAAGAACGTCAAGCGCTTCGATAAACCAATGCTCGTCAGGCGCGCCGATGCGGTGCGCTTCCTTTGGGGAGACGAGAGGGCGCATTTCGTGCCGGATCTTATCTACGGGCGCGGCGATCGGATCGCCGGCCTCATCTTCAAGCTGGCACCCGGCGAATATTTCCGCAGTTCCGAGACGTGGCGGACCATCTACGATCAGGACCGCTACTATTACGTGGTCTCGGGCGAGCTGACGATCCAGGATCCCGAAACCGGCGACGCCGCGGTCGCCTCGGCGGGCGAGGTCATCTACTGGCGCGGCGCGCGCTATCACTTCGGTTACAATTTCAATTTCCAGGAGACGATGGTTCTCGACTGGTATGCGCCGCAGGAGCGCGCCGCGGACGTGCCCGAAATCGTTGCCTCGCTCAAGAAGAAGCAGCTTAATGAGCGCATCGACGGCCGTTACGATCTGCTCACCCGCTGGCCGAGCACTGCCGCGGAGGATCGCGCGATGCGGCAGCGCGAGGGCCGGGTCACCACGCTCCGCCGCTCCGACGCGTTGCCCTTGATCATGGGCGAGAAGACGCCGGTGCGCGTGGACATCTTCGCCTCGAGCGAGCATCTCACCGCAGGTATCTTCGACTTGAGGCCGGCGATCATGAGCGATCCCGAGGTTCATGGTGGGGACGAGGCGATGTTTGCGCTCGAAGGCACGATCCACGTGTACCTGCCCGATACCTACGATTGGTTTGAGGTTCACCCGCTCGATTGCCTTTACCTTCCCGAGGGGACGCGGCATCAATATGCCAACAACGGCGCGGCCGTGACGAAGGCCGCATTTTGCGTCACTCCGAACTATCGGTGATCTGCGGGCGGAACAACGGATGCGAGCGGAAGGGCCGAT
>JBJMRA010000054.1:0-8639 GCA_045802365.1 Hyphomicrobiales bacterium | reverse complement strand
TGCTGTCAAGATTGTTACAGTGGATATTGTCGGTTTAAGAGAGACAGCCATGGTTGATATGGACAAGGATGGCCAGTCCGCTCCGGACGAAAGTTGGCGGATAACATCGAATTCGGCCATTGTCGGCGGCAAGCCGTGCATTAGGGTCCTTCGCATCAGGGTATCGGATATTCTGGAGAGGCTCGCCGGCGGCCCCACTCGGCAAGAAATCCTCGCGGATTTTCCGTATCTCGAGGACGGGGACGTCACGGCCGCCCTCCAATACGCCGCGGGCGCGGTAGACCATCGGGTGATCCGAGCTGCCTGACCCTTGCACTTTGTAATCGATGCGCGGCTGCGCTCGAGACTTGCGGTCTGGCTGTCCGGCCGGGGGCATGAGGCGGCTCACGTTCGCGATCTCGGGCTGGCTGACAAGCCCGACGAAATCATCGCTCAGTACGCGGCGAGCAAGGGCGCCGTCATCCTGATGAAGGATGCGGATTTCGTGTACCTAGCGCGCCAAACATCCTGCAGGGTGGTTTGGCTTAGATTAGGAAACGCGAGTTATTCTGCGCTCGTTCACCAGCTGGAACCCGTGTTGCAGGAGCTCGTACATGCTCTTGAAGAAGGTCATTCCTTCGTTGAGTTGAAGCAATGAGGGCGGTGAAACCCATGCTTAGTCCTTTATGGTAGGCTTGGCGGGGAGTCCGGAGAATGAGCATGCGCAAGTATTTCGGGACGGACGGGGTCCGCGGCATCGCCAACAAGGGCGCCATGGCGCCCGATACCGTGCTGAAGCTCGGGCTCGCGGCGGGCAGCCTCTATTCGAAAGGCGATCAGCGCCACCGCGCGGTCATCGGCAAGGACACGAGGCTATCCGGCTACATGATCGAACAGGCGCTCACCGCCGGCATTCTCGCCGCCGGGATGGACGTCTTCCTGTTCGGGCCGCTCCCCACCCCCGCCGTCGCGATGCTCACGCGTTCGCTCAGAGCCGATCTCGGCGTGATGATCTCCGCTTCGCACAACCCCTATCATGACAACGGGATCAAGCTCTTCGGGCCGGACGGTTACAAGCTCTCCGACGACCAGGAACTCAAGATCGAGGGGCTGATCGAGCAGGGCGGCGACGGCGCGCTCGCCATCCAGGACCGGCTCGGTCGCGCCAAGCGCATCGAAGACGCACAGGCCCGCTACATCGAATTCGTAAAGCATACGTTTCCGAAGCAGCTTCGACTCGAAGGGCTTCGGGTCGTCCTCGATACCGCCAATGGCGCGGCCTACAAGGTGGCGCGCGAAGCGCTCTGGGAGCTCGGCGCCGATGTCGTGGCGATGGGCAACGCGCCCAACGGTTTCAACATCAACGAGAAGTGCGGATCGACCGCGCCTCAAGCGATGTGCGAGAAGGTCCGCGAAATGCGAGCGGACATCGGCATCGCGCTCGACGGTGACGCTGACCGGGTGATCATCGCCGACGAGCGCGGCGAAGTGGTGGACGGAGACCAGGTGATGGCGGTGATCGCGCGAGCCTGGCATCGCTCGGAGAAGCTCGCGGGCGGGGGCCTCGTCGCAACCGTCATGTCCAATCTCGGCCTCGAGCGCTTCTTGGACTCGCTCGGCCTCACGCTTGCCCGTACCAAGGTCGGCGACCGATACGTCGTCGAGCACATGCGCAATCACGGCTTCAACGTCGGCGGCGAGCAGTCCGGACACATCGTGCTTTCCGATTTCTCGACGACCGGGGACGGCCTCATCGCTGCTCTCCAGGTCCTCGCCGAAGTCGTGCACACCGGGAGGACGGTGAGCGAGCTCTGTCACGTGTTCGAGCCAGTCCCCCAGGTCTTGAAGAACGTCAAGACCGGCGAGGGAAGCCCGCTCGAAAGCAACCATGTGAAACAGGCGATCGCGGAAGCGATGTCGCGGCTGGGCGCCGGCGGGCGGCTCATCATCCGTCCTTCCGGGACGGAACCACTCATCCGAGTCATGGCCGAGGGCGATGACGAAGGCCTCGTCATCAAGCTCGTCGAGGACGTCTGCGACGCAATCAAAAAAGCCGCGGCGTAAGCCCCGTCACGCGGGGGGAACCCTCCATCATTACCCCGATTTAAGACCCTGGATCGCCGGGGTCATGCCGCTGCCGCATTGGCGTCGGCATCGGGCCACGGACGCTCGTTATCACCTGTATGGGCGGCCAGAGCTGGAGACGTTCATGATATTTTTGAAGCTCGCGCTGATCGGCGGTGTACTGACGATCCTCATGGGCCCGGCGGCCGCCGCAGACCTCGTGCCCCCGCAATCCGATGCGCCGAGCGCGGAGCAATATCGCGATATGGGATTCTACCTGCGCGGCGATCTCGGGTGGTCCTTCCTGCAATGGAGCGGCGATGACAATGCCGTCGATATCGGCGGCGGTATAGGCTACCAGTTCAATCCCTATCTTCGCTCCGATGTGCGCGTGGACTGGTCGGGCAACTACGACGTCGCGCCCGGCGCCTCCGTCGACATGACGACGGTCCTCGGCAATGTCTATCTCGACCTGCCGAACGACACCATTCTGACCCCTTATATCGGCGCCGGCGCCGGGTACGGCTGGACGATGGGCGACGGGGCCGGCGACAAGAACGGCTTCGCCTATTCGCTCATGGCGGGCGTCTCGATCGACCTGTCGCGGTCGACCTCGCTCGACCTCGGCTATCGCTATCGCGAGATCCTCGACGGAAGCGGGGATCCGAACGACCACTCCGTACTGGGCGGCGTGCGGTTCAGGTTCTGAGGCTCGATCGAGAGTCCTCAGCGAAGGAAGCGGCGGCGGAGCGATCCACCGCCGCTTCTGATTTCGTGATGGTTCCGGAGCCATCCAAAACCCAGCATGATTCTCGGTTTATGTTCTGAACCGACGGCCGCGGGCGCATGAAGCCAGCCATGCGCGAACGGCGGATTGAAAGCCGCATCCCCTTTGACACGTCGCCGTCGATCTCGATGTGACGGCGGCCGCCGATAGTGTCGGTAGAGATGATGGGCGTGGAGCGCTCGTTAACTGCCCGAGGTGCGTACCCAGTATTAGGCTTTGTCGGCTGGTGTGAGCGTGGTACCCTGGTCGCCTTCAATGGAGATAATCATGAAGCTCAGTAGATCGCGTGCCGCGGAGTCTCGCGGATGATCAGAAAGCTAACTGTCTGCCTCGTCAGCTTCGTCATCGCTAGCGGAGCCGGGGTGCTTAGCAGTCGAGCACTTCCAGTGGCTCCCATAGCGGCATCGTCGGA
The DNA here is from genome assembly GCA_045802365.1 of Hyphomicrobiales bacterium. Classification (GTDB taxonomy): domain Bacteria; phylum Pseudomonadota; class Alphaproteobacteria; order Rhizobiales; family Aestuariivirgaceae; genus JBJMRA01. The sequence goes on along the minus strand of JBJMRA010000054.1, from coordinate 5,397 downwards.
CACCAACACCTCAATCGAGTTGGTGGCTAAGAAATACTACAAGAAAAAGGGCGACGGGCACGGGAAGGGGCATCATCGCGGAAATGATCACGGAATGGGGCACCGTCACGTCAAAGATCACGGACATCGCCGTGGTCACGTGAATGTCCGTGTTCGCCACGGTCATTGGCATGGTCACCGCTACCGTCATCGGCATGGGGGGTATATCTACTTCTACGACGGATATTGGTATCCGACGCCTTGGTGGACCCTCGGCTACACCGGATACGGATACTAAGGCCGCGATCTCTAGACGCCGCCAGTTCTGAACCGTCGCGGAGAACGGTCGGCGAAATTTCGCCGACCGTTCCAATGGCTGGCGCGAGGCGGAACGGTCTCGTCTGTGAGCAGCTGATGCTGTGTGGATTCCTACGGCAGGACGATCGCGCTAAGGGGCCGGTGAATGGCTGAGCCTCATGGACCCAACACACGGGTGACCGCAGTTCGGACGTCTCGTTCCTTGTGCTTACGGGCGCCGCAGCCGGCGGATTTCCGAGCGTGGTTCTGGCAAGGGAGCCTCACTAGGCATGCCGTCTGATCGCGAAGCCCTGGAGCAGCGGCGGGCCGCTATGCTTGAAGCGCTGCAACTTCTCAAAAACTCTCTCAAAGAGCTGAAAGATCGCGTGGAATTATCGAAAAGAGGCATTCGGGAAATCCAGGACGCAATCGCGAAGCTCGACCGCGAGATAGCCGTTCTTCCCGAAAGAGAAAACGAGGGTGGCGAGAGCGGCGCGGAATGAGGCCTGCAGCATAGTCGAGTTCAGGAGTACCGACGTCTCAGCGTCAGCTTGCCCGTCGCCGGTTCAGCAGCTAGCGTTCTCTCCCTGGAGAATCAGATGAACATGAACCACATCGGGCGTCCGACGATTGCTCTGCTCGCAATATTCTGCGCGTGCGCCATGCTCGGGATCGGGGCAAACGTCGGTTCAGAGCGGCCGGGGACAGCGGTCGCCAAGTCGGATCCGCTCAACGTACAGGCCCCGGTTCAAGTGACGACCGGACTTCGTAGTGATCTATTGGCCCCGATCGTGACTGCGAACGAAGCAGCAGCCCGCCCCGTCGCCGTGGTGCCCCGGACGAAACCGATCCGTCCTGAAGCGAATCATTCGAAACCGGGCTTTGCGCCTGTGAGGCCGAGACCTGTCGTCGCCGAAATCGAGCATTTGCCCGGCGAGCCGATGCAGCTTCTGCAGAATGGACCTGCGACTCGTCTCGGCACCGTCCAATCCTCGAACATCGGCGTTCAAAAACAAGCCTCCTCAAGAATCGGCAGCATGGGCCAAATGGCCGGCAATCGCTCGGACCAGGCCGGAAAAGCTCTCGGAGGGGGCCTCGGAGGTGTTCTACGCTGAACCGGATGCGATTGACTCCGCCGCTCGGAGCGCGCGAAGATAGGCTATGATCCATGGCGCGCCTGCAGCGGCAACAAATCTGTTCATCGTCTCAGGTATGCTCTTTCTGCTCGCAATCGCGGGCTTAGGCGGCCTGATCGTCATAACTTGGTAGCCGTCTTCTCGGCCTGAGATGGAGGGCACCCTGCGAGCGTCATCATCGCCGCCCCTGTGCTCGGTTCTGGCTGCAATCATGCTCGCGGGTGCGGTGATTGTGCCAACTCAGCGCCGTCCCAGAAATTCACTCAAGTAAGCTTGCACACGGTGAGGAGGCTAAGTGGCCGGAATGCTCAGCATCGATCCCCTTTATGTGCTCTCGGGCCTCCTCGTCGGCGCCCTCGTCGGCTTCACCGGAGTGGGCGGCGGCTCGCTCATGACGCCGATCCTCATTCTGGTATTCGGGATTCACCCCGCGAGCGCGGTCGGAACGGACCTGCTCTATGCGGCCGCTACGAAGACGGCAGGGTCCGCGGTCCACGGCTTCAACAAAACGATAGATTGGCGAATCGTGCTTCGGCTCGCTTCGGGCAGCGTTCCGATGACGGTGCTCACGATCGGTCTTCTCTATTGGCTCGGGATCGACAGCAAGGCGACACAGGTCCTCATCACCAAGGTTCTGGGAATCGCGCTCCTGTTGACGGCGCTCTCGCTCTTCATGCGGAAGCCGCTGATGCGGCTCTACGATCAAACGATCGGGGAGCTTGATCCCAAGCTGGTCGCCCCTCTCACGGTCATCGTTGGGGGCGTGCTTGGCGTACTGGTGACGATTTCCTCAGTGGGCGCCGGCGCAATAGGCGTGACAGCGCTCGTCTTCCTCTATCCCAAGATACGAGCACAGCGAATTGTCGGCTCAGACATAGCCCATGCGGTGCCTCTGACGTTATTGGCGGGTCTCGGCCACTCCGTTCTGGGCACGATCGACCTGCACATCCTCGGATCGCTTCTCATCGGATCGATTCCCGCCATCATCGTGGCGAGCCTGGCATCGGTACGGACCTCGGAGAACGTGATCCGCATCGCCTTGGGGGTCGTGCTGTTGCTCGTGTGCGCGCGCTTCTGGTTTCTCTCCTGAGCGGCTCGGATCGTGCCTCCCCAAGCTCTCTTAGAGTTGTTGCCACACTGGCGACGGAATTGCCGGGCCTATTCGTCTTGGTATCGCGTTCTCTCCCCCAGCAGAAAGGTCCGAAGCATGAACAAGCTTGTGTGTGCAGCCGCGGTTTTGCTCGTCACAACCCTCCCGGTCTACGGGGCAGCAAATCCGGAATGTGATCAACCCTCGCTCACCAAGATGGAAACCGACATAGGGTCGCTCGGCTCCAAAGAACAGAAAAAGGCGAAGAAGCAGCTGGACAAGGCGAAGCAGGCCATGAAGGACGGCAAGACCAAAAGATGCACTAATATCATGAAGAGGATCCAGGCGAGCCTCAAACCTTCTTCGTCGGCCCCCGCAACCGAGGAGAATACTTCTCCCGACCAGGGCTCGGACGACGAGAGCGATTCCACGCAACAATAACTTCATACGGCTCAGCGGCCCGCCTTTCGCAATGGCGCTCCGCCCTGTTTCGCCTTTTCGTCAGCCGCAAGGACCACAAGCACTCCAAGACCTTTGATTGCTTGGTGTCCTCGTGTCCTTGGCGGCCTCAATCTCCGAAAAGCCTCCGGCCAACTCGATGCCACCTCCCCCGAAATCGGGAGGACGACCTGCCTTCCGCCGGCAGTCTCCAGCTCTATCTCTAGAACGGGACTTCGCCGCGATGGATGCAGATGTAAAATCTCGGGTGATGCAACCGGACAACGGTCATGGCGTCAGCGATGCTCGTTGAGATCATCGCTGGGCTGTTGCTCGGCATCATTCCGATCGGCATTGCTTGGCGGTCCCGGGATAGCGCGGCGATCGTGGCGAGCCTGATTCTCATGGTGGTCGCAGGTGGTATCTTCTGGCGTTCGGGGACGCCGAATCGATGGCCGTCGCAGCGGCGCTATGGGGCGGCGCGTGCGCCGTTTCAGCGCTGATCCACTTCAACACTCGGGAAAATCGCGAAGCCGAGTCGTGGGATGATATTGGGGCGGCTCCTTCCGAAACTCCGGCCGAGCAGCAAGCGCGAGACCTCGATGCTCCTCGCCGCGACCGCACTGCTTCCGATCGCGACGCGTTCCTCGAGCGCAAGCGCCGGGTCAGACTTTCGTCGAAGCGGAGGCGGCAGGGCCCGCGTGCAAGCGAGACTCGAACTACGAACGAGGCCTGATCCAGACGTGGTCGCCGTTCTCCCGCTTGACGGAGCAGGGCCGGGGACGCATGGGAACGGGTCGTCAGCTTCAAAGAAGGTCTTGAGATGAGCGCCGCTCGGCACGCTACCATCCCCGAGGTTCTGGCGGCGGGGGAAGCGAGCCTTACCGCCATTGCCGCCCCCGCGCGAAAACCCCTGTCGCGGGGCGATCTGACGCGCCTGGCAGACCGGACCCGCGGCGCCCTCAGGGCGTGTGGCATCGGGCAGGGGGATGCGGTTGCCGTGATCATGCCGAACGGTCCCGAAATGGCGGCGGCTTTCATCGCCGTCGCAAGCTCGGCGATCGCCGCGCCTTTCAATTCCGCCTATCGCGCGGAAGAATTCGACTTCTATCTCGGCGATCTCGATGCCAAGGCGCTCGTGATCGAGGCGGGCCGGGACTCTCCTGCCCGGACGGTCGCGGCCAATCGAAACATTCCGATCATCGAACTTGCGCCCGAGGAGGAGGGGCCCGCCGGGAGTTTTGCGCTATCCGTTCCATTCTCGGACCAGAAGGCCTCACCGCCCAAGCCCGAGGATGTCGCACTCGTGCTCCATACCTCCGGCACCACATCCAGGCCGAAGATCGTTCCCCTCCGGCACCGGAATCTCGCGGCGTCGGCAGGCAATATCGCGGCTACCCTCGCCCTCACGCCTGCGGATCGCTGTCTCGTCATCATGCCGCTCTTCCATATTCACGGACTGGTCGGCGCGCTTCTCTCCTCGCTCTGGGCGAAGGCGAGCGTGTTCTGCCCGCCAGGCTTCAACGCGTTCAAGTTCTTCGGATGGCTCGATGAATCGGAGGCGACCTGGTACACGGCGGTGCCGACAATGCATCAGGCGATCCTCGCGCGCGCCGAGCGCAACGCCGACGTGCTCTCCCGGCGATCGATCCGCGTGATTCGTTCCTCCTCCGCGTCGCTGCCGCCGCAGGTAATGAGCGAGCTCGAACGGGCCTTTGGCTGTCCCGTCGTCGAGTCCTATGGGATGACGGAAGCCTCGCACCAGATGACGAGCAATCCCCTCCCGCCGCGGCCGCGGAAGCCCGGCAGCGTCGGCCCCCCCGCGGGCCCCGAGATCGCCATCATGCGCGCCGACGGCGGCCTCACTTCGCAGGGAGAACCCGGCGAGGTTGTAATCCGGGGCGAAAACGTCACCTGGGGCTATGCCAACAATCCGAAAGCGAATGCGGAGGCTTTCATCGACGGCTGGTTCCGTACCGGCGATGAGGGACGGCTCGACGGAGACGGATACCTGCATCTAACGGGCAGGCTTAAGGAGATCATCAACCGCGGAGGCGAGAAAATCGCACCTCGCGAGGTCGACGACGTTCTCATGGACCATCCGGCAGTCGCGCAGGTCGTGACCTTTGCTTTGCCCCATGACAAGCTCGGGGAGGAGGTTGCCGCCGCAGTCGTCCTCTACGAGGAGAAGAGCGCCAGCGAACAGGAACTCAGGGCTTTTGCCGCCACCCGTCTCGCCGATTTCAAGGTACCGCGGCGCATCGTGTTCCTGCCCGAGATACCCAAGGGCGCGACGGGGAAGCTGCAGCGCATCGGGCTCGCGCAACGCCTGGGGTTGAGCGGAAGCGGCTAGGTGGGAACGGCGGTGATGCTTCCGTCATTGCTCGCCTATGAACAATGCGAGTTTCTCGTCCGGGCGGGCCACCGCCAAGGATCCTGTCTACCCTCCGCCGCCAG
>JBJMRA010000053.1:0-14020 GCA_045802365.1 Hyphomicrobiales bacterium | reverse complement strand
CGAGCCAGTAGCCCGGTACCCCGTGCACCGGCCCAACCAGTGGGTTGCCGTCGGGCGTGAAAGTAAAGGCGCCATTGACCCAGCGCTTGATGCCGGCGCGCTCGAGCGCCGGGTAGCGCGAGAAGCCGATCGCGAGCTCGTTCTCGATCCGGTCGAGGTCGGGCGCGATGAGGTCGAAGCCGTAGTCCCACGGCGCGCCATCCATGTTCCAGTGCTTGTGGTTGATCTCGTAGATGCCGACGAGCATCCCCTTCTGGTCCTGCCTCGCGTAGGTGAAGCCGTCGAGGTCGACCATCATCGGTACCTCGAAATCGAGCGCCTCGATCTCGGGCACGCTCTCCGTCACGAGATAATGATGCTCGAGCGGCGAGACCGGCAGGTCGAGCCCCACCATGCGGCCGACCTGCTTCGCCCAGAGGCCCGCGGCATTGACAATATGCTCGGCGGAGATCGTTCCCTTCTCGGTAACAATCTCCCAGCCGCCACCTCTCCGCTGCTTCAATTCGAGGACGCGGTTGTGCTCGATGACCTCGGCGCCGCGCACCTTCGCACCCTTGGCGTAGGCCTGGACCACGCCGGTTGTGTCGATATAGCCCTCCCGGTCGGCCCACATGCCGCCATAGATGCCCTCGGTCGTAATGATCGGGCAGGCGGCCTCGATCTCCTCGGGCGTCATGAGCCGCACATCTTCGATGCCCATGGTCTGGAAGACGCGGTAGGCGGCCTGCAGCCACTCCCACCGGTCGGACGTGCAGGCGAAGGTGATGCCGCCCGTCATGTGCAGCCCTGTCGCCTGCCCGGTCTCTTTCTCCAGCTGCGAGAGCACGTCGATCGTGTAGGCCTGGAGCGAGGCGATGTTGGGGTCGGCATTGAGCGCGTGGTAGCCGCCGGCCGCATGCCAGGAGGAGCCCGCAGTAAGTACGCTCCGCTCGAGGAGGGCGACGTCCGACCAGCCGAACTTGGTGAGGTGATAGGCGACCGAGGCGCCGACCACGCCGCCGCCGATGATCGCCACGCGGTAATGCGATTTCATTCTTCTCCTCCCTGACCTCGCCCCTATAGCATCGCATTGGGCGCGCGCCGACGGGTCAGCCATTCGCGACCGATCGATGTACGAGGACGGCCGAAACGGGTCGGTCCCAGCGGACCGGACGAGGGATCTGTCGAGGTCGTGGTGCGGGAGCTCTCCGCTCGATCATCAGTGAATGAAGCTATTTGCTAGGCTCAGAGCCTTCTAGCTCCTGTCATTCCGGCGAAACCCGCAACATAATTCTTCGTGTCACGAGTGATGGGGTGGCCGGCGCCGTGGAGCGCAGTCGCATCGCATCTGCGCGGGCAAACTCCCTCCCCAACGCGGAACGCGTGGAGGGAGGGAGGAGCTGCCGGCTTGGAGCGGCGAGAGCCGCCGCCCTTCAATGCCTACTCGTTCGCCTCGACGATCACCGGGTGGAAGGTGAAAACTTCCGCTGAATCAGGTTCTACCGTGACTCGAATCCAGTGCACGTTGGGACTGCCGAAAGTCTGCACGCGCGTGAAATTCGCCAGGAGGTGGGTCGCATCGATCAAAGGCTTGTCGATCTTGAAGAAGTGGGTGTCGCCATGAACGAGCACCACCTGTCCGGAATAGGCCTTCGTTTCCTGCGTGAGAGCGTCCAAGAAGGCTGCATAACCGTCGCGGTCCGGCGTCCGGCTCTCGTTCACCTCCTCGGTCTCGGGAAGATCGAAGCCCGGATCGGCCTGAATGACGATCATCACGCCCTTCGCTTGCGCCGCCTTCGCCGCTTCGAAGGACTTTCTCATCCAGTCGATGTTGGCTCTGTCGCGCTCTGCGTATTCCTTGTTGTCGGCGTCGCACTGCGCTTGCGTCCGGGCGCTCTTGCTGGTGCATGATTTCTCGTCATTCACCTTGTTGTTGTTGCTGCCGGGGACGTTGAGTCCCACGAACATGGCGGGTCCCCGCATGAACCTTACGTTCTCAACGAAGCTCTTGCCGGGCTCGCCCTGACGCTCGACGGCCATGCTCTCCATCCCGAAGGTCTCCGGCTTCGCGAACATGACCTTTCGCACATGGTCGAGCCGCTCGAGATTGTCGTAACCGCCGTTGTTGGTGCGATGGCAGTCGGTCCACTCATTGTCGCCGGGGATGTAGACGACAGGCTTCTTGAACTGATCGAACATCTTGATCGCCGCATCAAAGACGTCGTCCGTGCATTTCGAGCTGCCGTCCTTGATGTCGCCGTCGTAAATCGAGAACGCGATGTCGGAGGCGTTCATACTGGCGATGAGGGCGGGTATCTTCGGCTCGTCCTTCGCCTTGGCGTAGGGCATGTCGCCCCAGAGCCCGAACGAGAAGGCGGACTCTGCGCCGAACGAAGAGGATGCTGCGCCAGCGCCCAGTGCAATTGCGGCCAGAAGCAACTGAGTCTCGGCAAGTCTTAGAACTGCTCTCGCAATCATGTATTTTTCCTGAGTTGAACAGGTTCAGTGCCCGAACGACTATTCCCGGGTGATGACGGTCTTGTAACAGTCAACCCTGCAACTCGACTCGGGCGGCCCAAGTCGATGGGCCCCGGAGTTCACCACCCAGGGGACTTGACTCCTCCACACCTTCTCAGGAGCGCTCGGCGGAGATGCTCCCAGTCGCTAGGCGGCGCATCTGCTGCATAAGTTCCACTGCCCTATTCAAAAGATCCGACGCATTGCGCGATGCAACAGCGCTCCGCGAGGATGTGACGCTCCGGTTGAGGATCGCCTTCATTTGAGAGGCGACCGCATCACGGCCGGCGGTGAGCTTGGCCATCGCCTTGAGATAGCGATTGTAACCATTGTCCCCGCCCGTGACGGCCCGGTTTGCCGCAACGACGCTGCTCCTTCCGAGTGCGCCTAGAGGCGCGTTCAGCTGCTTATAGGCGGCGCCAAGCTCAGCGTACTGTTCGGACGGAACGCCAAGCGGAACGGGCAGTGCGCCGCGGGTCAGTTTCTCGATCAGGATGCGGCCATCGTGAACGTAGCTGTCCTGGAGACCGAGGAGGGCCATCATCGTCGGACGAACATCGGTATGATCGGAGAAGACGCGATCATCCCGCCCTTCATCCTTGACGCCGGGTCCAACCATGGCGAGCCACGCCCGGGTGATATCGCGCTGAATGTCTCCGTGATTCCAGGCGAAGGTCGCCTGAGGCGGTTGCGGCACGCTAAGGCAGGGAGGATCCTGCGTGCATGGCGTGAGCGACGACACATTCGAGAAGAAATAGTCGTTATCGCCGAACATGGTCATAGTGGGAGTGCGGTCCGGACTAGATGTGACCATGTGCAGGAACTTCATCTCGGCCTCGTCCGCCAAATACTTGGACAGCTTGTCCGTCTTCCCGGTGATCGGGTTGAGGCCAACGAGCGCATCGAGATCATGCTCCATCTGGCGCGTTACCGCCGCCGTCGCATCCGGCTCGCCGTTGATGTAGATCGTCGGAGCGGAGTCGCTGTGGATGGCGAACGGAGTCGAATTGCCCGTTTGCGTGAGCAGCACGCGATTGAGGTGAGCGTTGATCTCGGCGGCCGCCGTGTAGGTGCAGGCTACGTTCACGCCATCGCATCCAGCCGGGCTAGGCTTGCTGCCGACGAAATGGTCGTTCTCGTCCGGCACGACCACGAAGAGGGTATTCGCCTTGGTGATCCCGTCGGCTGCCAGCCGCGTGAAGAACTTGCCGAAGGCTTGGTCGTATGCCCTGAGTTGCGCCACATATTCAGCTTCACCTGGACCGAATGCCCGATTGGGCGAGGGCTTGTTGGTGACAGGGTCAAGCGGGCGCGGATTACGTTCGTGCACGTCCACCACATAAACGTAGACGACCGGGACACCCGCTTCGAGCATTGTCGCGGCATAGCCGAGTGACTGCGCCGCCGTGGGATTGAACACGTTCGGAAATCCAGGTTGCCCATAGGCATCCTGGACATCGTTGCCGTTGATGTCCTTGACGGGACCCGTCGGAGAGATCACCGGCTGGACGTTGACGTTCCCGAAGAGGCCTTTGTACCCGACATAGCCGCCCCGTTCATCGGGCAGGGGATCGGGCTTGGCGTGCTGGTTGCTGCAGAGGGCGCTGCCCTTCGCGCAATGGATGGCAATGCCGAGGAAATCGGTCGTGGGCTTCGTCCGCGCCGCTTGATTCCCGGGCGTATCGGGAAGTGCTAGCGCGGCCTTTACCCGTTTGTCTTCCTTCGATCCCTCTCCGAAGAAGGTCGTGACATCGTCGGGCACTCTCTCCAGCTCTATGTTCGCGACTGAGAAGCCGCCGACGTCGCATCCTGCGCGCGTAAACGGAACCCAGGGCGCTGGAGCCGTCTTGCCATTCTCATCGATCATGTTCGGTTTGCCGTCGCCCCCAAGCGCCGTCCAATACAAGAACGAGCTCGTGAATCCGACCGAACCATCGGGCCGGAAGAAGCCGTAGCTGTTGGACACGGGGACGCCCATGCGTTCGCCGTAGAGGCCAGTGAGGGCCGTCAGGATTCCAGTCGCCGTATGCGAGATGAGAGCGGTGTGATGGTTTCCGGAAACCGTCCCGTTGTCGAGGAGAAAGTTGAGCAAGGTGGGCATCTGCTCGAGGTCGGACGGCACGTTCGGATCATCGCGCCGAAGATGCACATTATCGAAGGTGAGATAGATCACGCGCTTGATCTTGCCCTCGGCGGAGTTGAGCTTGCAGGCCGCTTCAGCGGCTGTGCCGTGGGCCAGGGTCAGCATGCCGGCCAGAATGGCCGCCGCGCCGTAGCTGAGGTGCGCACGTAAGTGACGCATGGGACGCCTCCGTTTGATGTTGAGCTTGGGGACAGGACCTATCCCGTTCGCCACGGCAGTAAGACGAGGCGATGTTGCTCAGCGATGACGGATGGGTGAAATGTGCAGCCGTGACGTAAGCCCATCAGACCATCACGACGTAAAGCCTCGGCCGAAACAGGGCGGAGATGTGGTGGCGTGGCTCTAATCGGCAGAACCTGAAATTGAGCGCGCGCCTCCAAACCCGCCCGAACCGTTCAGGTTCACCAGACGCTTACATTGGATTGCGCAAGAAGGCGTGTTCTCCTCTGAAGCCTTTGTCCAAATCGCGACCGATTGAGGTGCGAGGACGGCTGAGAATTCAGACCATGGCTTCGCGCAAAATGGCCTCGTAGTCCTCAGCGGTGGCGGGCCGCGGATTGGTGGCATGGCTGTGATCCTGCAGCGCCTTGGCGACAACCTCCGGGATCACCGCGTCGGATACGCCCAAGCTCGCGAGACCCGCCGGGATGCCAAGCCGCTCGTTGAGCGATCCCAGGGCTCCGGGCATCCCGTCAGCCGATCCCAACCCGAGGACCTGCGCCAGCCGATCGAGCTTGGCGCCGGCATCCGATGCATTGAACCGGAGCACCGGTGGCAGGAGAATGGCGTTGAGCGTCCCGTGGTGGAGGACCGGCTGCTTCAGCCCTCCGAGCGCATGGCTCAGCGCATGGACGGCGCCGAGCCCCTTCTGAAAGGTCATCCCGCCCTCGAGCGCGCCCATCATCATTTCGGTGCGCGCGCTAATATCCTTGCCGTTATCGACAGCGCGCTCGATGTTGCGCCAGATCCGGCGGACGCCGTCGAGAGCGATGGCGTCCGCGGGCGGATTGAACCGCGGCGAGAGGAACGTCTCGATGCAATGCGACAGCGCATCGAGACCGGTCGCGGCGGTGAGGCGCGGCGGCATCCCGATCGTAAGGTCGGGATCGCAGATTGCGAGCTTCGGGATGAGATGCTGGCTGATGAAACCGAGTTTCTCGCCCGTATCGAGCGTGATGAGGCTCGCCCGACCCACTTCCGACCCTGTGCCCGCCGTCGTGGGAATCGCAATCACCGGCGCGACCGCGGGCGTGATCCTGGAGATACCGCCGCGGATAGCGGCATAGGTGCCGAGCGGTCCCGGATGGGTCGAAAGCAGAGCCACCGCCTTCGCCAGATCAATGGGCGAGCCCCCGCCTATCGCCACCAACCCGTCGCATCCCGCCTGCCGGTAGACGTCGAGCGCACGAGCGACGGCCTCTTCGGTCGGATTGGTCTCCACACCGAGAAAAGCCGGTGACCCGGTTGGGCACAGTTCGGCTGCACGCCCGACGAGTCCAAGCGCGGCAACGCCGTTATCGCTCACGATGAGCGGCCTCGACAGCTTTAGAACTGCCAAGCCGTCCCGGAGCTTCGGGAGCGCACCCGCGCCGAACTCGATTGTCGTCAGATAGTAGATGGTGCTGACGTCCATTGCGCGACGAGATACTTACTCGATGGTGATCGACTTCGGATCCCACGCGAGTTTCGGATAGCGCGGATCCATCTCCTCGAGGGTGATGCGGACGATGCGGGCGATCGCGGCGTTCCGCAACCAGTTCCGATCGGAGGGGATGACGTACCACGGCGCATATGGTGTCGAGCACCGGTTCACGGCGGTCTCGTAAGCCGCCATGAACTCGCTCCACAGCTTGCGGTCGTCGAGGTCGCCCGGATTGAACTTCCACTGCTTTTTCGGATCCTCGACGCGTTCTCGCAGACGTTGCGCCTGTTCCTCTTTCGAGATGTGAAGCATGAACTTCAGAATTCGCGCTCCGTTGTCGGCGAGATGCTTCTCGAACCGGTTGATGTCATCGTACCGCCGCTCGACCTCGGCGGCAGGCGCAAGCTCTCTCACTTTTACGACGAGCACGTCTTCGTACTGCGAGCGATTGAATATTCCGATGAATCCTTTGGGAGGAGCAGCAGCGTGGATGCGCCACAAGAAATCGTGCGCACGCTCCTCAGCCGAGGGCGCCTTGAAGGAAGTTACTTCAACTCCGATCGGGCTGACCTCTCCAAAGACGGTCCTGATCGTGCCGTCCTTGCCGCTGCAATCCATGCCCTGGAGCACCACGAGCAAGGCGCGTGTGCCCTCGGCGTAGAGCCGATCCTGCAGCTCGTCGATGACCTTCGCATCGTCGAGGAGCTGCGTCTTGGCCTGATGCTTGTCGTCGAGCGGATCCGTCGCACGCGGATCGATTGCAGAAAGCGAGAACGTCTTCCCCGGCGTGGCGAGGAACATTCGACGGTAGTCGGCGGCTTGGCTCTCCATCTCCCGACAGTGATGGAGGGTCTTCCTGATTGCAATGGCGCTACGGTCCGATATTCGTGCCGTCGGTATAGTCGGAGTTGTCGGCGTTCTCAACTCCCCGATCGGTGGGTTCGGTGATCGGAACCGGCCGCTCCTTGCGGTCTTCCTCGATCTTGCGCTTCTCCTCCGGCTTCTCGGACTTTCTGTTTCGATCGGTTGCCATCTGACGCTCTCCTTTCCGGGCCTAACCGGGCTCGCCGGCACGGGTTCCACTCCGGAACGAAATACGCGACGGGGGCGTTCAGATGATGCGGAGGGTTCGATTGTATTTTCTTGCGCTCGCAACGGATTACGACGGCACGATCGCGACCGAAGGGGCTGTCGAGCCGGAGACGTGCGCAGCGCTCGAGGACCTCAAACGGACGGGGCGAAGGCTCATTCTCGTCACCGGACGCGAGCTGCCGGAGCTCCTCGACGTGTTTCCGCCGATCGAGCTCTTCGACATCGTGGTGGCCGAGAACGGGGCACTCCTCTACTACCCTCGAACCAAAGAGGAGCGCGTCATAGCTCCTCCGCCCTCCGACAAATTCATCGCGCGGCTCGCATCGAAGAACGTGATGCCGGTCTCAGTCGGGCGCTCGATCGTCGCCACCTGGGAGCCTCACCAGACGGCGGTGCTCGAGGCCATCCACGAGCTCGGCCTCGAGCTTCAGATCATCTTCAACAAGGGAGCGGTGATGGTGCTCCCGGCCGGCGTCAACAAGGCGACGGGTCTCGCAGCGGCGCTCGAAGAATTGCACATGTCACGCCACAACGTAGTGGGGGTCGGGGACGCTGAGAACGATCACGCCTTCCTGCGCGCCTGCGGTTGCTCGGCGGCGGTCGCGAACGCGCTGCCGATGGTCAAGGACACGGCCGATATCAGGCTCAAGGGCGCGCGGGGCGCCGGCGTGGCCGAGCTCGTTCGAATGGTCATGGAGCGGGACATCGCCATCGTGGCGCCGGGCCGGCATGGACTGGTGATTGGAACCGAGTCCGATGGGACGGAGGTCCATCTCGGCCCGGCCTCGGGCAGCGTACTTATCGCAGGCAGGTCCGACACTACGGACCTGGTGGCGGGCCTGACGAGGCAGATGAGCGAGCGCGAGTTCCACTTCTGCATGCTCGATTCGATCGGGCGGTATGCCGAGCTTGAGAAAGCGGTATCGGTTGGCGATGCGGCGACGCCGCCTCAAACGAGCGAGATTGATAAGCTCGTGGTGCAAGGGGTGAACGTGGTCGTCAACATGAGCGCCCTCGATGCCGGCGCGCGGCCGGCCTTCGTCCAAAGCCTCTTGTCGGAGCTTCAGAGGAAGAGAGCCGAAACGGGACGCCCGCACTGGATTGTGATCGACGATGCGTCCGAGCTTCTCCCCGCCGAGCACCCGGGAGGCATTTCGATCATGGCTGTAAGTTCCGCCCCAGAACGCATCGATGCCCGCATTCTCAGGTCTTTTCAGGCGGGATTGGCGGCAGGCAGAGACGCACCCGAAGTCGTCGCCAGATTCGCGAAATCAGCCGTCGTGCCGGTACCGTCTCCGGCACCGGACGAGATTGTCTTCTGGGATCCCAGCCGCGGGCCGCGCCTCGTCAACGCAGACGGCCTTTTAGCTAGCGGCGAGACCGTGCCCTCAAACATCTCCGTCATTCCAGCGAAAGCCGGAGCTTTGGGCAAAAAGGGCCACCCTCCCCCGCGAGGGGGAAGGTGACCTTCCTACGACTTAACTGCCTTGCGCGAGCGGCCGCGGCCGGATCCGCTCCGCGATAACCGGCTCGTCGACCGGCCCGAGGATCGGGACGTCTCGTCGCTTGAGCTATCCTGCGAGCGCGACGAGCGGCCGCCATTCGACATGCCGAGCCCGTGCATGCTGCTGTCGATCATGTTCCGGGGGAGGAGCGCGCCGATAATGACGCCAAGCCCGAGCCCGACGGCGCCCAAGATGAGAGGATTGGCGTCGGTGATGCTCGGAAGCGACGGTGACGGCAGATGCAAGTTCTTCGCAATCCGCGGGAGGGCGCTCGTCGTCTCTTCCGCCCATTCTCCAGCGTCGTTCATCATGCGCTTGGCGCGACGGTTAAGCGAGGACGTTCCTTCGCTCATGCTGGAGCCTCGGCCGGATCGGCTCTGAGTCGGCTCCGAGCCGCGCTTGCCGCTCTCTCCGAAGCTTCCCCGCTTCGCATCTCTGCTCTGGCGGCCCGTCTTTGTCGTATCCGTCACGCCTGTACTCTGGTTGGTGTTGGTATCGTCAGGTGCCATGGGAGTCTCCTGTGTTCATGACGCTGATGTTAGGCGATTCCGATGAGGCGCTACGCTCGCGTGGGCGCCATCGAGAACCGTCCGTTGCTTCCTCACCCGAATGACTTCGATCGCAATGGCGCCCACCCAGAGCGCGAGAACCGCCGCCAGCATCGGGTTCCGGCGGAGCACTTCGGCGATCTCGCGCGATGTCGGCGCGCCCACTCTTGCGATCACCGTGTCGATCAGGCTCCGAGGCTTCGTCTTCTCCTCGAGCCTTCTCATCGTACTCTCGAAACGGGAGCGCCTGGCCTCCGCCTCCGCTTCGAGCATGGCGAGCTTCCTCAATGGATGTCCCTCTCGCGGCCGTGATCAGCGGTGCTGAGCGCCCGCTCGAGCCTCCGCGGCACGAGCCTCGCCCGGAGGAACTTGGCTCGACCGTAAAGGAAGGCGGCGAGCGCGGCGAGGAGCATTCCGAAGGCCACTACCGCGGCGGACGCCGCAGGGCCCAGATAGGGGCTGAGCAGTAGGATCACCGCGAATCCAAGATAGACTATTCCAAGCACGACAAGTACGACCGCAATGCCCCAAGCGACGGCTGCGGAGGCATAGTCGCCCGCCGCCTTGGCGATCTGAGCCCGGGCGAGAGCAATTTCGGATTTGACCCAATCTCGCGCCTCCTCGATCGCCTCACGGATCAGGCCCGGGATGCTTTCCGTGTCCCGCGGACTCTCCATGATGAATCCGGATTCGCGCATCAGTGCATGCGTCTGGCTGCGCCGCCCCGGCCGCCGCGCCTGCGTTGCCTTCCCTCGCCGCTCGATTGCGTCATCCGCCAATTTCGCATCACCTGGGTGACGACAATGCCGGCGGCAATTGCAAGCGCCGCCGTCATCATGGGCTGGCGCCTGGCGTAGTCGATCGCGTCGTCGAGGATGTCCGGGATCTCGGTCCGCTCGATATACTCGCCGAGCTCATCGAGACCGGCGGCTGCTGAATCGGCATATTCGCGTAGCTGCGGAATGTCGTCGAGGTCCTCGCCGAACGTGCGCGTCGCTTCGGCGACGGCGTGGATCTTCTCCGCTCCGAGGTGCTTCGTCGATCCGGCGACTCCCGAAACGAGGGACAGCATGTCGCGAAGGACGGTATTGCCGAAATTGCGGCGCTCGAACTCACGCTCGCTGTTCATACGGCCTGCAGACGGTGGCATGTCGATCTCCCTTCATTTGCAGTTCGCCTAGCGATAATTAAGCGCGTCGTGGGGAAATCGTTCCTCTAGGTCGGGTACGGGTGTGGTTATGCGGAAGGTACGGGTCGGAATCGGCGGATGGACGTTCGAGCCGTGGCGCGGAGTTTTTTATCCAAAAGGCTTGCCGCACGCGCGCGAGCTCGAATTCGCGAGCCGGCAGGTCAATGCCATCGAGGTAAACGGGACCTTTTACCGCACACAGAGACCGGAAGACTTCCGCAAGTGGGCATCCGAGACGCCGGACGATTTCGTCTTTTCGCTCAAGGCCCCGCGCTATGCCGTCAACCGGCGCGTGCTGGCCGAAGCGAAGCCATCGATCGACCGCTTCCTCGAGAGCGGCATCACCGAACTGAAGCACAAGCTCGGGCCTATCCTGTGGCAGTTCGCGCCGACCAAGGCATTCGATGAGAAGGATTTCGCTCAGTTCCTCGACCTCTTGCCTCGCTCATTCGAACGGCGGCCGCTTCGGCATGTCGTGGAGGTGCGCCATCAGAGTTTCGTGAGCCCCAATTTTGTCGCGCTTGCCCGCAAGGTGGGCATCGCGATCGTCCTCGCCGACCACGACGACTATCCGCTCATCTCCGATGCGTCCGGCGATTTCATCTATGCGCGGCTGCAGCGTGCAATCGAGGACGAACCGGCCGGTTATCCAGGCCACGATCTCGCCAAATGGTCGAAGCGCGCGAAGACGTGGGCGGAGGGCCGCGAGCCGGACGACATGCCGCCGCTCGCCGGGCCATTGCCCCTCGCGAAGGGCCGCGACGTATTCATATTCATGATCAACGGTGCCAAAGTGAGGGCGCCCGCCGCCGCCGTCGCGCTGCTCGAGCGCTTGAACTCCGCCTGATCTGGACTTCCCGCGCGCCGCGCGCCTATGCTCGCGTGAGGCGGGAAACCCATGAAATTAGCAGCATATAAGGTCGGCGAGTGGTCCTATGTCGGCCGCGTCGATACGGAGCGTTCGGTGATCGAGCCGCTAGACGTGAGCTCGATCGACGCGGAGCGCGGCATTCTGTGCATCATCGAGAGGATGCTCGGTCAATCCAAATTGCCTCCCTTCGGACAGCCGGTTCCCCTCTCGGACGTGCGCCTCAGGGCTCCCATCCCGCGACCCGCCCGCAATCTCTTCTGCGTCGGCAAGAATTACCGCGAGCACGCCCAGGAGTTCGTCAAGTCCGGCTACGACACGAGTGCCGGAGGGGGAGCCATCCCCGAGCACCCGATCATCTTTTCGAAGTTGCCCCAGAGCGTAATCGCGACCGGCGATCCGATCCTGATCGACCGCGCCGTTTCCGAAAACATCGACTACGAGGCCGAGCTTGCGGTGATCATCGGCAAGGGCGGGCGCAACATCCCGGAGAGCCAGGCGATGGAGCACGTCTGGGGCTACACGATCGTCAATGACGTCACTGCGCGAGACCTTCAGAACCGCCACAAGCAGTGGCTGCTCGGCAAGTCGCAGGACACCTTCTGCCCGATGGGCCCATGGGCGGTCACGGCCGACGAACTGGATCTTGGCGACACCAAGGTCATGTCGCAGATCAACGGCGAGCCGCGCCAGAACGGCAACACCGCCGATCTCATCTTCGATGTCCCGACGCTCATCGCGACCATCTCGAACGGCATCACGCTTATTGCGGGCGACATTATCGCAACGGGCACACCCGCCGGCGTCGGCATCGGCTTCAACCCCCCGAAGTTCCTCAAGCCCGGCGATAAGGTGAGAATAGAGGTTTCCGGAATTGGCGTGATCGAGAACCCGGTTGAAGCGGTTCGGGCGTGAGCACGCACACGATCGAGCGGATGGAAGCCGAGGTCGACGGGGCCGGCGACACCGTCATCCTCATCCACGGGCTCGGCGGCTCGTCCAATACCTTCTGCCCGCAAATGGCGGTGCTCGGGCGGCATCGGGCGATCAGGCCCGATCTTCCAGGCTCCGGGCGGACGCGTCTCGGAGCCCAGAAACTCTCGATCGAGCTCTTCGCCGACCATATCGTGGCGCTCGCGCGGGTCCTGAACGTGGGCCGGGCGATCCTCGTCGGTCATTCCATGGGAACCATCGTCTGCCAGCATGTGGCCGCTCAATCCCCCGAGCTCGCCGCTGGGCTCGTGATGTTCGGCCCCATCAGCGAGCCTCCGTCCTCCGCCCGCGATGCGTTCCGGGAAAGGGCCAAACGGGCCCGTGCGGAGGGCATGCAGGGCATCGCCGACGCGATCGTTGGCTCCGGCCTCTCGGCCGAGACGCGGCAAAAACGGCTCGCTGCAGTCGCCTTCGTGCGCGAAAGCCTCATGCGCCAAGACCCCGAAGGCTATGCTTCGACCTGCGAGGCGCTCGCTGAGGCGCGCGCCGTCGATCCCGGCCGGATCGCCTGTCCGGTGCTTCTGGTGACCGGGGAAGAGGACCAGGTCGCCCCGCCCTCCGCCGTCAACATGATGCGCGAGCGTTTCCGCCGAGCTGGTGCTACAGTGCTCGGGAAGTGCGGGCATTGGACGACCGTCGAAAAGCCCGACGAATGCAATGCGAGCCTCAGGGAGTTCCTGACCAAGAACCGTCCCTGAGCGGCAAGGGAGAGAAGCGGCATGGCCGAGGACTCGAGAACCGTAACCCGCCTCAGCACGGCGTCGTCATCCACCTCCTACCGGAATGGCAACGACCATATCGTCTTCACGAATGTGAGGGTCCTCGATGCGTCCGGTGAGTATCCCTTCACGGGCGAGGTCGTCGTCCAGGGCAATCGCATCAAGCACGTCGGCCGCGGGTTGCGCACCTTTCCGACGCACGGCACGACTGTGATCGACGGCGCCGGGGCCACGCTCATGCCGGGCCTCATCGACGCGCATCTTCACCTCTCATGGAATAATGCACCCGGCATCGAGCCCATCCAGATGATGCCGCCCGAGGAGCACATCCTGGTGACCGCCGAGATGGCGAAGCTCGTCCTCGAGGCGGGTTTCACGGCGGGCCGCGGCGCCGCCGCCGCTAAGCCGAGGCTCGACGTCGTGATCCGGAACTTCATCAACGCGGGCAGGCTGCCGGGTCCCCGCTATACGGCCGCCGGGCCCGAGATCACCACCGTGGGCGGGCTTGGTGATTCCGCTCCCTCCCACATCCCGCATGAAGGCCTCAACCTCGGGATCGTCGTTTCAGGACCTGAAGAGGTGCGCCGCACCGTGCGCACGCTCATCAAATACGGTGTCGATTCGATCAAGCTCAACCTTTCGGGCGAGTCGATCACCGGCATGGGCGCGGAAGAAACGCCGATGTCGGAGGAAGAGGTGGCAATGGCGGTCAAGGAAGCGAAGCTCCGCGGAAAGGTGGTCGCCGCACACGCCCGCTCATCAGGATCGGTGAAGCAGTGCGTCCGGCACGGCATCCAGAACATCTACCATGCCTCCTTCGCCGAT
>JBJMRA010000052.1:0-5167 GCA_045802365.1 Hyphomicrobiales bacterium | reverse complement strand
GAGGATCAGCAGGAAGCCGACGTAAACGACGTATCGGCTCGGATCGATCGATTTCAGCGCGGACAGCGCGCCATTCATCTACTGCGCCCCGGTGAGCGATGCCGGCGGGTCGCGGTGAAGCGATTGGAACCAGCCCTCCTTGAGATTGTCCTTGGTGATCGCGATGGCCCCGACCGCGTAGTAGGGCGCAAGATCCTTGTTCAGGAGCTTGGCCGCCGTAGCGCGCGCGAGCGTGGCGCCAATACCGTAGGCTTCATCGGCGACGATCGCTGCGACGTTGCCGCCCTTCACCATGTCGAGCGCGAGCGGCTCGGAAAGATCGAGGGTCACGACCCTCGTATGCGTGTTGCCGTTGTTGCGCAGCGCCGCGAGGACGAACTCGGCGGGCTCGGCCCAGGTCACGTAGACCGCATCGATGTCGGGATGCTTGAGCATGAACGCGTTGATGACGTCCTCACCGCGCGTCGGATCGGCGAGCCCTTGGTCGGCGACGATCGCGATGTCCTTGTACTTGGTCTGGATCGTCTCCTTGAACGCCTGGTCGCGCTGGTTCGTCACGTAGAAGCTGGCGTCGTGGAAGAGATAGCCGACCTTCCCCTTGTTGCCGATCGCCGCGGCCATGGCGTCGGCGGCCTTGGCGCCCATCTGGAAGAGGTCGTCGGAGACGATCGTCGCGTAGTCCCTGCCCTGCTCGAAGCCTTTGGGGGCATTGTCGACGAAGCCCAGCACCACGCCCGCTTCGATCGCCGGCCGATAGACCTCGGGCGCCGTGTCGGGATCGACCGGCAAGGACAGGATGATGTTCGGCTTCCTGGCGAGGATCGTCTCGACGTCGCTCTTTTGCTTCGCCGCGTCGAATCCCGCATTGGCCTCCGCCACCACGGAAATCCCGAGCCGCTTGAACTCGTCGTTGGCACCCTGATCGACGGCGGCCGTATAGTCCGACTGCGTGTGCCAGGCGAGGGCCGCCGTGAAGTTGCCGGCCTTGATCTTCGCCTCCTCCTCGGGCGTGAGCATGAGACTGGCGGCGGGGGTGGCCGTCTCGCCGTGCGGACCTTTCGTCTCACCCGCAATCGCGAGCGACGATGCGGCGAGCGCGCATGCGAGCGCGACTGCACCGATCCAGAACGATGTGGGTTTCATGTCTCCTCCTCTATTTTGCTGCATCAGTGACGCTCTGCGGCGGGTCGCGGTGGAGCGAGGTCTGCCAGCCTTGTGCGACATTGGCCTTGGTGACCGTGATGACCGGCGCCACGATGAAAGGCGGCGCCTGTTTGCCAACCAGACCATACCCCGCAACCGTCGCCATCGCGCGGCCGAGCTCGTAGGCCTGGTCCGCCACGATCGCGACGACGTTGCCGCCCTGCACCATGTCGAGGGCGATCGGCTCCGAGAGGTCAAGCGTTACGATCTTGGTGTGCGTGTTTCCCGCCGCGCGGAGCGCCGCAAGCACGCCTTCCGCGGGCTCGGCCCAGGTCACGTAGATACCGTCGAGATCGGGAGTCTTGAGGAGAAGGGCGTTGGCGATCTCCTCGGCGCGGGCCGGATCGACGATGCCCTGCTCGGCGACGATCTTGATGTCGGGATAGTCCTTCTCGATCGTTGACTTGAAGGCGTTGTCGCGCTGATTGGTCACGTAGTACTGCGCGTCGTGATAGATCCAGGCGACCTTGCCTTTTTTCCCCATCGCGGTGGCGAGCGCGTCAGCCGCCTGCTTTCCCATCTGGAAGAGATCGTCAGTGACGACCGCAACGAAGTCCTTGCCCTGCTCGTAGCCGCTCGGCGTATTCGAGAGCAGCACGATCTTGGTACCGGCCTCGACAGCCGGGCGGAACGCCTCGGCTGAGGTCGTCGGATCGAGCGGCAGAGCGAGAATCGCGCTCGGTTTTTTGGCAAGAACGGTCTCGATGTCGCTCTTTTGCTTCGCCGCATCGAAACCCGCATCCGTCGTCGCGACGATCGATATCCCGAGCCGGCCGAACTCGTCCTTGGCGCCCGCCGTCACCGCATTCACGAAATCGGACGAAGTGTGCCAGAGCAGCGCTGCGGTGTGATTGCCCTGCTTGAGCTTGGCGACTTCGTCGTCGCTGAGCTTGATGTCGCTCGCCGGGGTGGGCGCTTCGCCCTTGGGACCTTTAGTCTGGGCCAGGGCCAGAGCCGACGAGAGGCCGAGCGCGAGCGCCAGGCCGAATCCGAAGTGTTTTCTCCCAAGCATCCTTGCTTCTCCTTATGATCTCGAAGTTGGCGGCGAACAGTATCGTGCGATGAATTCGGTGAGGGCCGCAATACCGGTCAGATATTCCGCAACGGGAACACGCTCTTCCGAGGTGTGGCAGATGCTGATGTCGCCTGGCGCGAAGTAGACGGCCGGGATGCCGCGCTCGACAAGGAAGGAAGCTTCCGACCAGAACGGCGCACCTTTGATGCGGCCGCGATCGGGCGACCCCCCCGTCACGATCGACTGCAAGAGAGCCACCGGTTCGGCATCGGCGCTGATTTCGGCCGGGAGCCCGCCAATCGGGTGGTCGCGCCCCGCCGGGTAAGCGAATGAGATCTCGATCTCAGGATCGACGGGCGCGCCTCGCACAGCGGCCTCGAGCTCGTTGCGAGCATCGTCCAAGCCCTCTCCCGGTCTCAGCTTCCGGATCAGGCTGAACCTGCAGCGGCCGGGAACGGCCACGAGTCCGCCGCCCTCGATCGAGGTGACCAATAGGAAGGAGCGGCCGACCAGATCATGCGAGCCGCGCTGTTCGAGATCATCCGAATGCTTCCACAACGCCGCGAGAATCGCATGGGTGGCCTTGAGCGCGTCGACGCCCTGCTCCGGCACCCCGAAATAGGCCGTGCGGCCGTTGACCTCGATCTCGGCGATGAAGAAGCCCATCTGGGCCGGGTAGATGTCGAGCGTGGTCGGCTCGACGTAGATGGCGAAATCGGGCCGCTGCAGTTCGCCCGCGTCGAACATCGGCATAAGCGCCTTCATCCCGGCGCTGACTCCCATTCCGGCCTCGCCGCTCTCTTCATCGCCCACGAAGGCGAGGATTACGTCCCCCGCCAACGGTTCGTCCTTCAGCGTACGGACGGCTTCGATCGTCATCGCGATCCCGGCCTTGAGATCGGCCGAGCCGCGTCCCCAGATTGCTCCGTCGACCATCGCAGCCCCGAATGGGTCTTCCCGCGGATCGTCGGCCCACCGCTCCCGCCAGCCGCGCACGTGAACGACGTCCGTATGCCCGATGAGCAGAAGACATTTGCCTCCTCCGGTCCCCCGCCGCACCGCAACCACGTTGGGCCGCCCGGGAAGAAAGTCGCGAGCGATCCCCTCCATCCCGAGCTCACGTAAGATATCCGCCAGATAGGCCGCGAAGCCGGCCTCGGCCCCGGTGATGCTCGGGTGGCGTATCGCCGCCTGGAGCGTCGCAATCGCCCTCGCCTCATCGACCGTGTGCTTCGGCATACTATCTAACGGACTAGGGCACATACCCCGGATCGGCCCAGACCTTGTCGCCGAGCGCGTCCCGCAAGGGATCGGATGCTTCAGCGCCGAAGCCATAATGAAGATGGCGGCGGAAACCCTCCGCGTACTCGAAGCGGCCCGACATTGCTCCGACCGCAGCGCCGAAGTGCACCATCTCCGCGACCATCGAGCCTATTCCCTGCGTAGCGTCGAGCCATTCCTGCTGGCTTCGGTGCTCTGCCAGGAGCTCCCGCTTACGGGCGAGCACGCTTCCGATGTCGACATAGAGCTCCGCCCGGATCGTCTGCCGGAGCGGCCCTCTGAGCCCGTGCGGAAGCGCGTGGTAGACAACGGTCTCGCCCGGCCATGCGTCGACGGGAGGATCGCTGACGTAATTGGGCGCGGCACGAATGAACGCGCCGGTCACGGCCAGCCGCGAGGCATTCATGTGATCTTCCATGTAATCCTGAGGCGAGTGGGTCAGGAGGATCTGCGGCTTCACCGCGCGCACGACCGAAACCACCTTGGCGATGAGCTCGGGCGTGTAGAGAATGCCGAGGTCGTCGCAAATCGCACGGTGGATCGTCGCTCCCACCGTCTCAGCCGCGGCCCGCGCTTCCTCGGCGCGGATACGCGTGATGTCGGCCTTCGCGTGCACCATCGAGCCGTAGCAGCCGTTGGCGAGATTCCAGAAATGGATTTCGGCGCCTCTGTCCTTGAGGAGCAAAAGCGCGCCCGCCATGACGAACTCGATATCGTCTGGATGAGCGACGATGGCGAGGGCGGCAAGACGGGTCACAGCGGAACAACCATTCCGGTTTCGAGCGAGCGCCGCGCCGCATTTGCCGTCGCGACCGCAAGACGGGCCTGTTCGGCCGTGCCGAGCGCAGGCGTCCGTTCATTGCGTACGCACTCGACGAAGTAAGCGATCTGGTTCTCATAAGGATCGCCGGGTTTCGCTGCGAGGGAATAGGCCTTGCTCGCCTCATGCACCATGAGCGACGAGCCGCCGCCCATCTCGACGCTCACCCCGCCCGCCCGGAACATGAACTCGACGACACCGCCCTCGCACAGGACCTTGAGCCCGCACGTAAAAGGGTATCCCTGCGGCATGAACTCACTGCCCTCGACGACGGCATTGACCGAGCCGTAATCGACCAGGGCGTGGATGTCGTTCCAAAGACCGGGCTCGAGCTCCCTGCCGCGCGCATAGACCGAGCGCGGATTGCCGAAGAGCCAGTTCGCCGCGTCGAAGTCGTGGACCGCGAGGTCGAGCACGGCCCCGCCGCTCCAGGCGGGATCGCGGAACCAGTCGGCCCAGGCCGGCAGCTGCGACAGCCTCGTCGCGACGGCGGAAATGGGATTGCCGAGCCTGCCGCTCTGAACAACCTCCACAAGCGACACGTACTCGCCCCAAAAGCGCAGGACGTGCGCAACCATGAGCGTGCGGCCCGTCTCCTCGGCTTTAGCGATCATTCCCTCGCAGTCCGCAGTCGTGAGCGCGAGCGGCTTTTCGAGGAGGACGTGCTTGCCCGCTTCGAGCGCGGCGATCGTGGTCTCGGGGTGGAGGTGCGTCGGCAGCGTGTTGCTGATGACGTCGATCGCGGGGTCCTCGATGATCGAGCGATCGTCGATCGTGGCGCGGCCGCCGACCTCGGATGCGAGCTTCTCCGCCTTCTCCAAGCGGCGCGAGGAGACGGCCGCAATGCT
>JBJMRA010000051.1:0-15643 GCA_045802365.1 Hyphomicrobiales bacterium | reverse complement strand
TCACCGCCGCCGACCGCAAGCCCGACTATTTCGGCTACATGCGCACGATCTACAGCGACGCCGACCAGGGCCACAACGATGCCGAGTACTTCTTCAAGGAGTTGAAGTGCAAGACGCTCGCCACCATTCATGATGGGAGCCCCTATGCCTCGCAGCTCGCGAAAGTTGCCGCCAACCATTTCAAGGAGCTGGGCGGGGAAGTCGTCGCGGAGGAAGCCGTCACCCCGACTGACGTCGACATGCATCCGGTTCTGACCGGTATAGGCACGAAGAAGCCGTGCGTGTTGTATTTCCCGACCTTCGTCGCGGCAACGGCGCAGATCGTGCGGCAGGCCCCCGATGTTCCCGACCTCAAGGACACCCAGATTATTGGCGGCAGCGCAGTGATGGCGCCTGGTCTTCTCGAAGCGGCTGGCGATGCGGCTAAAGGATTCCGCATCACCAACGTCGACATTTCGCCCGAGGTGATGGGAGCCAAATATCCCGAATTCGTGGAGAAATACACGAAGAAGTACGGCGAAGGCCCGATCAACTCCTTCCACGCGCAAGCCTACGATGCCGGCATCATCCTGGCGAAGGCGATCGAGAAGGTCGCCAAGACGGGCGACGACGGCGCCACGTATATCGGCAAGAAAGCGCTGCACGATGAGCTCTTCTCGACCAAGGGCTATGACGGCATAAGCGGCCCGATCAATTGCAACGAGCACGGGCAGTGCGGAGCCTTCAACTTCGCGGTCTATGAATTCACCGACGGCGACCCCGCGACGTTCAAGGCCGGGGAGAATCCCAAGAAGATTTACCCGGTGAAGTAAAGCGCGGAATGTGCGCTGAATGCATGTCGGCCGTCCCCAGGGGCGGCCGACCGTCTGCTCAGGAGGGCTCGGGAGCGCACGCGCGTCCTTCCGGGTTCACAACGTCATGACCGCCGCGAGCGAACTGCAAACCGGGGTCGAGGGCGAGAGCAGCGCTTCTCGCAGGCTCAGAAACCTGCACCGGATCACGATCGTCGAGGTCGTGCTTTGGGGTTTGCGCGTCGGGCTCCTGCTGCTCGTGGTGGTCGGAACCATCGCCACTTTATGGAAGGGCACCTACGACGCGAGGCACTGGTTCGACTTCTTCATGTTCGGCTTGACCATCGGCGGCGTCTACGCGCTCGTGGCGCTCGGCTACACGATGGTCTACGGCGTCCTCAGACTCATCAACTTCGCCCACGGCGACATCACGATGACGGGAGCCTTCTCCGCGTATTTCCTGGCGCGGGGCTTCGACCGGAGCGGTTTCCTGGACGCCCATCCGATTCTCGCCACCTTCGGCATCATGCTGCTCTCGATGGCGGTCTGCACGGCGACGGCGCTCATCGTCGAGCGCGTCTGCTATCGGCCCTTCCGGCACGTCGCGACCCTCGCGCCGCTCATCTGCGCGATCGGCGCATCCTTCGTTCTGCAGCACACCTTCCGCGGCCTCTTCGGCTCGAACGTGCGTTCCTATCCCGATCCCGAATGGCTCAAAGGGGATGTGAACATACTCGGGCTCGACATCCCGGCGGTGCAGCCCATCGTGATCCTGAGCGCCGTCGCGGCGATGCTTCTTCTCTATGTCATCGTTCAGAAAACCAAGATGGGCATGGCCATGCGGGCGGTCTCGGAGGATCGCGATGCCGCGGCCCTCATGGGCATCGATTCCAACAGGATCATCATCTTCACCTTCGTGCTCGGCGCCTGCATGGCAGGCATCGGCGGCGTGCTCTACTGCTTCGTCTACAAGCAGATCTATTTCTACATGGGCTTCCTGCCGGGCATCAAAGCGTTCAGCGCCGCGGTTCTGGGCGGCATCGGCAACATTCCGGGCGCGATGTTCGGGGGCTTCTTCCTGGGAGTGATCGAGTCGATGGGGCCGCCGCTCTTCCTCGACGGGCTCGGTGTTCCGGCGCCCTACCAGCTTCGCGATCTCGTCGCCTTCACGCTCCTCGTGATGGTGCTGGTGTTCCGTCCGCAAGGCCTGCTCGGCGAGGCGCTCGCCAAGAAGCGGGCGTAAGCGGAAAGGGCGATACATGTCGTTCGAGGTCGTCGCGTCGAGCCGGGTCGAAGAGCGCAAGACCACGGCGTGGCGGCACGCCATCGTCACCGGCCTGGAGGTAGGGGCGACCGCGATCGCCCTCGCCATGGTGGGCATCCTTTCCATGTTCAACGGACGGCCGATCATCGTCGGCATATTGACGCTGGGCTACGCGACCCTGGGCGCGCTCTTTCTGACCGCCGGCATCCTGGTCGGCGTCAAGCGCCTATTTCCGAGCCTCGCGTCGAGCCTTTTCGGCGGGGCCGCCGCCGGGGCGATCGCCGGAGCGATCACGGCGATACTGCCGCTGATCATGAGCTTCGTGAACCTGCGCTTCATCTTCATCGCGCTCGACAAGGCGCTTCTGGACATGCTCACCTTTTGGCTGCAACCGGCCGGCCTCGGCATGTTGTGCCTCATCGGCCTCGGCGCCGTCCTGGGCGCTGCGGGAGCACTTTTCGTGGCACTCCCTTTGAACATTCGCCGTCCGCTCGGAGGGGGCGTTATCGCCGCGGGGCTCGCCGGTCTCTTCCAGGAGCTCATCCGACCCATTCTTGCCAACAGCAGCGTGACCAAACCCGTTCACAATCTGCTCTATACCTATACCGGCCTCACCTTGCGCGGGGCGATCATCATCTTCGCCGTCGCGGCGATCGGGATAGCGCTCTACGATCAGAATCGCGCGCGGTTAGAAGGGAGCTTCGAGCGTCTTCCGCGCTCGACGCGCCGGACCATCCGCTGGAGCTTTCTCGCTGCCGCCGCCATCCTCGCGGTGCTTTTCCCGCTCTATGCCGGGAATTTCGTGGGCCAGGTCCTGCTCATGGTCGGGCTCTTCATCCTCATGGGGATGGGGCTCAACCTCGAAGTGGGCATTGCGGGGCTCCTCGATCTCGGCTTCGTCGCTTTCTATGCGGTCGGTGCTTACACGACGGCGCTCCTCACCGCCGACAGCCCCTTTGCGCTTGCCCACCTCTCCTACTGGGAGGCGATGCCGATCGCGGTGCTCGCGTCGGTGATCGTCGGCATCATCTTCGGCATACCCGTGCTCAAGGTGCGCGGCGACTATCTCGCGGTCGCCACCCTCGGTCTCGGCGAGATCGTTCGGGTGATCGTGCTCTCGGATGCGGCTGCCCCGCTCCTCGCCGGCGCCAAGGGCATCCTGCAGATTCCGCGTCCGGCGATCGGCAATCTCGTGTTCACGACGCCCGTGTCGCTCTTCTATGTCGCGCTCTTCGCCTCGGTGATCGCCGCCTACTTCGCGTGGCGGCTCGAGGAATCGCGGCTCGGCCGAGCCTGGATGGCCATCCGCGACGATGAGGACGTCGCCCAGGCGCTCGGCATCAATCTCATCCGCGTCAAGCTTCTCGCCTACGGGCTCGGCGCCGCCTTCGCCGGCCTCGCCGGCTCGATTTTCGCGACGATGCTCGGCACCATCTATCCGCACTCGTTCCAGCTCATCATCTCGATCAATATCCTTGCCCTCATCATCGTCGGCGGCATGGGAAGCCTTCCGGGCGTGGCGCTTGGCGCTGCAGTCCTCATCGGGTTGCCCGAGGCTCTGCGGGAGTTCGGCGAATTCCGGTTCCTGTTCTACGGCCTGGCGATCATCGCGGTCATGCGGATCAAGCCCGAAGGGCTGTGGCCCTCGGCCGCCAAGCGCCGCGAAATGCAGATCGACGCCGAAACCGCCGCTCTCCAGGCAGCAGCCGCTACCGAGCGGGCGAAATGACGCCCGACTGGCTCCTCAGAACGCAGAAGATGACGAAGCGCTTCGGCGGGCTCACCGCCGTCGACAGTCTCGACCTCGACGTGCGCGAGGGCGCGATCCACAGCATTATCGGCCCGAACGGCGCCGGAAAAACCACCGTCTTCAACTGCATCATGGAGTTCTATACGCCCGATGAAGGTGCGGTGTGGTTCGCGGGCGAGCGCATCGACGGGGTGACGCCCGACCGGGTGGCGAAGGCCGGCATCAACCGCACCTATCAGAACATCCGGCTTTTCCGGAACCTGACGGCGATCGAGAACATCCTCGTCGGGATGCATATCCACCTGAACTCGACTTGGTACGGGGCCGTGTTCAACACGCCTGCCACGCGCCGCGACGAGGCCGAAGCGCATGAGAGCGCCCGCCGCATTCTCGATTTCGTGGGCTTGCGCGGGCGCGGGGATATTGTCGCGCGCAATCTGGCTTATGGAGAGCAACGGCGGCTCGAGATCGGGCGCGCTCTCGCCACCAAGCCGCGGCTCTTGATGTTGGACGAGCCGATGGCGGGCATGAACCCGCGCGAGAGCGTGGTGATGATGGACTTCGTGCGGCGCGTCAGAGAGGAACGCGAGGTCACGATCCTGCTCATCGAGCATTCGATGCGCGTGGTGATGGGCGTATCGGACCGGGTGAGCGTCCTCGATTACGGCGTGAAGATCGCTGAAGGCTCGCCCGCCGAAATCCAGAACGACCGGCGGGTGATCGAGGCCTATCTCGGAACCGGCGAGAAGGTGGCTCTTAGATAGGATGGCGCTCCTCGAGATTCGCGACCTCCATGTCTACTACGGGAAGATTCATGCTCTCCGCGGGGTATCGCTGTCGGTCGACAACGATCAGATCGTCACCCTCGTCGGGGCAAACGGCGCCGGCAAGAGCACGACGCTTCGCGCCATCTCCGGCATCCTCGCAGCGACGGACGGAGACGTCCTCTTCGAGGGGAAATCGCTGAAGGACCTTGAGGCCCATGAGGTCGTGACGCGGCGCATCGTCCAAGTGCCGGAAGGCCGGCGCATTTTCAGCCGTCTGACGGTCGCCGAAAATCTCAGGATCGGCGCTTTCACCAACAACGACAAGAAGTGGATTGCCGACAAGCAGGTGCACGTCCTCGACATGTTCCCGGTCCTGAAACAGCGCTATGGCCAGGTCGCGGGTACGCTTTCGGGCGGCGAGCAGCAGATGCTGGCGATCGGGCGGGCACTCATGGCCAATCCGCGGGTGCTGCTTCTCGACGAGCCGAGCATGGGGCTTGCCCCGCTCCTCGTTCAGAAGATCTTCGAGACCATCGTCGAAATCAGGAAAGAAGGCGTTGCGGTGCTGCTCGTGGAACAGAACGCCTATCTCTCGCTCCAGATCGCCGATCGCGGCTATGTCATCGAGACGGGCGAGATCGTGCTCGAAGGATCAGGCGCCGATCTTCTGAACAACGCCCAGGTGAAGGAAGCCTATCTCGGCTAGCAACATGGGACTGACCGACTTGCATTCACTGTCGTTCAGTACCAGAGCGGGATAAATTCAGCTTTGATCGTGACAGTAAGAACAAGCGAATCGCAACAGTTTTCCCCTTCTCCCGCGTTTCAGCGGGAGAAGGTGCCCGAAGGGCGGATGAGGGCCGCGAGCAAAGCGAGCGGTCGTGCCGGTTGCATCACCGCCTTGCTGTCGCAAGGCGGCCCTCATCCGGCGCTTCGCGCCACCTTCTCCTATGCTCCGCATGGGCGAAGGGGAAAGTGGAGAGGACGTCCTGTTGATTTCAAGATCGCGTCGATTCGATCTAATCGTATCCCGCTCTCTCCGCTGTGAATCTCAAGGGCAAAGGCATCGTGGTGACCGGCGGGGCGAGCGGGCTCGGGCTGGCTACGACCGAGCTGCTCGCCGCCGAAGGTGCCAGGGTTGCGATGATCGACCTCAACCGGGCGGCGCTCGAGTCCGCCCGTTCGTCGTTCGCGGCAAGGGGGTTCGAGGCGCACGCCATCGCCGGCGACATCGTGCCCAAGGCGGAAGCGCTTTCGCTGTTCAGCGACGCCGCGGACCGGCTCGGCCGCGTGGAAGGGCTTGTCAATTGCGCAGGCGTCTATCCGCGCCGGCCGATCCTCGAGATCAGCGATGACGACTGGGATTTCGACTGGAAGATCAACGTGCGCGGCACGTATAACATGATGGTCGCGGCGGTCGAGCATATGCGCGCGCAGCCGCTTGCCGGAAAGGTGAGGGGGCGCATCGTCAACGTGTCCTCTGTCGATGCCTTCAAGGCCCATCCCAAGAACGCCCACTATGCCGCGACCAAAGCGGCCGTCGTCAGCCTCACGCGCTCCTTCGCGCTCGAATTCGCGCCCGACCAGATCCTCGTCAATGCGATCGCGCCGGCCGGGATCGCGACCGAAAAGGCGAAGGGAGCGGGCTTCCTCCCCGAGCTCGCCTCGCATACGCCGCTCGAGCGCAACGCCGAGCCGGAAGAGATCGCGCGCTGGATCGCCACACTGCTTGACGAGCGGAACACGTACATGACCGGCGAGACGGTAATCGTCAGCGGCGGCTATATCTTCGCATGAAAGGTGACCCATGAAGCTCGGACTTTTCAACCTGATGACGGAGCGCGACGCGTCCGTCACGCCCTCGGAGATCATGGCCGACACGGTCGCGATGGTGAAGCTTGCCGATGAGATCGGCTTCGACGTCGCCTGGTTCGCCGAGCATCATTTCTCGAATTATTCGATCTGCCCGTCGCCGCTGATGATGGCTTCCTATTGCGCAGGCCTGACGCGACGCATCAGGCTCGGCGCGGCGGTGCTCGTGCTCCCGCTCTACGACCCCGTGCGTCTCGTCCAGGAGATCGGGCTGCTCGACGTGCAATCCAACGGCCGCGCGGTCGTCGGCATCGGGTCCGGCTACCAGAAATACGAGTTCGACCGCTACCACCGGAAACTTTCGGAGAGGGCCGAGATCGCGATGGAAGTCTGGGACATTCTCGAAATAGGCCTCGCGACCGGCGAGATCGAATACCATGGAAAGCACTTCGACGTCCCTAGGTCGCCGATCGCCATCCGCGCCTTGCAGCGGCCCATGCCCGAGTTCTACGTCACCGGCCTCGAGCCCGCGATCGTTCAGCGCACGGCCCGGAGCGGGCACGTGCCGTTCATCACGGCGGGATGGCGCGGGATGTCGCTCCTCCGGGACCAGCGCAAGCACGTCGCGGCGCAGTTCGCGGCCGTTGGGATTCCGGCCGGCCGTATGCCGCTCGGCGTTCAGCAATATGTGTTCGTCACCGACGACAAGGCCGAGGCTCTCGACGTCGCCGAGCGGGCGCGGTTCATCGCCAGGACCGTCACCATGACGAGGGCAGGGGACCCGGTCCTCTCGGGACCGTTCATTCAGGCGCCGGCCTTTAAGGACGAGCCGCCGCTCGAGACCTTCCGCGACAATCTGGTGATCGGCGATCCGCACTACGTGGCCGAGAAACTGGTCGGCGAGATTCGCGAACTCGGAACGACGCATCTCTCGTGCTTCATGCAGATCGGCTCCGTCGACGGCCGGCGGGCTGTCCGCTCGCTATCGCGCTTCGGCGCCGAGGTTATCCCCCTCATGGAGCGCGCCTTCGGCATGGCGCTCGACCGGGTCAATTCGAACCTCGAAAGTGCTGAGCCGCTCGCAGCCACCGCATGAGGAAGATATGATCGTCAGAACGCTTGCAGAAATCATCGGAACGCCGCGCCATATTACAGGCGATGTGTGGGAGAGCCGGCGCATCCTCCTCAAGGATGACGGCATGGGTTTTTCTCTTCACGATACGATCGTGAAGGAAGGATGCGAGCAGAAGCTCCACTACAAGCATCACCTCGAAGCCAACTATTGCATCTCCGGCCGCGGTGAGGTCGTCGACGTGAAAACCGGCAAGACCTATCCGATCGAGCCCGGCACGCTCTACGCGCTCGACAAGAACGATGAGCACATCCTTCGTGCGATCTCAGGCGACCTTCGCCTGGTCTGTGTTTTCAATCCGCCGCTTTCGGGCCAGGAAAAGCATCAGGCCGACGGCAGCTACGCTCCGAGCTAAGTGGAGCGGTCGTGCCGCTTGCGCCGGCCTATGGCGGCGCCGTCGCACCGACGCCGGCGACGGGAACATCGACCCTGACATCGCCGGCGGTCCGGAAGGTCAGCGTCACCCTCAATCGATCGCCTCGGCGGAGCGGCTTCTTCAACCCCATCAGCATGATGTGCATGCCTCCGGGCGCGAAGGACGCCTCCTCGCCGGGCGCAATGTCGAGCTTCTCCACATGCCGCATCGTGGCGATGCCGTTCTCGACCGCGGTCTCATGGATCATGGCGCCCGAGGCCGCGTCGGTCGAAACCGCAAGCAATGTATCGGGGGCGGCGCTCTCGTTCCCGATCGTCAGGTAGAGGGCGCCGGTCCGCGCTCCAGAACCGCTCGACGCCCGGGCATAGGCTCCGGTGACGACGATCTCGTTTGCGCGCGCGTGCGCGGCAAGCGATAGAATGGCGGCGATCGTCAAAGCCGCGGCGATCGCGATCTGGAGAGCGAGCTTCTGCATGAGGGGCAACTCGCGCCGCATATGGGCAGCGATATGGAATAATGCACGCGTCAGAGCGTCGCGGATGGCGATGCTCCTTCTGCTTGCGCCGCTATTCAGCCCGGCTTCGGCGGGCGAGCCCGTGGCGGTCGAGCTCGTCCTCGCCC
This sequence comes from Hyphomicrobiales bacterium, assembly GCA_045802365.1. Taxonomy (GTDB): domain Bacteria; phylum Pseudomonadota; class Alphaproteobacteria; order Rhizobiales; family Aestuariivirgaceae; genus JBJMRA01. The sequence continues at coordinate 7,130 of JBJMRA010000051.1, read as the reverse complement.
TCGACACGTCGGCGAGCGTCGATTCACGGGAATTTGCGCTTCAAGTCGATGGGCTCGCGCAGGCGTTCCGCGATCCGGAGATCGTGTCGGCGATAGAGAACCTTCGGCCGCTCGGCGCCGCGATCGCGGTCATGCAATGGGGCGGGCCGAACGACACGCGAATGGTCGTGCCGTGGACGAAGGTGGGGAGCGGGCGCGAGTCCCGCGCGCTTGCACATGTGTTGAGCCGGATGCTGCGCTGGCAGAACTCGAGCGTGACCTCGATCCGCTCCGCTATGACGGGTGGCGCGGCGCTCCTCGCCACGCCCGAATACGAGGGCGCGCGCCGGATCATCGATATCTCCGGCGACGGCCCCGACAATGCGAGCCTCGATCTCGAGAGCGTCAGGCGTGCGGTGGAAGCGCAAGGCATCACCATCAACGGGCTCGCGATCGAGTCGGAGGACGGGGCGCTCACCGGGTACTACCGGGACAATGTAATGGCGGGGCCCGGATGCTTCGTGGTGACGGCGCGCGACTATGCCGACTTCGCCCGCGCCATCAGGGAGAAGCTGCTTCGCGAGCTGCGCCCCGTACAATCATGATCGCGGTGCGCTTGACCGCCTCCGTCACGCTCCCGTAAGGCAGCCCGGCCCACACTCGTTGGAATTTTCCATGCAGTCATTCGCGCTCGCCCGCGTCCCGGAGATCGTTTTCGGCGCCGGCCGCTCTAGCGAGATCGCAGACCGTGCGGCGCGGTTGGCGGGCCGCAATGCGCCCGTGGCGCTGGTGGCCGACCCGGCGCTCGGCGCGTTCGGAATCATCGCTCGCGTGCGCCGCTCGCTGGAGGACGCCGGTCACGAAGTCTGCGTCTTCAACGGCCTGAAGGGGGAGCCCAAGGCCGCCGACATCGATTCTGCGGCAAGCCTCGCCCGCCGGCACGGCGCGCGTGTGATCGTCGGGTTGGGCGGCGGCTCGGCCCTCGACACGGCCAAGCTCGTTGCCTCCTGTTCGGTCTCGGGGCAACCCGTCGAGACCTATGAGTTGGGCAAGAACCCGCTGCCCACCGGCCGCCTGCCGATCATCGACGTCCCAACCACAGCCGGGACCGGCGCCGAGGTCACCCGCACCTGCATCTTCACGAACGGCCGTCGCGAGAAGGTGTGGGCCTGGGGAGACGAGACCAAGCCCGACGTGGCGATCCTCGATCCCGAGCTGACGGTCGCCGTACCGCCTCAGATCACCGCCGGGACGGGCCTCGACGCCCTCGTGCATGCGATCGAGGCCGCAACCAACCGCAACCGCCACGATGGCGCGGACATGTACTGTCATCGCGCGATTTGGCTCATCGCGCGCAATCTCGAGCGCGCCGTCACCGATCCGAACGATGTCGAGGCGCGCGGCGCCATGCTTCTCGGATCCTGCTACGCCGGGATCGGCATCGACAATTGCGGCACCGCTCTCGCCCACAACATTTCGCATGCGATGGCGAATCTCGCGTCCGTGCCGCATGGACGCGCCACCGGCCTCGCCATGATGGCGACGATCGACTGGGTCGCAGAAGGCAACCCGCAAGCTTTCGCACGGGTAGCGGCCGCAATGGGCGGAGACGATCCGGTCGGCCGTTACCGCGAGCTCGTCCGCCGGAGCGCGATCAAGGTATCGTTCGAGGGGGATGGCCTCGAGCTCGGCCGTCCCGAGCTGCTTGCCGAGCAGATGGCTCTTCCGGCCAACGCGTCGATGCGCGAGGCGACGGTACGCCGCCCGAGCGACGCCGATCTCCTGATGCTCGCCGAACGCGTCTTGGCCCTCGAATAGCGCCCGATGAAAATCACCGGCATCGAGGTTACCAAGCACACGATCGCGCTCGACCCGCCGTTCTGTCCAAGTTGGGACACGCGCCCGAGGCGGAGCTTCACGGCCTTTATTACCCGTGTCACTACCGATCAGGGCATTACGGGCATCTCGTCGGGCGACGACATGCTGGGGATCGAGCAGTTCAAGGAGCTGTTCATCGGCCACAACCCCTTGGACTTGGAGCGACACTATCGCGTGCTCTCCAACATGTCGTTCCACTATTCCCGCTATTGGCCGCTCGATCTCGCCTTCTGGGACATCGCCGGCAAGGTGGCGGGTCAACCCGTGTGGCGGCTGCTCGGCGGGAGCTCCGGAAGGGTCCGCGTCTATGCCTCTTCCGGGACCCTCCGGAAATCCGACGAGATGGCGGCAGCCGCGCAGAGGTTCGCGGATGAGGGCTTTCCTGCGATGAAGGTCAGGTTTCATCGCGGCGATTGGCGCGAAGATATCAAGGCCCTCGAAGCCGTGCGCAAGGCGGTCGGCGATCACTTCGATCTCATGGTCGATTGCAACCAGGGTTGGCGCATGGTGTGGGACATCGAGGAACCCTGGACGGTGAAGGACGCGGTGCCCGTCGCGCGCGAGCTCGAGCGCCTCGGCGTCTACTGGATGGAAGAACCGCTGTGGCGCGGCGATTTCGCCGGCATGAAGGCGCTGCGCCAGATGACGGATGTGAGGATCGCGGTCGGCGAGATGAACCGCGAGCTCTACGATTTCCGCCACATCGTCGACGAGCGAGCAGCCGACGTGCTTCAGCCCGATGCGGCTCTCGTCGGCGGCATCACGGGACTGAGGCGGGTCGCCCTCATGTGCCAGGAGTCAGGCCTGATGTTCACGCCGCATACCTGGTCGAACGGCGCCGGCATGGTCGCGAACCTCCAGCTTTCGGCGGCGCTCGCGAACGCGCCCTTCGTCGAGTTTCCCTACGATCCGCCCGAGTGGTCGTGCGAGCGGCGGGATTTCATGATGGCCGAGCCCTGTGTCGCGCGCGACGGCATCGTCGACCTCGGCGATCGGCCCGGCCTCGGTGTCGTCTATGACGAGGATCGCCTCGCAAGAACCAGGGTTGCCTAATGGAATGGCGCGAGTCGCGCTCGCTCGTTGACGCGATCGTCAGCGGCCTCGAGGACCGGCGCGAGGAGGAGGGCGTGAGCGAAGTCCTCGCGCGGCTGGCGGAACAGGACCTCGTGTCCTTTGCTGCGGCTCGCGGAAACGTTCTCCCCGCCTGCAGGCATCTGCCCGATGCGCTGGGTCCGCTGGCGCTCGAGGAAAGCACCCTCGCTGCGGGGATCGCGCAAGTTTGGGACGAACTCGCCTGGCGGCAGAACGCGAACTATTCCGATCGTGCCATGGGCCAGCCGGGTTACATGGAGAATTATGCTTATGCCGAGCTCATCGGCCCATCTGGCGCATTTCATGGCGACGACTTTCTGCTCGGCCTCCTCGTTTTGGGACCCGGCCTTCACTATCCCGACCACTACCACCCCGCGCCCGAGCTCTACTGGACGCTTTCCGGTCCCTCGCAATGGCGGACAGGTCCCGGCGAGTTCCGTTCGCGCGAGGCCTTGGAAACGATCTGGCATCCGCCGCTGGTGACGCACGCCACGAAGACCGGCTCAACGCCGCTTCTCGCCATTTGGGCCTGGACCAGGGACGTCTCCGAACCGGCAAGGCTCGCTAGCGGGTGACGCTGCTCCGATACGTGCTGCTCGCGGCGGCGTTGGCCTATGCGGGCCTCGTCCTTGCAATGTACCTCAATCAGCGGAAGCTTCAGTATTTCCCGGAGAACAAGGGGCTCAATCCAGCGTCGTTGGGCCTTCCCGGCATCGAGGTGTTGCATCTGGCCGCCGAGGATGGCGAAACTCTGCTCGCGTGGCACGGCGCTCCGGAAGAAGGCCGTCCCACGGTTCTCTTCTTTCATGGCAATGCCGGCGAGATCGGCGACCGCGCCGCTCGCTTGGCGGCCTACCGGGCCGCCGGTTTGGGCGTCCTGTTCCTCTCTTACAGAGGCTACGGCGGCAGCACCGGCTCGCCTACCGAAGCGGGTCTCGTTCTCGACGCTCTCGCCGCTTATGACTGGCTCGCCGAGCGCGGGGTAGCGGCGTCCGAGATCGTGGTGGTCGGCGAATCGCTCGGAACGGGCGTGTCCGTCCAGCTCGCCACGCAGCGCAAAATAGGCGCGCTTGTGCTGGAGGCTCCATTCGCCTCAGCTGCCGACATCGCGGCCAAGCTCTATCCGTGGCTGCCGGTCAGGCTGCTCATGAAAGACCAGTTCGATTCGCTGAGCCGGATCCGCGAGGTGCGCGCTCCGCTGCTGGTGATCCACGGCGAGCGGGACGAGCTCATCCCGCTGGATGAGGGCAGGCGACTCTTTGCCGCTGCGAACGAGCCCAAGGAAATGATGATCGTCGAGGGCGGCTCGCACGGCTCGATCTTCGGCGAAGAGACCTGGGCTCGGGAGATCGTCTTCTTTGAGCGGTTGAGGGAAGTTCGCGCTATTTCGCCAAGCCGCCCATGAGCATGTACTTGATCTCGGTAAATTCCTCGACGCCATGGCGCGAACCCTCGCGCCCGATACCCGATTCCTTGACCCCGCCGAAGGGTGCCACCTCGGTCGAGATGATCCCCTCGTTGATCCCGACGATGCCGTATTCGAGAGCTTCGCCGACCCGCCAGACCCGCCCGAGATCGCGCGTATAGAAATAACACGCGAGACCGAACTCGGTGTCGTTGGCCATCTGGATCGCTTCCTCTTCGGTCTTGAAGCGGAAGAGCGGGGCGACCGGCCCGAAGGTCTCCTCGCGGGTGACGAGCATCTCGGTATTCACATCGCGGAGCAGGGTGGGTTCGAAGAAATTGCCGCCCAAGGATTTGCCGCCGACCACCACCTTGGCGCCTTTGGCCAAGGCATCGTCGATGTGCTCCCTCACCTTCTGCACGGCCGCGGCATTGATCAACGGCCCCGTGGTCACGCCTTGCTCGGCGCCGTTCCCGACCTTGAGGCTTTTCACCGCGGCGGCGAGCTTCTCTGCGAAACGATCATAGATGCCGTCCTGAACCAGGATGCGGTTGGCGCACACGCAGGTCTGACCCGCATTGCGGTATTTGGACGCCATCGCGCCCGCCACCGCCGCATCGAGATCGGCGTCGTCGAACACGATGAAGGGGGCGTTGCCGCCGAGCTCGAGGCCGAGCTTTTTCACGGTCGAGGCGCATTGCTGCATGAGGAGCTTGCCGATCGCCGTCGAGCCCGTGAAAGTGAGGCATCGGACGAGCGGATTGGAGGTGAGCTCCTCGCCGATCTCGCGGGCGGCACCGGTGAGGACGTTGAAGACGCCGGCCGGGATGCCGGCGCGTTCGGCAAGCTCGGCCAAGGCGAGGGCCGAAAGCGGCGTCTCGCTCGCCGGCTTGCAGACGAACGAGCATCCGGCGGCGAGCGCTGGCCCTGCCTTCCGCGTGATCATGGCATTCGGGAAGTTCCACGGCGTGATGGCCGCGACGACGCCGACCGGCTGCCTGATCACGACGATGCGGGACGAGGGCCACGGCGAGGGAATGGTCTCGCCGTAAAGGCGCTTGGCTTCCTCGGCGAAGAACTCGACGAACGATGCGCCGTAGGCGATCTCGCCGCGGGACTCCGCGATTGCCTTGCCCTGCTCGGCGGTCATGATCTGCGCGAGGTCTTCCTGGTTCTCCATCATGAGCGAGAACCACTTGCGGAGAATGACCGAGCGCTCCTTGGCGGTCTTGGCGCCCCAGGTTTTCTGGGCGCGAGCGGCCGCCTCGATCGCGCGCGCGGTTAGAGCGCGCCCGAGCCTGGGCACCGAGATGATGACGTCGGCGGTCGCCGGATTGGCGACCTCGATCGTCTGATCGCCCCCGACCCACTTGCCATCGATGTAGCACTTGTCCTTGAGAAGCGACTTGTCCTTGAGGATGTCGCGAAGCGCCTGGCCTTTGCGGATGTCCATGTTCGATCTCCTCGTCAGAGCGAGCGTCCTAGCACACCGGGCGAGGGGCCCGCAAAACCGGGATCAGAATCCCGGCGGCCACACGAGACTTGCTTCTGCGCGCACTCGTGTTATCGCTTGACCGATGGGGGCTGGGGCAGTCGTTTTTGATCTTGACGGGACGCTCGTCGATACCGCGCCTGATCTATGGCGCGCGACCAATCATGTTCTGACCTCATATGGACGGCGAGGGATCACGCTTCCCGAGGTGCGCGATTTCGTCGGTTATGGCGCTCGCGCCCTCATCTCGCGGGGCCTCAAGGCGACGGGAGAGGCGGGAGATCGGCCGACCGTCGAAGCGCTCTATGCGGATTTTGTGGCTCACTATGGCGAGCATCTCGCTGAAGAAAGCGAAGCATTTCCCGGAGCCATGGCACTGCTGGACGAGCTCAAAGCGCACGGGTTTTGCCTAGGTGTGTGCACGAACAAGCTCGAGGGGCTATCGGTGAAGCTTCTCGAGACTTTGGGGCTTGCGAAATATTTCGATGTGGTGGTTGGACCCGATACGGTGGGCATCGCCAAGCCCGACCCCGCCATCTATCGCGAAACTCTGAGCCGTATGCCGGCAAGGATCGACCGCTCGGTGATGATCGGCGACAGCGAGACCGACGTTCTCACCGCCCGCGCCGCCGGCGTCCCGGTGATCGGAGTAACCTTTGGCTATACGCCGCGTCCTCTCGTCGAGTTCGAGCCTGACCATCTCATCTCGGATTTCCGAGAAGCATTAGCGGCCATCATGGAGGCGCTCGGTGAGCAGACCCCTTCCGCGCGGCACCGCCGTCCTCTATCCGAGGCCGATGCGCTTGGCGGCTTTGCGGAATAGGGACTGAGTCTCGGGCGCGAACTGGAAAGTGGTCAGGAAGTCCTCGACGGAATAGCTCGGAAGCCTTCGGTGGATCACGGCCGCGAACGCGCGGCCTTCCTCGAGCCGCGGAGCCCGAGCCAAGCCAATTCTATCGGAGGTTCACGATGAACAAGATGGAGTTTCCCATGACGGCCGAAGCTGACATGCGTACGAATGATCGGCCCGAGATCAGGCGCACGGAGGGCCGCGGCCGCCTTTTCGAAAGCATTCTCGATACGGTCGGCGACACGCCCTCGATCCGCATCAACAACCTCGCCGTTCCGGGCGTCACGATCTACGCCAAAGCCGAATTCTTCAATCCCGCAGGATCGGTCAAGGACCGTCTCGCCCTCAACATCATCGAGGAGGGCGAGCGCACGGGTGCGCTCAGGCCCGGACAGACCGTGGTCGAGGCGACGAGCGGCAATACGGGGATCGGC
>JBJMRA010000050.1:0-16797 GCA_045802365.1 Hyphomicrobiales bacterium | reverse complement strand
GGTCGTGAGGAGTCCGGTCCGGGTCGTCGCACCGACGAGCGTGAACCGAGAGAGATCGATCCTGACCGAGCGCGCGGCCGGCCCTTCGCCGATGATGAGGTCGAGCTGGAAATCCTCCATGGCGGGATAGAGGATTTCCTCGACTGCGGGATTGAGCCTGTGGATTTCGTCGATGAACAGGATATCGCGCTCTTCGAGGTTGGTGAGGAGCGCCGCGAGGTCGCCCGCCCTGGCGATCACCGGCCCGGAGGTCGCGCGGAAGTTCACCGCCAGCTCGCGGGCGAGAATCTGCGCAAGCGTCGTTTTGCCGAGGCCCGGCGGCCCCGCGAACAGCACATGGTCGAGCGCCTCGCCCCTCGCCTTTGCGGCGTCGATGAACACCCGGAGGTTCGACTTGAGCTTGGTCTGGCCGACGAACTCGGAGAGAGTCTGGGGCCTAAGATGTGCCTCCCCCTGGTCCTCCGGCCGTTCCCTCCGCTCGACGAGTCGATCGCTCATGAAACTGCGAGCTCACGGAGAGCGAGGCGGATCAGCTGCTCGGGCCGCGGCTCTCCTCCCGCCCGTTTGAGCGCGGCGCTCACGGCCGTCCCCGCCTGGAGGTGGCCGTAACCAAGATTGACGAGCGCGGAGACGGCATCGCTCGCCGCGGTGGGTTGCGGAGCGGCAAGCTCGGCCTGCAGCCGAACAAGCGCCGGATCGGCGGGGGCAAAGGCCGGGGTCTTGTCCTTGAGCTCGCTCACGATCCGCTGTGCAACTTTCGGCCCGACGCCCTGAGCCCGGGACACCATCGCCTTGTCCTGGAGCGCGATCGCATTGGCGAGCTCGGCCGCCGACAGCGTCGACAGCACGGCGAGCGCGACCTTGGTCCCCACCCCCTGCACCGTCTGAAGAAGCCTGAACCATTCGCGCTCGATGGGGGTCGCAAAGCCGACGAGCCTGATCATGTCCTGCGACACGAGCATCTCGGTGAAGAGCTCTGCCGGGTCGCCCGGCTTCGGCAATTGCGACAGCGTCTTGGCCGAGGCGAATGCGTGATAGACGACCCCGCCTACGTCGATCGTCACCCAGTCGGGACCGTATTCCTCGATCCGCCCCTTGAGCTTGCCGATCATTCTTCGATGTCCGGCGCGATGATCTCGATATCTGGGAAGTACGTCCGGTACCGCCTCGCGTCCCTCGTCAAAAGGATATGGCCGCTCACAGCCGCATGCGCTCCGATCAGAAAATCCGGGAGCGTGCGCTCACGATCGCCGCCGCGGCGGCGGTATTCGCGATGTACCGCCCCCGCAATAAAGGCAGCCGCCCAGGGAAGCTCTTCGTGTTTCCAGATCGGGGCAGACAATGCCGCCCTGGCGATCGTCAAGTCTCGATAACCCGCGGCGACTTCAGCTACGATGATCTGATTGATCACCGTCGCGCCATGCACTCGCCGTCCGGCTAACTGCTCGCGCGACCATTCGAACCAAGGCGAGCCTGGCTGAAGGACATCGATCAAGACATTCGCATCAACGAGGGTCGACATCATCGAAGGGGCCGCGAGTCATTTCCATGATCTCGTCGGTGGTGAGACCAGCGTCGGCCGAGCCCTTGAACCGCGCGAGCCATTCCTCGAATTCCCGGAGCCGTCGACGCTTCTCCGCTTCATCAATCTCTACCTTTTCGATGACCACTTTACCGTCCTCATACCTTACATCGAGTTCGGAGTACGGCGTGATCCCTGCTCGGTCCCGAACGGGCTTCGGAATAGTGACCTGGCCTTTGGTGGTAATGCGCATAGTAATACCTCTCAAGTATTACTATCCGGAGTACGAGAACATGTCAAGAACTCCACGCCGCGCGTCGGCCGAGAGATATCCGATGATGCGCATGACAAATCGCAATCGCCAGGGCGTCGGCCGCATCGGCGTTTCCAGGACGCGCTTTCGGTAGCAGCACCCCGATCATATGACGAATCTGGTCCTTCTCGGCGTGGCCTGTGCCCACGACCGACTTCTTGACCATATTGGGCGCGTACTCGGCAACGCTCAGGCCCGCAGCCGACGGGACCATGAGAGCGATTCCCCTCGCTTGCCCGAGCTTGAGGGTCGCTCGCGCGTCACGATTCACAAACGTTTCTTCGACAGCGGCCTCGTCGGGATGCCAATCCGCGATCACAGCCGCAAGCTGGTCGTGGAGCTGGACGAGGCGCTCCGCCAACGACCGGGTCTCATCCGAGATGGCCACCCCGTCTGCCACGTAGGCGAGCCGGGTGCCCTCGCAATCGAGAATGCCCCATCCCGTGCGCCGGAGCCCGGGATCGATGCCGATGATTCGCACGGTCGCCCGCATGGCCGACCGATACCATTCGAAGTCGGATGCGGAAACGTCAGACGTGAATTTTCTCAGTCGCTCGCCTTCACCCGGACTTTGCTGGCGATCGGGCCGGTGTCTCCCATCTCCTCGACATAGGAGACCTCAGTTCCGACCTTCAGGTCTTCGAACCGCCCAGCAAGAATGCTGTTGCGGTGGAAATAGAGAAGCCCACCCTCCTTGGTCATCAGGAAGGCGAAATCCTCCCCCTCCGGCAGATCGGCGACCTGGCCGAGGAACTGGTTCTCACCATCATGGCCCCCATCCCGGGTCGATGCATTCCGCTGCTCCTTCCAGTCGATGAGCCGTTTCTTGGCCACCCTGAAGGCGTCGTTGATGGCGTTGCGGAGGTCCGGAGATTGATATTTGCGCTGCAGGCGATCGGGCTCGGGCGCAACAACGATATCCTTCGACCCCGGCATGCCGAGCTCGAGATGGACCACCGGCGGAATGGTGCCCTTGCTGTTGTTCGCGCGCTGCTCGACCCGCACGCGGCAGGTGATCAGCCGGTCGAAGATGCGTTCAAGGTCGGCGATATGCTCGCGGATCTCGGCCTCGGCCCAGTCTTGCTTATCGATGTTATGGAATGCGATTTCGGGAGGGATCTGCATTAGGCGGCCCCCTCATCCTCACGGCGATTGTTCATCACACTCTCCTCGTACCCTCGGAAGGAACGTCCGGATTTGAGAGACGGTTCCGCGGGATGCGGCCGGGCCCTCAGGCCGCCGAAAGTTTGCCGAGAATCTCATCGGACACTTCGGAGTTCGTGAAGACGTCCTGAACATCCTCGTCGTCCTCGAGCGCCTGGACGAACTTCATGAGCGATTGCGCGCTCTCCTCATCGACAGGAGTCGAGGTCTGGGCTCGCCAGACGACTTTCACGGTTTGCGCCTCGCCGAGCTTCGAGGCGAGGGCCGCCGACACCTCGCTGAGATTCTCGAAGGCGCAGGCGATGACGTGCCCGGTCTTGTCCGATTGCGCGTCGTCGGCGCCGGCCTCGATCGCTGCCTCTAGGATTTCGTCGGCCGTTCCTGCGTCGGCTGGATAGGTGATTTCACCGGCCCGCCTGAACATGAACGACACCGATCCCGTTTCGCCCAGGTTTCCGCCATATTTAGTGAAAAGCGAGCGCATGACGCTGGCGGTGCGATTGCGGTTATCCGAGAGCGCCTCGACGATGATCGCCGCCCCGCCAGGGCCGTAACCCTCGTACCGGATCGCTTCGTAGGTGTCGGCATCACCCCCTGCCGCCTTTTTGATCGCACGTTCGATGTTGTCCTTGGGCATGTTCTCGGCGCGCGCATTCTGTACCGCGAGCCTCAGCCTCGAGTTCTTCTCGGGATCGGGGAGCCCAGCCCGGGCGGCCACCGTGATCTCGCGCGCAAGTTTCGAGAAGAGCTTCGACCGGATGGCGTCCTGCTTGCCCTTCCGATGCATGATGTTCTTGAACTGCGAATGGCCGGCCATGTTGCTCCCTTGCCACGTCTTGAGATTTATAGACGGCGCGCGCGCGCTCTAACAAGCACGGCGCGGCCGTTTAACCCTGCCTTAAGACAGCGCCAACAAGTGTAGGGGGAGTGAGTGAGAGGAGTTGCGTGATGAGCATGGGCGGGAAGTTGCCCGAGGACGAGGTCCACGCAAAAGCGGGAAGCGCCGCGAGCGTGTCCTTGATGCGAGTCCGCTCTCTTGCCGCGAGCGCCCCGGCCGGACGGGCCTTCGATGCGATTGCGACCCTCTCCGACATCACCCGGCGAATCGAGACCACGCTATCGGAGGGCGACAGGCCCTCCATAGAGGGTGAACGCGACACCTCCTGCCTCGAGCTCGCCCGCGCCGTCGTGCTGATGGATCGGTTGACGGCACAACCCAGCATCGGCGGGGAACGAAGCGAGCCTCACTACTTGAAGCGCCGCGCCCATGCCGAGTGAGCGCCCTCCCCTTCCTATAAAGGGCGAAGCCCCGACCTTTGGGGCCGGGGCTTCTGGGAGACAAAAGCATGAGAAATGGCTCCAATCAGACCGGTAGCCGGTTCTCAACGCCATTATTGGCCTGCCGAACCTGACACACACCTGACGGGCTCACCCCCAGAAGGTCGGGAGGGTCGGCTCGAGCCGGCCGCCGATCCGGATCGGCGAAATTTTTGCGGCAAGCCCGGTGCGGTCATCGGTTTCAACGGCAACGCCGGCCACGGTTGCCGGCCCCTCGGCTGGCTTCAGGCGCTCGACTGGGAGCTTCCGCACGAACCGGTTGATCGGCTCCTCTTTCGCCATTCCGATCACCGAATCGTAGTCGCCGCACATGCCGACATCGCTGATGTAAGCCGTACCACCCGGCAGGATTTGGTGGTCGGCGGTCGGCACGTGGGTGTGCGTTCCGGCGATCAGAGTGGCGCGGCCGTCGAAGCGATGGGCGACCGCCATCTTCTCGGAGGTGGCTTCGGCGTGGAGATCGACGATTATGGCGTCGCAGGCCGACCGCAGCGGACAGAGGTCGAGCTCACGGGCGAGCGCCGGGAACGGATCGTCGAGCACCGGCTCGATCATCACGCGGCCCATGACGTTGACGACAAGCACCTGCTTCCCGGATGGAGTGGGGAACAGCCCGACGCCGCGGCCCGGAGCGCCTGCCGGATAGTTGATCGGCCGGAGAAGACTTGGATAGCGCTCGATGAAAACGAGCGCCTCCCGCTGGTCGAACGCGTGGTTGCCGAGGGTGACCACATCCGCGCCCGACGCGAACAGCTGCTTTACGATGTCCTCGCTGATGCCGAAACCGTGCGCGGCGTTTTCGCCGTTGATCACGACGAGATCGGGCGAGTACCGAGAGCGGAGGGCTGGAATTTCGCGCAGAACGGCGTCGCGGCCGCTGCGTCCGACGATGTCGCCCAGAAAGATGAGGCGCATCCGGCGCTCTAGGGCCGTTCAAGCTTGCGGATGCCGCGCTCGGTCAGGATCCAGTCCATCGGCTCGTCGTGATCGCCATGCGGCACCTCCGGCACCTCCTGGTCGGAATAAGCGATGCCGATCGCCTGGACGGGCTTGTGTGTGCGCAAACCGTTGAGCGTGCGGTCGTAAAAGCCGCCGCCATAACCGAGCCTGTAGCCCCGCTTGTCGAACGCGAGCATCGGCACGAGGAGGACGTCGGGAACGAGCTCCGGAGCGGTCTCGGGCGGCATCGGTATGTCCCAGATTCCGGGGATCGTCGGCTCGCCCGGAAACCATTTCCGAAAGATGAGCGGCAGGTTGTTGCCCTGCACGATCGGCAGCGCCGTCGTCCAGCCCTCGCTCGCAAGCCTGGTCATGAGGGGCAGCACGGGTATTTCCGTCGTGAAAGAGAAGAACCCCGAAACGACGTCGGCGCCTTCGGCCGGAACGATCGGCAAAGGGTGTCGTGCAAGTGCGACCCCCGCCGAGGGCCCATGCCGGCGATGGGCGTCCTCGCGCAACCTTTGGGCGGCCGATCGCGCCCGGCGTTTGGTTTCCCAGAGCGTGCCGGGTTCAATATCCGCCCGCATCGCGTCCTCGCTGAAAAAGCGGCGAGCCGCCATGGCCGTGAGAGATTACGATCCCGGGTACCTACTTGCGTAGGTGGGCGCCGTGTGGGCAAGGCCACGGCCAAGCCTAGGGACAGCTCCCTCGAGAATCGTATAGGCCCCAGGGAAACATTCTCTGCACGCACCGGGCAGCCCGCCTACCGCTATCTAGGAGCAAGTCCCAGTAAATTCCAGGCGCGTCAATGGCCGAGCCCCATGTCCTTGGCGAGCCCTTCGAGGCGCTTCGACGCATTGTCGAGACGCTCCGTAAGCCGCGCCTCGAGGTCCCGCGTCTGTTGGGCGAGGATAGCGCGCGCCTTTCCCGATTCCTCGAGCTCCGCCTCGACGTCTTCGATGCGCTTGATCGCCTCCGACAGCCGGTCGGCGACCATGAGTCCGGCCATCACGAGGAGCCGCACATCGCCGACCGCTCCGACGCTTCGCCGGATGCGCGTCACCTCCGCATCGAGCAGCTGCGCGAGATCCCGCAGATGCTCCTCTTCGCCGTCGGTGCATTGCATCGTATAGGGATGACCGTTCACGTGGACGATGACTTGCCCCATGGGCCCCTCAACTGTCGCTGTTCGAGTGGAGCACGGCCCGGATGCGCGACATCGCGGCATCGATCTTGCCCACCGCCTGCTTGTTGGCGCCGACGAGATCGGAGGCTTTCGAGCGCACCTCGTCGAGCTCTTGCGCGAGCCGCGAGCGGTCGAGCCGGAGCGCCTCGGCTTCGCCTTTGACTGCCTCGCCGCGGCGGAGCTGATCCTGTTGGACCGCGAGAGCCGCCTCGAACTGCCGCAAAGCCGCTTCGAACCGATCGAATGCATGATCGAGTTTGCGTGTGTCCATCTAGGTCCAACTGCCTTTGCGGGCTCGCGAATCTCCCAAGGCAATACCGCTCTTCATTAATCCCGGCCGCGCGGAAGCGTCAACCGGATGGTCGGGCTTTTCCCCTCCGGTTGACTGGCGGGACTCGGGTGCTATCTCTCGCCGCCTTTGACGAGGAGCACCTCAATGACTCCAGACTCCGCCGGACCGTCGCTGAAGCCCATCTATGACGAGGCGGAGAAAAGCTCCCTGAGAGAGATGGCCAATGCCATCCGGGCCCTCAGCATGGATGCGGTCCAGAAGGCCAATTCCGGCCACCCGGGACTGCCGATGGGCTGCGCCGATATTGCGAGCGTGCTCTTCACCCGCTTCCTCAAATTCGATGCCGCGGCACCGCGTTGGCCCGACCGCGACCGGTTCGTGCTCTCCGCCGGGCACGGCAGCATGCTCCTCTACTCGCTCTTCTATCTTCTCGGTTATGCCGACATGGGGATCGAGGACCTCAAGCAGTTCCGGCAGGTCGGCTCGAAGACCGCCGGCCATCCCGAGTATGGCCATGCCTCCGGCATCGAGACGACGACGGGCCCGCTCGGCCAGGGGATCGGCAATGCCGTCGGGATGGCGATCGCCGAGCGGCACCTCAATGCGCGCTTCGGCGACGATCTCGTCGACCACCGGACCTATGTGCTCGCCGGCGATGGTTGTCTCATGGAGGGCATATCGCAGGAGGCGATCACTCTTGCCGGTCATCTCAAGCTCAACAAGCTCGTGCTCCTGTTCGATGACAACGGGGTGTCGATCGACGGCAAACTAAGCCTCTCCGATTCGACGGATCAGGTCGCGCGCTTCATCTCGGCCGGATGGAATGCGACGCATGTCGACGGCCACGACGTGAACTCGGTCGCCTCCGCCCTCGAGGCCGCGCAGAGCTCGGATAGGCCGACGATGCTTGCCTGCCGCACCATCATCGGCTTCGGCGCGCCTCATAAGCAGGGGACCTCGGCGACCCACGGCTCGGCGCTCGGCGAAGAGGAAGTGGCCGCGGCGCGCAAGACGCTCGGCTGGGAGTACCCGCCGTTCGTGGTTCCCGACGATCTCCTCGCGAAGTGGCGGGAGGCCGGGCGGCGGTGCGCGCCGGTCCGGAAAACCTGGCAGGACCGCCATGATCGCGCGGCCGAGCGCGGCGAATTCGACCGCGTCCTTTCGGGCAAGCTCCCGTCCGGCTTCGCCAAGGCGATGAGCGATTATAAGCGAGAGCTGGCCAAATCGCCGCCGACGCTCGCCACCCGCAATTCCTCGCAGAACGCCCTCGACGTGATCAACGAGGCCGTTCCTGAAACGATCGGCGGCTCGGCCGATCTCACCGGTTCCAACAACACCAAATCGAAGAACCTGAAGCCGCTCACCGCCGCCGACTACGGAGGCCGCTACATCTATTACGGCATCCGCGAGCACGCGATGGCCGCGGCCATGAACGGCCTTTCGGTCCATGGCGGGGTCATTCCCTATGGCGGCACCTTCCTCTGCTTCAGCGATTATTGCCGCCCCGCCATCCGGCTCTCCGCGCTCATGGGGATCAGGGTCATCTTCGTCATGACGCACGACTCGATCGGCTTGGGCGAAGACGGCCCGACCCATCAGCCGGTGGAGCACCTCTGGGCGTTACGCGCCATGCCGAACCTCAACGTCTTCAGGCCCTGCGACGCGATCGAAACGGCCGAGTGCTGGACGCTCGCTCTCGAATCCGAGAAGACGCCGAGCCTGCTCGCGCTCACGCGCCAGAAGCTCAAGCCCGCCCGCATATCCTACGAGGAGGAGAACCTTTGTGCCCTGGGCGCTTATGACATCGGGCCGAGCGCGACCAAGGCCAAGGCCGTGATCTTTGCCTCGGGATCCGAGGTCGAGATCGCGCTCGCGGCCAAGGCAACTCTCGATCAGAGCGGCGTTCCGACGCGAGTCGTATCGGTCCCATGCGTCGAGCTCTTCGATGAGCAGCCCGCCGGCTATCGCAACAAGATCATGGGCGATGAGCCGATCAGGGTGGCGGTCGAGGCCGGGGTGCGCCTCGGCTGGGATCGCTTCATCGGCGACGACGGCGCCTTCATCGGCATGAAGGGCTTCGGCGCGTCCGGACCCGGCGAGAAGGTGTTCGAATACTTCGGGATCACCCCCGCAGCGGTGGTTGACGCCATAAAAGCGAAGGCCTGATGGCGCGCTTCAGAACGCTCGATGATCTCGATTGCAGCGGCAAGCGCGTCGTCGTGCGCGTAGACTTCAACGTGCCGATCGAGAATGGCGAGGTGCGGGATGCGACCCGCATCGACCGGATCGTCCCGACGGTTCGGGAACTCCTCGACAAAGGCGCCGCGGTGATCCTGCTTGCGCATTTCGAACGCCCGAAAGGCAAGGTCGTGCCCGAGCTTTCGCTGAAGCCGGTCGCTTCCGCCCTCGAAAGGGCGCTCGGCCGGCCCGTGCGCTTCGTCTTCACCGACTGGCGCGACGGGAAGGCCAGCCAAGCGGCCGCGGCGGCGAAACCCGGCGAGTGTCTCCTCATGGAGAACACGCGCTTTCATCCCGGCGAAGAGAAGAACGATCCCGAGCTCGCCAAGGAGTTCGCAAGCCTCGGTGACGCTTTCGTCAACGACGCATTCTCCACAGCGCATCGGGCTCATGCATCGACGGAGGGCATCGCGCATCGTCTGCCCTCCTATGCCGGCCGCGCCATGGAAGCCGAGCTCAAAGCGCTCGAGCAGGCGCTGGAAAAACCGAAACGGCCTCTCGTCGCCGTTGTCGGAGGCGCCAAGATCTCGACCAAGCTCGACCTCCTCGGCAACATCTCCGGGATCGCGAACACGCTCGTGGTCGGCGGGGCGATGGCGAACACCTTTCTCGCCGCACTCGGAAAGCCGGTTGGAAAGTCGCTCTGCGAGCACGACCTGCTCGATACGGCAAAGGGGATCATCGAGGCCGCACGCGGCAAGCACTGCGATGTCGTTCTGCCGGTCGATGCGGTGGTCGCAAAGGAATTCAAGGTCGGCGCGCCGAGCCGGACTGTTTCCGTGGACGACATCGACCCGGAGGAGATGATCCTCGACATCGGCCCGAAGTCGACGGCGGCGGTCGAGGCCGCGTTCGACAGGGCCGCGACGGTCGTCTGGAACGGACCGCTCGGCGCCTTCGAGATGCCACCCTTCGATAGGGCGACCGTCGCCGCGGCGGAGCGGGCAGCCGAGCGCACCCGAGCGGGCAAGCTTGTCACGGTGGCGGGCGGCGGCGATACTGTCGCGGCGCTCAACCACGCCGGCGTCGCCCAAGACTTCACCTATGTGTCGACGGCGGGCGGCGCGTTTCTTGAATGGCTCGAAGGCAAGCCGCTGCCCGGCGTTCAAGCATTGGAGGAGGAGAGATGACGGACAAACTGGCCGAGACCGCTCGCAAAATGGTGGTGCCGGGCAAGGGCATCCTTGCCGCCGACGAAAGCACGGGCTCCATCCAGAAGCGCTTCGAGTCGATCAACACGCCTTCGACGGAAGAGACGCGGCGCGACTATCGCGAGATGCTGTTCTCGAGCAAGGAAGCTCTTTCGAATTGCATTTCAGGCGTGATCCTCTTCGACGAGACGATCAGGCAGAAGGCGAAGAACGGAACACCGCTCGTCGAGCTCATCAGCTCGAGCGGGGCGCTTCCCGGCATCAAGGTCGATAAGGGCACGAAGCCTTTGCCGTTCTGTCCTGGAGAGACGGTGACCGAAGGGCTCGACGGTCTCGCCGATCGCGTCAAGGAATATGTGAGCCTCGGGGCCAAGTTCGCCAAATGGCGGGCGGTGATCGAGCCGGGCGGCTGCCTGCCCTCCTACGATGCGGTGCTCGCCAATGCGCATGCGCTGGCGCGCTACGCGGCGATCTGCCAGGCGGGCGGCCTCGTGCCGATCGTCGAGCCCGAGGTGCTGATGGACGGCGACCATGACATCGACACCTGCATGGCGGTCACCGAGTGGACGCTCAAGGAAGTCTATCAGCAGCTTTACTACGCCAAGGTCACGCTCGAGGCGACGATCCTCAAGCCCAACATGGTCGTGCCCGGCAAGAAGAGTCCGAAACAAGTCTCACACCAAGAAGTCGCCGAGAAGACCGTGACGGTCCTCAAGCGCTGCGTGCCGGCCGCGGTCGCCGGTATTGCGTTTCTCTCTGGCGGCCAGTCGGATGAGGATGCGACCGCCCATCTCCATTACATGAACGCGCTGGGCCCCCTGCCGTGGCCGCTCACCTTCTCCTATGGGCGTGCCCTCCAGGCGGCGGCGCTCAAGGCGTGGGGCGGCAAGCCTGAGAACGTCGCCGCGGGCCAGCGCGCCTTCGCCCACCGCGCCCGCATGAACGGCCTCGCTACTCAAGGCAAGTGGGAGCAATCGCTCGAAAAGGCCGCGTAAATCGGGAAACCCACTCAGCGGCGCTCCTTCGCAGTACGGCTGTTAAAGCCAGATCACGACGATTCCGTCTGTGACCTGCGCGGCAGCAAACGATCGGTTTGAGCCTGCGACACTCGTCAGGCTGGCGTGGTCTCTTGCGCGACCATTTTGCCGACCTTTTCCCGGAACTCCTCGGTCGAGTTGCGCGCCGGGAAAGGCGTGTTCGGCACCGGAACGTTCAAGAAGCGGCAGAGCGGGTCCCAGCCCTCTGCTACGTGATAGACAAGAAGCCGGTCGCCGAGCCCGCTATTCCTGACGGCCTCGTTGTGACGGTTGAAGCCCGCGACGCAGGCGTCGTGGTCGCTGACCGTTCCCCCGAAATGCTTGTCGCCGATCGCCCGCATGGTCCTGCCGATCGCGTTGTCCTGCGCGGCAAAGGTGTTGAGAGAGCTGAAGATGGTGGCCTGTGTGCTCGCGAACCAGGACTCCGGATCGCGTATGGTGAGGATCACCTTCGCTTGGGGATAATGGGCCGAGAGTTCGCGCCAGTAGTCGCAAGCCGGCCAATCCACAGCCGAGTTGTATCCTTGGAAGACCTCGTCCCAGTCGACGCTCTCTCGCGCGGCGGCTCTCGCCCAATGCTCCGCATACGGCGGATTGGCGATCACCTCCATCATGTGATAACAGGGTCCGAAGCCCAGCTCCTCAAGCGCGAGCTTAAGAGACAACGTTCCCGTGCGGCCGAGCCCCGCACCGATCACTTTCAGCGGCATCGATTTTCTCCCACAGATGTGGGTCCTGCATAGCATGCCAAAGCACCCGGTTCGACTTCATCTTGTGTCTCCCGTGCGAACGGATGCCGACCTTCGGGCGTGCTTCGTTGAGGCTTGCGAGGTGGGCGACGTCGCGAGCCTCATCGCGGCTCCGGAGCAACTGGCCTCGCTCCTCGACACCGGGCGGCGCTACGGCGTCGCGCTCCTCACGACCGATCCGGACTCCGCGATGCGCCTCGGCGCTGACGGTGTGGAGGTCGCATCCCTCTCGGCATACGATGCCGCACGCGCCCGCCTCGGCGACCGCCATATCGTCGGCGCAGCATGCGGCTCCTCCCACCACCTCGCCATGGAGCTCGCGGATAGAGGCGCCGACTATGTCGCTTTCACGCAATCCGGCGATCGGGATGCGGAGCCGATCATCCGCTGGTGGTCGGAGCTCTTCGAGGTGCCGTGCATCGCGGCCGACCCGGTCGGCGCGAGTGAGGTCGAGGCCCTTCTCGCGCTCGAGCCCGACTTCATCCGGCCCTCCGACCGCATGTGGCATTCCCCGGAAGAGGCGCGATCGGTCGTCACCGCCCTCATGGATGCGATTGCGCGACGGAGCGGGTGACAAGGCCGGCGCGCGCCTTCCAAGCGGTGCGGGGATGAAATATGACGGAGGCCATGCGACTGACCCCCTACGACACCAATCTCCCCAAGACGCAGGCCAATTACGCGCCGCTTTCCCCGCTTTCGTTTCTGGCCCGCTCCGCCGACGTCCATCCTGACAGGACCGCGATCATTCACGGCAACCGGCGCTACTCCTACGCCGAGTTCTACGCGCGCTCCCGCCGACTCGCATCGGCGCTCGCCAAGGCCGGGATCGGAAAGAACGACACCGTATCGGTCATGCTCGCAAATACACCGGCGATGCTCGAGTGCCACTACGGCGTGCCGATGGCCGGGGCCGTCCTCAACACTATCAATACGCGGCTCGATGCGGCGGTCGTTGCCTTCATTCTCGATCACGCGGAGGCCCGCGCGGTCATCGTCGACAAGGAGTTCTCGAAGACGATGGAGGAGGCGCTGAGCCGGCTGGAAGGGGCGAAACCGCTCGTCCTCGACTATGAAGACCCCGAATTCCCGGTCGAGGGCGAACGGCTGACCGATCTCGAATACGAGGACTTCATCGCCGGCGGCGAGCCCGGTTTCGAATGGGCGCTTCCCGCGGACGAGTGGGACGCGATCTCGCTCAACTACACCTCGGGCACCACCGGCAATCCCAAGGGCGTCGTCTACCACCATCGCGGCGCTTACCTGTTGGGGCAGGACAACGTGCTCACCTGCGGCATGCGCAAGCACCCGGTCTATCTCTGGACGCTGCCGATGTTCCACTGCAACGGCTGGTGCTTTCCCTGGTCCATTTCGGCGGCGGCGGGCACGCATGTGACGCTCCGCTGGGTCCGCTCCAAGTCGATCTGGGACTCCCTCGCCGAGCACCGCATCACGCATCTGTGCGGCGCGCCGATCGTGATGTCGACGATCCTCAACGCGCCCGACAGCGAGAAGCGGCCGCTTGCCCACACGGTCGAGTTCTTCACCGCCGCAGCGCCTCCTCCCGAAGCGGTGCTCGCCCGCATGGCGGAAGCGGGCTTCAACGTTACCCACCTCTATGGATTGACGGAAACCTACGGCCCGGCGGTCATCAACGATTGGGATACGGCATGGGATGCGCTCGCGAGCGCCGAACGGGCCGCGAAGAAGGCGAGGCAGGGCGTGCGCTACGGAGCGCTCGACGATCTGTCGGTTCTCGATCCGGAGACGATGGCCGCGGTTCCTCGCGACGGCGCGACGATGGGCGAAGTCATGTTCCGCGGCAACATCGTCATGAAGGGATATCTCAAGAACAGAAAAGCCACTGAGGAGGCTTTCCGGGGAGGATGGTTCCACTCGGGCGATCTCGGCGTCGTGCACCCCGATGGCTACATCCAGCTAAAAGACCGGTCGAAGGACATCATCATCTCGGGCGGCGAGAACATATCATCGATCGAGGTCGAGGACGCGCTCTATAAGCACCCGAAGGTCGAGGCAGCGGCGGTTGTCGCCAAGCCCGACGACAAGTGGGGCGAAACGCCCTGCGCCTTCATCGAGCTGAAGCCCGGAGAGACGGCGAGCGCGGAGGAGCTCATCGAGTGGTGCCGGTTGAATCTCGCCCGCTACAA
Source organism: Hyphomicrobiales bacterium (assembly GCA_045802365.1). Taxonomy (GTDB): domain Bacteria; phylum Pseudomonadota; class Alphaproteobacteria; order Rhizobiales; family Aestuariivirgaceae; genus JBJMRA01. The sequence continues at coordinate 2,703 of JBJMRA010000050.1, read as the reverse complement.
GGTCCCCCGGCATGTCGTTTTCGCCGACATTCCGAAGACCAGCACCGGGAAGATTCAGAAATTCAAGTTACGGGATTTAGCTAAATCAGAAGACTAAACTCGTCCCCCCTCGACCCTCGCAGTCCGAAGTGGCAAACGCCGAAGTTGTTGCGGCAAGTGCCCTATCAGCCTATATTGCGATCGATGAACTATCGAGCCATTCGAGACGGCATACCCGCAGCGGCCGTTAAGTCCCTCGTCAGGAACGGTACGCTGACGGAAGCCGAACTCTACAGAATAATTCCGGAGCGGACCTTCAAGCGCCGTTTGCAACAAAAGGCCAAGCTCAAAATTGACGAAGCGGACGCGATCGCAAGGCTGCTGCGCGTGACGGAAGAAGCCGAGCGTTCGTTCGGAGGCGCGGATTTCGCGCGGAAGTGGCTTCGCCTCCCAAATCCGGCGCTCGGCGGAGAAGTGCCGATCGAGCTCGCGAGAACGGACGCCGGTGCGCGCGAGGTCGAGGCGGTAATGTCAAGCTTCGCTTTCGGCGACCATCTTTAGTACCGGATGCGCCTCGTATGGCGACTCTGCTCGCCGCCTTACGCATCTAAGCTCGATGGCGAAGGCAATCGCCGTCATGGAGCTCGATGGAACTCTCCAGGTCGGGGCGTGGTCTATGTGTCGGCGCACCTCTCCCTGGCCGTTCTAGAGATGCTGGCGCATCTACCGCCGGAGTTGACGATGGCCGTGCCGCCGCTCGCGGCCGTCGCAATCGAGATCCCCGACCGCTCGGAGGAACTGGTTTCACTGGAGGAGATGCCGAAAGACCCTGCGATCCTGGCGACATGGTGCCGCGCAAGAGGCGACGCTTGGTTACGAAGTGGCTCAGCGCTTTCTTTGGTTGCCCCTTCACTCATCGTCCCTCAAGAGCTGAACGTGATGCTCAATCCTTCTCATTCCGACATGCAAACGGTCCGAATCGCTGCCGTCGAGGAGTTCCGGCTTGACGAGCGGCTATTGGTCCGGTCTTTTTGAGCCCTCGAGCTCACGTGGCAACAGAATGGGCGAGGAATGATCGAATTCAAAAGTTTTCTCGCGCATTGGTCGGAGATCGAAGGCGAGGACGTCGATCGTTATGAAGGCTCAGACGAACTGCATTCGATTTCGGCCTCTTTTTGCCGGACCTTCGGCCTCATGCGGCTCGGCATCCATCACGAGCGTTTGCCGCCCGGACGGCGGGTGGCGTGGCCGCACGCGGAGGCGGACGAGGAAGAGTTCGTCTATGTGCTCGAAGGCGAGCCCGACCTCTGGATCGATGGTGAACTGAGGCGGCTCGAACCCGGAGTTGGCGTCGCGTTTCCGGCAGGGACGGGACTCGCGCACACTTTCATCAATAACACCGATCGCGACGTGCGCTTGCTCGTGGTTGGCGAAGCTTCGCGCCAGCGAAGCCGCATCCACTATCCTCTCCATCCCGCGCGCAATGAAAAGATCGGCGAGCGTCATTGGAAAATCGACCCGCCGCGCCCGCTCGGCTCCCACGACGGGCTGCCGGACTTGCTGAGAAAAGCTGGTAAGGGGCCGCCCCGCGCGGGCGACGGCGGGTGACTGCGGGAAAGCCTAGTGCGTTCTTTGCAGTTGGCTTTCGATCCTTGAGATTTCGTCTTTGATTCGGAGCTTCTTGCGCTTCAGTTCGGCAATTTCCTGGTCCGTCGAGGCGGGGTGCGCGAGAGCATCTGTAAGTTCGGACTCGAGGGCTTTGTGCTTTGCTGCCAACTCACTGAGGTGAGCCTGAAGTGACATCAATACCTCCTCCTTGCAAAGGTCGAAGACGACGATAGTCTGACATAGACTTGGCCTCTTGTCGAACGCCCTTCAAGGGCATAGGGAAGTGAGTGAGGACGAGGCTCGCGGCGGGAGGCCGTTGCGAATGGACGAGGCGGACGAAGGCGCCCTGAAGGCGAAGCTCGCAATCCTCCGCCACCAGCACCGCGATCTCGACGTCGCGATCTCAGCGCTCGAGTCCTCGGGAACCGGCGACCAGCTTCAGCTCAGGCGGCTAAAGAAGATGAAGCTGCAGATCAAGGATATGATCACCAAGATCGAGGACAAGCTCATCCCCGACATCATCGCATGACGCCGCCCGTCGCCATCATCATGGGAAGCCAGTCGGACTGGCCGGTGATGAAACATGGCGCGGCGATCCTCGACGAACTCGCGATCCCCTACGACGCGTTGATCGTCTCCGCGCATCGGACTCCCGACCGGCTCTATGCGTTCGCGAGAGGAGCCAAGGCCAAAGGCTTTCGGGTGATCATTGCCGGTGCAGGTGGCGCTGCACACCTCCCCGGCATGACCGCCTCCATGACCACTCTGCCCGTATTGGGCGTGCCCATCGAGACCCAGGCCCTCAAGGGAGAGGACAGCCTCTACTCGATCGTGCAGATGCCGGCCGGCATTCCGGTCGGGACGCTCGCGATCGGCAAGGCGGGGGCGATCAATGCCGCCCTTCTCGCAGCCGCCGTGCTCGCGCTCGCGGACGATAGCCTGAGCGAACGGCTCGACGGATGGCGCGCGCAACAGACGAACATGGTTTCCGAACGGCCGGTCGAGCCGTCCCCCGCCGGAGACCTCTAGGAGGCCAATGCGGCCAGAGAAGCCACTGGGGCCGGGCTCGGTCATCGGCATCGTGGGCGGCGGACAGCTCGGCCGCATGCTGTCGCT
>JBJMRA010000049.1:0-9311 GCA_045802365.1 Hyphomicrobiales bacterium | reverse complement strand
GCGCGACCTCTCGTTCACCGAGATCAAGGCGCCCTTCGACGGGATCGTCGGCAACCGCGCGGTCGAGCCTGGACAGTACGTCCAGCCGGGCCAGCGCCTCGTCGCGCTCGTTCCCGTGTCGACGGCTTATGTCGAGGCGAACGTCAAGGAGACCCAGCTCGCCGATGTGAGGCCCGGGCAGAAGGCCAAGGTTGCCGTCGACGCCTGGAATGGCGCCGAGGTCGAGGGCACGGTCGAGAGCATCTCGCCCGCTTCGGGCGCTGAGTTCTCGCTGCTGCCGCCCGAGAACGCCACCGGCAACTTCACGAAAATCACTCAGCGGGTGCCCGTCCGCATCCGCATTCCGGACAGCGCGGCGGCCAAGCTGCGTGCCGGCCTCTCGGTCGTGGTCGATATCGACACCCGGGACGCAGGCGCCCAGAAGGCCGCCGCGCTCGACTGACGCCATGGCCACCGCCGCCGCCATGCCGGCCGGCGCATCGCCGCCGGCGATGATCGCGGGGTTTGAAGCGCGGAAGCTCTTCGCGTTCATCGCCATGGTGTTCGGCATGTTCATGGCGATCCTCGATATCCAGATCGTGTCCGCCTCGCTCGCCGATATCCAGGCCGGACTGTCGGCGAGCGCGGACGAAATCCCCTGGGTGCAGACGAGCTACCTCATTGCCGAGGTGGTGATGATCCCGCTCTCGGGAACGCTCTCGCGGATGATGTCCACGCGGGTCGTCTTCACGATCTCTGCGGCGGGCTTCACGCTCATGAGCTTCATGTGCGCACAAGCGGGCTCGATCGGCGAGATGATCGTCTGGCGGGCGCTTCAGGGCTTCATCGGCGGAGCGATGATCCCCTCGGTGTTCGCCGCCTCCTTCACGATCTTTCCGCCCGAGAAGCGTTCCATCATAACTCCGGTCATCGGTCTCATCGCTACGATCGCGCCGACAATCGGCCCGACGCTCGGCGGCTACCTGACGGACATCTTCTCCTGGCACTGGTTGTTCCTCGTCAATATTGTACCTGGCATTGCCGTCACCGCCGCGGCTTGGCTCCTTATCGACTTCGACGAGCCCGATTGGTCGATCTTCCGCAAATTCGATTGGCTCGGCCTTGCCGCCATGGCCCTCTTTCTCGGCACCGCCGAATACGTGCTCGAAGAAGGGCCGGGCAACGACTGGTTCGAGGACCTCGCCGTGCGCTACGCAGCGCTCGCCTGCGTCCTCGGCATGGTCCTCTTCTTCTGGCGTGCATTCACCGCGCCGCAGCCGATCGTCGACCTCACGGCTTTCAAAGATCGCAATTTCCTCACGGGCTCGCTCTTCTCCTTCGTGCTCGGCATCGGCCTCTACGGCCTCACCTATCTCTATCCGGTCTTTCTCGCCCGCGTGCGCGGCTATTCCTCGATGATGATCGGCGAGACGATGTTCATCACCGGCATTGCCATGTTCCTGTCGGCGCCGATCGTCGGCCGTCTGTCGACGAAGATCGACCCTCGCCTGATGATCGCGGGGGGCCTTCTCGGTTTCGCGCTCGGCACCTGGCAGGCCTCTGTGGTCACCAAAGACTGGGCCTTTCACGAACTTCTCGTACCGCAGATCTTGCGCGGCGCATCGCTCATGCTTTGCATGGTGCCGATCACCAATGCGGCGCTCGGGACGCTGCCACTCGAGCGGCTCAAAAACGCCTCGGGCCTTTTCAATCTCACCCGCAACCTCGGCGGCGCGGTCGGGCTCGCGCTCATCAACACCGCGCTCAATCAGCGGATGGACCTTCACCTCGAACGGCTGCGCGAGTCGGTATCGTGGGCGAGGTCGGCCGCGACCGGCACGATCGCGACGATGACTGAGGCGATGAGCGCCCTCGGCTCGAACGCCGAAACAGGCGCCCTCGCCCAGGTCGCGCGAATCGTGCGCCGCGAGGCGACGGTGATGGCGATCGGCGACGTCTTCTTCCTGCTGACCGTCCTCTTCGTCGCGGTCGCGCTCATGACTCCGCTCATGCGGCGGCCCCAAGCTCCCGCAGCGCCTGGCGGCGGACATTGAACGTCATCCCTCATCCTGAGGTGCATCGTCGAAGGCGATGCCTCGAAGGGGTTCGTCGATCCTAAGGCAACAGCGAGCATGCGGCTGAGAGATGCTTCGAGGCCCGGCTTCGCCGAGCGCCTCAGCATGAGGTTCTGCGACGGTTCCGAATTCCGGCCTCCTCTTGCGCCCCTCGAAAGTCCGCGTGCACTATCGCACGCGCATTGACGGAGGGGGCATGGCGCTGCAATCGGAATATCTCAAAGGCGACCCGCGGCTCGAAGCGGCGGCGGTCTCGAACCCATCGCACATCGTGCCGGAGTCGAGCGGTGATCACGTCGGCAAGATCCAGCGGGTCCTCATCACGCTCGACGGAGCGGTGATCGATGATGAGGAATTGCGGTTGGCCAAATACGGCAAGACGACCGCCGATGCCGTCTTCGCCTACAAGGACAATCCGCGCCGACAGATCATGAACAGGGCGTACCAGACGACGGCCGACAATATCGTCGGCATCATGACGATGGCGTCGCTCGACCGCGAGATGTTCATCAGGCAGATCGCCGACCCCGATTCCGATTTCGTCGGATTCGCTCCGGATGAAATCGACACCATCAAGGACGACCTCCTCAGGGCCAAGGCGATGCTCGACGAAGTGGTGCGACGGTTGCGGATCATCGCGGCCACGACGCCCTCCGGCGATCTTCTCATCACGCCGCGCAACCTCGAGTACTATGACGCCAAGCTCAAGGTGCTCAACGTCTTCCACATCAATACCTTCGTAGCCGACGATCTGCCGCCGCCCGAAGGAATCATGGGCCAGCTCACGCGCCGGTTCCGCGGCCTGCGAGACCTGCCCGCTGCTTCCGTTTCCGCCGCGGATGCGATCAACTTCGCCATCCTGCTGCAGAACTTCGTGACCCTCAGGCAGAGCCTTAACCTGCGCTTCCTCAAGGAGTCGTACCGGCAAAGCACGTTCCGCGGCCAGCCGCTCGGATTCTTCTCCGCCTTCGTCGATGCACGCAATCCGCGCGACACGACGGTGCGTTTCACGCGGCGCTATTTCGACGAGCTGTTCATGCCGACGACGGAGGATCGGGCCGTCACGATCGCGCATGAGCGCGCGCATACGGTGTTCAGGGCAAACGGGCATCCGGGAACCGGCGACAACCCCTTCTGCGTCGCGCCGCATCAGGGCGATCCCAGCGTGACGACGGCCGACCAGGCGCTCGCCAACGCGTACTGTTACGAGTGGCTCACACACGCCATGCAACGCAACTACGATCCCGCCCGCTTCAAGGGCGCCGAATGCGGAACGTGAACGCTACTCGATCAGCGTGAAGGGAAGTGAGAACGATCCCGATTTGCCGGTGGTCCGGTCGGAAACGGTGGTTGTCACTTCGTAAGAGCCGGCGGGCAGAGTGGAGAAGTCGTAGACCACGTTGATCGAGAACTCGCGGTTCTCGGCATGGCTTCGCAGTCCTGGGCTCGCCACGTTCTTCCCATTCCCGACCGGCCGGCCGTCCTTCGTCCTCAACTCGAAGTCGACCGAAAGGTCGATGATGTTGAGGTCGCCCTGCTTTGCAAAGCCGTAGCCCACTGGCTCGGCATAGACGATGATCGGATCTGCGCGCTTGAACGTGTCTCCTTGGTGAACATCGTATAGCCCGAATCCCTTGGGATCGGAGGCGACAAACAGCGCCTTCCTGAAGGACAGCGGTATCTCTTCCCAAACGCTGTCTTCGGCGCGCACAAGCGTCGCCAAAGCTTCGAGATACCGGTGCCCGGCCACTTGAGCCTCGGCGAGGGCGCCCGCATCCGCAAGCTCGCCCGCTTCCACCGCGCCTGCTCCGGCGCACATCGCGACGAGCATCGCCGCCACCACTCTCATCATCGCTTTCCCCTCAGCAAAACAATCCCATCCTGACTCACAAACTGGCACCGGGCAATCGGCCGGGCTGGCGTGTTTCAATCACCGTCCCAGATTTGCTATCCTCGGGTCGGATCGGCAGCAAGGAGCAGGCCAATGAACAAACCGCAGCTGCATGTGGACGCCACCCACTGGGAACCGTCGCCCAACAATCTCGAGCCCTTCTGGATGGGCTTCACGCCCAATCGGTCGTTCAAGAAGCGGCCGCGCCTCATCGCCCGGGCGAAGGACATGCATTACTACGACATGGCGGGCAGGCCGGTGCTCGACGCGACGGCTGGCCTCTGGTGTGCCAATGCCGGCCATTGCCGCGCGCCGATCGTCGAAGCGATCCAGAAGCAGGCGGCCGACCTCGACTTCGCGCCGACGTTCCAGTTCGGCCATCCCAAGGTGTTCGAGCTCGCATCGAGGCTCGCGACCATGGCGCCCGGCGATCTCAACTATGCCTTCTTCTGCAACTCGGGCTCGGAAGCCGCCGACACCGCGCTCAAGATCGCCCTCGCCTACCATCGCGTGCGCGGGGATGCCTCGCGCGTGAGGCTGATCGGCCGCGAGCGCGGCTATCACGGCGTGAATTTCGGCGGGATCAGCGTCGGCGGCATGGTCGCCAACCGCAAGTTCTTCGGCGCCATGATCAACGGCGTCGATCATCTTCCGCATACGTACAATCGCGCCGAGCAGGCCTATTCGCGGGGCGAACCCAAGTGGGGCGGGCACCTGGCCGACGAGCTCGAGCGCCTGGTCGCGCTTCACGATGCCTCGACCATCGCCGCCGTGATCGTCGAGCCGATGGCGGGCTCGACCGGCGTTCTCGCACCACCCCAGGGCTATCTCAAGAAGCTCCGCGATATCTGCGACAAATACGGAATCCTGCTCATCTTCGATGAAGTCATCACCGGCTTCGGCAGGCTCGGCTATGCCTTTGCGGCGGAGCGCTTCGGCGTCCTCCCCGACATGATCACGTTCGCCAAGGGCGTGACTTCGGGTGCCGTGCCGATGGGCGGCGTTCTCGTGCGACAGCCCATATACGATGCCTTCATGAACGGCGCCGATCACGTGATCGAGCTCTTCCATGGCTATACCTATACGGGCCATCCGATCGCGGCGGCGGCGGGTGTGGCGACGCTCGAGCTCTACAAGGAGGAAGGTCTCTTCGAGCGCGCGCATGCGCTCGAGGACAAGTGGGCCGACGCCGCGATGTCCCTCAAGGGCAAACCGAACGTCGCCGACATCCGGACGATCGGGCTTGTTGCCGGCATCGACCTCGATCCGGTGGCGGGCTCGCCCGGCAAGCGGGCCTATGACGCTATGGAGAAGGGCTTCCATGACCATGGCATCATGGTGAGAATCACCGCCGACACTATCGCCCTCTCGCCGCCGCTCATCATCAAGGAATCCGAGATCGACGAGATCTTCTCCGATAAGCTTCCGAAGGTGCTGAAAGCGGTGGCGTAACGACTACTTGATGGTGCATCCAACCGAAGTGGGATACGTCCGCTGCCCGTCGCTGGTCCTGCCGCTCGCCGGCAAGACGTGGCCCAAATTCGGAAGCGGGCCGGCATTCGCTTCGCCGCGGCGCGTCAAGAGCGATGCCGGGGCGGCGGTCTCGCTCGGCGCCGCAGCTTGATGGAAGATCTCTCAGATCGCTATCCGGTGTGGCTTTGCGATGTCTGGGGAGTGGTCCATGACGGGATCGAGAGCTTCCCCAAGGCGCTCGACGCGTTGCGCAGGCATCGCGCGAATGGCGGCAAGATCGTTCTCGTGTCGAATGCCCCGCGTCCGCGCGCCGAGGTCGCCCGCCAGCTCGATCATTTCAAGGTTACGCGGGACAGCTACGACGTCGTCGTCACTTCGGGCGATGTGACGCGCGATCTCGTCGACAGGCATGCGGCGGGGAAGCTCTATTTCATCGGGGCGGAGCGGGACCTCCCGCTCGTGCGCGGCTTGGCCGTCGATCTGACCGGCCCCCTCGAAGCGCACGCAATCCTCTGCGCCGGCCTCGTCGACGACACGACCGAGACGCCGGACGACTACGACGCAATATTGAGGGAGCTCGCCACGCGGGACCTCGAGATGATCTGCGCCAATCCAGACAAGCTCGTGCGCCGCGGGGAAAGGCTCCTCTACTGCGCAGGCTCGCTTGCCGAGCGCTACGAAGCGATGGGCGGGCGGGTGGTCATGGCGGGCAAGCCTTATCATCCCATCTACGAGCTTGCCCATCGCGAAGCCGAGAGCCTCATCGGCCGCACGCTCCCGAAAGCGCATCTCCTCGCCATCGGCGACGGCCCCGAAACCGACATCCGCGGGGCGGCAAGCTACGGCATGGACGCCGTCCTCATCGCTCATGGCGTATCGCATGGGCGCAACCCGGCCGAGCTCGCGCGCGAAGTGCGCGCCGCCATTCCCGAGGCCAACATCATCCGATCGCTGTCGGGCCTCAGCTGGAGCTGAGCTCGCGAACCCGAATTTCGCCGACGTGAAGCTTGCGCCAGTTCCTGAGGTCGGCGTGAGCGAACGCGCAAAGAGCCTCGCTCTCCTCTTCCGTCCACACCGGAATGGAGGCGAGGAGTGCCGCCATCAGCGTCTCCGAGGCACGGTGCGCGCCATCGTCGCATTTGAGCGCCAAGCCGAGCCCCGCGTGCGGAACGGCGGCGCAGAACACGCCTTCGGCGCCCGTCTTGACGAAAGCCCGCGGCACTCTCTCCATGAGCCGCGTGCAGAACCGATCGGTGCCCGCGACCATGAAGGGATGCCGGCGCACCGCTTCGATGATCCGAAGGCTTGCGGCTTTGCGCGCCTCTGACAGGCCCTCGCCCGAGCCGAACCGGGCGAAGCCGCGCGCCAGCCTGTTGAGCGGGATGGCCCATGTCGGAACCGAGCACCCGTCGATCCCGCAGGGAAGCTCATCGACGTCGCTCCTGCAGAGATCGCCGATCGTACGCGCGATCGCCCGCTGGACCGGATGCTCGCGCGCGATGTAGCCGTGCGGATCGACCCCGAGCCGCCGCGCAAGCGCCAACATGCCCGCATGCTTGCCCGAGCAGTTGTTGTGGATCTGCCGCGGCTGGCCTCCGGAACGGACGAGCTCGCGAAGTGCCGCCGGCTGGTGCGGCCAGTGGGCGCCGCACTCGAGATCGTCCTCGGTATTGCCCGCCTTCTTGAGCAGCGACCGGGCCACCCTCAGATGTTCCGGCTCGCCAATGTGCGAAGCGCAGGCGAGCGCGATTTCCTCATCCGTTAGTCCGAAATCGTCGGCAGCGCCGCTCTCGATGACCGGCAGGCATTGGAATGCCTTTATCGCCGAGCGGGGGAAAATCGGCCGGTCGATGTCGCCTGCCGAGCGCACCAGCGTGCCGCTTCCATCGACGATCGCATAGGCTCCCCGATGAGAGCTCTCAACGAGCCCGCCCCGGGTGACCTCAACGAGGACCGGATTCGGCATGGCGCAGTTCTCTCGGCTGAAAGCTGGGCGCCAGCAGATACCAGATCAGGGCCGCAAGCTGCAGGACGAGAAATGTTCCGAACGCCCACGAATAGGCTTCGGGCTGATAGCCGGTCGAGCCGGGCGGGAAGAAGCCGATGATCACGCCGATCAGATATTGGATCGCGAAGGCCGCCGCGAACAGGGCGAAGTTGATCGTGGCGTTCGATCGGCCGGCGAGCTCGTTGCCCACATGCTCGGAGAGCCACGGATAGGCCAAGATTGCGACTTGGCCTGTCGCGGCGCTCACGAGCCACGCCGGAACGGCGAAGCCCGGCACCCGCATGACGATCACCGTCTGCGCCGCCATGTAGATGAGCTGAGCTCCGAGCATGACCGGGATCGGGCCGACGCTGCGCCGGCCGAGGCGATCGGCGAGGAACCCGACCGATGATATGCCGACGACGAAAGCGAACGCGACCCAGAGCAGATGCTGCGCGACGCCGTCGCGCGAGAGGCCCATCACGTCCCGGAACCACGGACCAGCCCAGAGACTCTGGATGGCGATCTGGGTGCCCGCTGTGAGCGCGAGCAGCGGCGCCATCCGGCGGAACAACGGATGCTTGAGAATGCTCGCGAGTTCGCCCATCTGGACGGCCAATCCCGCCGGAGCGGAACCGCCCCGGTGCTCGGGGACGACGACATGGATCAGGAGCGCGCCCGCGACGATCGCGCCGGCGAAGATCAGAAACGTCGCTCGCCATCCGACATGGTCGACGATGAAGGCGGTGGGCGCCGTCGCGGCGACGATGCCCAGGCCCCCGAAGCTCATGATCAACGTATTCGCGAGCGAGCGCCTTGCAATCGGCACCCACATTGCGGACGCCTTGAAGCTCGCCATGAGGCCGCCCGCGAAGCCGAGACCGATGAGGGCGCGGGCCGCGAACAGCATGAGAAAGCCGTTCGCGACCGCAAAGAGCGCGCAGCCGAGGGCGGCCAGCGTCAACATGACCGACTGCACCCGGCGCGGTCCGTAGCGGTCGAGCAGAATTCCGAGCGGCAGCTGAAAAAGACAAAAGGCCGCGAGATAGGCGGCGGTGAGAAGACCGAGATCGGCGGGGCTCAGATCGAAGGCTGCGACGAGATCGGGCGCCACGACCGCATTCACCGCGCGCAGCAGATAGGATAAGAGGTAGCCGCACGCGAACGGCAGGAGCACCGTGGCCGCGATCCGGAGCGGATGCGCTTCGGTCAAGGCAATCCCGATGTCCAGAGAGCCCGCACGTTACTACACGTGGATGATGACCGGACCTTCATAGGTATGGGGCGCGGCGGCGCCGGTCCCTCCGGCATTCTTTGCCACCCAGTCGCGGGCCATTGCGGCGCTGTCGTCGGTCCCGGCCTTGTCGTTGCAAACCGTCACCGAGTATCCCCCATCGCCGCTGCGTACGAGCGTGTAGCTCACGAAGCCGCGCACCGTTCGCATGAGGCCCTCGACCTCACCCTTGTTCTTATCGAGGATGTCGAGCAGCTCCTTCGCGCCCTTTCCGCTATAGGCTCTCACCACCGCATGCATGGACACACCTCCCTCGCAATGCTGCGGTGTTCTATCCGATTTTCCGCACGATGACAGCAGATTGTCGAACGGCGGGGCTAGCCGGGAAACGTCCTGCCGGCCAGCCGATGGGGTTCAGCGCCGCGCGTGTTCGTGGTGCGCGTGCCTGGTCTCGCTTTGCGTTGCGTCTCTTGCATCGTCGTGGCGGCGAAGCTCGCGGAAACGACGAACGGGTTATGGCTACGAGAGCAATCGCAAACTTTTTCATCTCATCTCTCCCTGCTCGCCGTCCGGAGCCAAGCGCAGGATCGAGCCTGATTGATGTTCGTAGGCGGTTTTCCGGCGCACTTGACCCGAGCTGACGTATGGAACAAAGCTCCGGCGTCCTCGTTC
>JBJMRA010000048.1:0-7637 GCA_045802365.1 Hyphomicrobiales bacterium | reverse complement strand
GGAACTTCATCAACGCGGGCAGGCTGCCGGGTCCCCGCTATACGGCCGCCGGGCCCGAGATCACCACCGTGGGCGGGCTTGGTGATTCCGCTCCCTCCCACATCCCGCATGAAGGCCTCAACCTCGGGATCGTCGTCTCGGGGCCCGAGGAGATCCGCCGCACAGTGCGGACCCTCATTAAATACGGTGTCGACTCGATCAAGCTCAACCTCTCGGGCGAGTCGATTACCGGCATGGGCGCGGAAGAAACGCCGATGTCGGAGGAAGAGGTGGCAATGGCGGTCAAGGAAGCGAAGCTCCGCGGAAAGGTGGTCGCCGCACACGCCCGCTCATCAGGATCGGTGAAGCAGTGCGTCCGGCACGGCATCCAGAACATCTACCATGCCTCCTTCGCCGATGAGGAAGCACTCGACATGCTCGAGGCGGCCAAGGACAAGCACTTCGTGGCACCGGGTCTCGCTTGGTTGATCAACACCGCGCGCCACGCCGGCGACTGGGGGATCAAGCCCGGCTCGCCCATCACCATCGAATACGAGCGCGAGCTTGCGGCGGCGGTCGAGACTTGCCGGAAAATGCACCGGCGCGGTATCCGCGTGCTGATCGGCGGCGATTACGGTTTCGCCTGGACGCCGCAGGGCACCAACGCCAAGGATCTCGAGTATTTCGTCGATATGATCGGCATGTCGCCGATGGAAGCGATCATGGCGGGTACGCGTTACGGCGGGGAGATCATGGGCATGGGCGACGAGCTCGGGCAGGTCAAGCCCGGATATCTCGCCGACGTTCTCCTGGTCGACGGGGATCCCCTCGCCAACGTCCGCATCCTTCAAGACAAGAACCGGCTGCTCGCGATCATGAAGGACGGCAAGTTCTACAAGGAGCCGCCGCTCCAGCCGCAGCGCCAGCGGGTGGCGGTGTAAGGGCTGAGAGGGGACGTTAGGAAGGGTCCGCGGCGCCGCCCAATGAAGCTCTTCCTCCTCACCTTCCTGAATGGGCTGACGCTCGCTTCGCTTTACTTCCTCGTGGCGAGCGGGTTCTCGCTCGTGTTCGGGCTCATGAGGAACGTCAATCTCGCGCATGGCTCGCTCTACCTGCTCGGCGCCTATATCGGCTATCAGGCCGCCGCGATGTCGGGTTCGTGGTTCCTGGGTGTCGCAGCGGGCGCGGTTTCCATGGCGATCGCGGGCGTGCTCCTCCAGGTGCTCGTGTTCCGCTGGATGGAGGGCCAGGAACTCCGGCAGACGCTCGTGACGATCGGGATTTCGATCGTCGCCGCCGACGTGATGCTGTGGATCTGGACGGGCGCCACCTATCAGTTCGAGCCGCCGGACTGGCTCTATGGCGCAACCGAGTTGCCGATCGTGCTCGCCTACAAATCGGATGGAAGCGCCGTCTTCCTCCGCTACCCGACCTATCGGCTCGTGGTGCTGCTCACCGCACTCGTCATCGGCGCAACGCTGTGGCTCTTCATCAACAAGACCCGGACCGGCATGATGGTCCGGGCGGGCGTCGACGACCGGGCGATGCTCGCCGCGAGCGGCGTCAACGTCCAGCTTCTTTTCGCCATCGTGTTCGCGATCGGGGCGGGGCTGGCCGGATTCGCGGGCGTGGTCGGCGGGACCGCGCTGTCGATCGCTCCGGGCGAAGACGTGCGCTACCTTCTCGCCTCCCTCGTCGTGGTCATCGTCGGCGGGATGGGGAGCATTCCGGGGGCGGCGATCGGCGCGCTCCTGATCGGTCTCGCCGAGCAGTTCGGGCTGGCCTATTTGCCCACCTACGGCGTCGTCTTGACCTTCGTGATCATGGCGCTCGCGCTCGCCTTCCGCCCGCAAGGCATAATGGGCCGGCCGGCATGAGCGCCCTCGAGGCCTCCCCCGATATCGCGGCGCCGCGCCGGATCGGCCTCGGCTCGCCGTTCCAGTGGATCATGGGCCTGTTCCTGCTCGTCTATCCGGCACTCGCGACCCCGTTCTTCACGTTCCAGATCGGCGCCTATTCCCTGATCCTCGGCATCATTGCGCTCTCGCTCATGGTGCTGGCGGGCTACGGCGGCATGGTCTGCCTCGCACAGATGACAATCGCCGGGCTCACCGGCTACATGGTCGCGATCTTTGGACATAACTCGCTGGGGCTCGGACTCGACTGGCCCTGGTGGATCGCGGTCCCTATCGCCATCGCAATTGCGGTGCTGTTTGCTGTCGGAACGAGCCTCCTCGCGATCCGCACCGCGGGCATCTACACCATCATGATCACCCTCGCGATCGGCGTGGCGCTCTACCTCTTCGCACTCCAAAACTACCCGATCTTCAACGGCCACAGCGGGTTTGCGGGTATTGCGCCTCCGGTGCTCTTCGGCATCAACTGGCGCGATCCCGTGCCCTTCTACTATCTCGCCCTTGCGATCGCCGTCGCCTGCTATGCCGGCACGGTCTATGTCGCACGCGCGCCGTTCGGGCTCGCTCTCCAGGCGATACGGGACAATCCGCGGCGCATGGAGGCGCTGGGCTTCAACGTCAAAGCTCATCGGGTCGCGGCCTATGCCGGTTCGGGCATCATTGCGGCGGTGGGCGGCGTCCTCCTCGTATGGTTTGATGGACGCATCTCACCGGGGACGATCTCGGTGGACCGGCTGATCGACATCCTGGTGATCGCGGTGGTCGGCGGGTTACGGCACCCAGCCGGGCCGTTTCTCGGCGCGATTTTTTTCGTGCTCCTCGACAATTTTGCCATCGACCTCGTAAACGCCGAGCGTTTCAATACCGTCATCGGCCTTACATTCCTCGCCATAGTCCTGTTCTCGCCTGACGGCCTCCTCGGCCTCTGGGAGAAGCTTAGCCGCGCCCTTTCCATCAAGGCTGACCCTGGCGCATAGTGGAGCCCTGAAGAACGGGGCTATCCACTAGGGAGGAAGCAATGACCTTGACGAGAAGACATGCTCTGGCTGCGGTTGCCGTCGGCGTATTAGCGATATCCGCAGGCGGCGTCCGCGCGGAGGACACGATCAGGATCGGCGCGCTTGCGACCCTCGAGGGAGCCTTCACGGTGCTCGGCGAGGACAGCATGCGCGGCGTCAAGCTTGCGCTCAAGGAGCACAACAACACGGCCGGGGGCAAGAAGATCGAACTCGTGACGGGCTCCTCCGACGCTTCCCCCGACAGCGCGGTCAGGGCGACCCGCAAGCTCGTCGAGCAGGACGGGCTTCAGATCGTCATCGGGCCGCTCTCGGGCGACGAGGGCCTGGCGGTCAAGGATTACGCCAAGACGCAGCCCAACGTCACGTTCGTGAACGGCACGTCGGCCGCGCAAGACACGACGCTCCGCGATCCTGCTCCGAACTTCTTCCGATTCACGACCGACGGGGCGCAATGGATGGCGGGCCTCGGCACCTATGCCTTTGACAAGAAAGGCTATAAGCGGGTCGTAACGGTCGCCGAGGATTATTCCTTCCCATACACCCAGGTGTTCGGCTTCATGGCCGAGTTCTGCAAGGCCGGCGGCCACGTCGTCGACAAGTTCTGGGTGCCGATCGGCAACAAGGATTTTTCCTCCGTTATCGCCGGCATTCCCTCCGACGTCGATGCGATCTATGTAGCACTCGGCGGCGCCGACGGCGTCAACTTCCTCACGCAATACGACCAGGCGGGCGGCACCGCGCCCCTGATCGGCGGATCGATTACCGCCGACCAGACCGTTCTCGGCTCGAAGGGCAAGACCAAGACCTTCGTGGTCGGCATGCCGTCCGCCGGCCCGATCGCCGATAGCTGGGACGATCCCAAGTGGAAGGAGTTCGTTCAGGCCTACAAGACGGAATTCCCCGACGGCTTCCCGAGCCCCTCGCTGTTCGCGCACGGCTACTACATCGAGACCAAGGCCGTGCTCACCGCGCTTGACAAGATAAAGGGCGATCTCTCCGACAATGGCGCGAAGCTTAGAGAGACGTTAGCCTCGCTCGAGCTCGACACCCCGACCGGCAAGGTGAAGCTCGACCAGAACCGCAACGCCATCGCCGACATCTTCGTGACCGAGGTGGCAGAAGGCCAGGATGGCAATCTCTACAACAAAGTCGTCGAGGTGAAGCACGGCGTTAACCAGACGCTCGGCCAGCCCGTCGACGAGTTCCTGAAGCTCGGCAAGGTCGGACGCGACAACCCGAGCTGCCCATAACGAATGCCTGACGTCCTCACCCTGAGGTGCTCCTCCGGTGAATACCGGGGGAGCCTCGAAGGGCCGATTTCGACGAGACCGCTCGTGGCCATGGTCCGAGGCTTTGCCTTTGGCAAAGCACCTCACCATGAGGGTTGGTACGCGCTGGAAAGATGACCGACCGCGCCGATAGGATCACCGAAGCGAGCACGGCTCACGCGCTCGAGCTCGAACGCGTCAGCCGGCATTTCGGCGCGCTCGTCGCGCTCGATTCTGTGAACCTCGCGGTCGGGGCGGGGGAGCGGCGGGCCGTGCTCGGCGCCAACGGCGCGGGGAAGACGACCCTCTTCAACTGCATCACCGGCGATTTCCCACCGACCAGCGGCCGCATCCGATTCTTCGGCGAGAATGTCACGACCCTCCCACCGCATCAGCGCATCCGGAGAGGCCTCAGGCGCACCTACCAGAACTCGCTCCTCTTCCGCGCCCTCTCCGTGTTCGACAACCTGTTCCTCTCGGTGAGAGGCGCGACCCGCGGCCGCTTCAGCGTCGTCCGCGCCCGCGATGACGACGGCACAGTCGAGCAGGCGGTGATGCTCATGCACGCCGTCCATCTCGAGCATGCAAGCGCGCGCCCGGTCGGCGAGCTTTCGCATGGCGAGCAGCGCCAGCTCGAGATCGGCCTGTCACTTGCCGGCGCGCCGCGGTTCATCCTGTTCGACGAGCCGGCGGCGGGCCTTGCCCCCCGCGAGCGCGCCGAGCTCGTGGCGATCCTGAGGTCTTTGCCCGCGCACATCGGCTACATCATCATCGAGCATGATCTCGATGTGGCTTTGAGGGTCGTCGAAAGCGTCACCATCATGAACGACGGGCGCATCTTCAAGGAAGGCTCGCCCGAGGCGATCGAGAGCGATCCCGAGGTCCAGGAGATCTATCTCGGAGGGAAGCATGGCTGAGGCGCCGCTTCCCGCACTTGCGATCAGAAATCTCACGGTGCGCTACGGTCACGTGCCCGCGATCCAGGACCTGTCGCTCACGCTCGACCGCGGGATCCTGGCGGTGGTCGGCCGCAACGGGATGGGCAAGACCACCCTCTGCAACACGGTCATGGGCTTGATA
Organism: Hyphomicrobiales bacterium; assembly: GCA_045802365.1. Taxonomy (GTDB): domain Bacteria; phylum Pseudomonadota; class Alphaproteobacteria; order Rhizobiales; family Aestuariivirgaceae; genus JBJMRA01. The sequence goes on along the minus strand of JBJMRA010000048.1, from coordinate 2,375 downwards.
CGCCCCTCGAACGGCACCATATCAGCATTCGGGAAGGATCTCCGGGCATTGAGCTCGCATGAGATCGCCCGGTTCGGCATTGGTTACGTCCCGCAAGGCCGGCGCATCTGGCGCTCCCTCACCGTTGATGAGCATTTGAGGCTCGCCTTCCGCGGCGACGCGGATGCTAGCTGGACGATCGAGCGAGTCTATCAGGCTTTCCCCAAGCTGGCGGAGCGCCGCAACAGCGGCGGCTCCGAGCTCTCGGGCGGCGAGCAGCAGATGCTGGCCATCTCGCGCGCACTCCTCAGCAATCCCCGGCTTCTCGTCATGGACGAGCCGACCGAGGGACTGGCACCGATCATCGTCGAACAGCTCACCCACACCTTGAAGCGGCTCGGCCGGAGCGGTGAGCTAGCGGTCCTCCTCATCGAGCAGAATCTCGGGGTTGCGACGGAAGTGTCAAGCCGGATCGCCATCATGATCAATGGCCGGATCGCACGCGAGATGTCTTCAGCCGAGCTCAAGACAGATGTGACGCTTCAGCACCGGCTCCTGGGCGTCGGGCGCCACGAGGACGCAGAAGCCGAAGACGAGACGATCGCCGCCGCCGAGCGGGGAGAGCTCGAGACGCGCGTCTTTGCGGTGCGACGGATGGCGGTGAGCGCCGAAGAGGCACCGAAACTGTCGGAGGAGATCGTCTATTCGACGCGAGTCATCCCGACGCGCTGGTCGGCGGGAAACCCGGTCGCGCAGTTGAGCCAGACGGAAGAGAACATGGTGGAAGAAGAGGAAGAACCCGCAGCTGACGTGCCGATCATGCTTCGGGTCGCGCCGATGACCGCAAAGCGAGCCTATGTTGCAGGCACTTATGACACCAAGGGACGAGAGCTCGGCTACATTAAGACCTGCCTCGACCGGCTCGGGATAAAAACCGTCACCGTCGATCTGTCGACGAGCGGCCGGCCGAGCACGGCGGAGGTCGGACCCCAGGAAGTGGCGCGGCACCATCCGAAGGGTGCGGCCGCCGTCTTCACCAGCGATCGCGGCTCGGCCGTGACTCGGATGGCGGAGGCCTTCGCGCGCTTCATCGTAACGCGGCGCGATCTCGCCGGCATCATCTCGGCAGGGGGCTCCGGCGGCACCGCACTCGGCACGTCCGCGATGCGCGCGCTTCCAGTGGGCGTGCCGAAGGTGATGGTGTCGACCGTCGCGTCGGGAGATGTCGGGCGGTATGTCGGCCCCAATGACATCTGCATGATTTATTCGGTGACCGACGTCCAGGGCATCAACCGCATCTCCGAGCAGGTGCTCGCCAATGCCGCGCATGCACTGGCGGGCATGATCGCTCACTCCCGGCGCGAGAGCCGGTCGGACTCGAAGCCGGCGGTCGGCTTGACCATGTTCGGCGTGACGACGCCCTGCGTCCAGCAGGTCACGGCCATGCTCGAGCACGAATACGACTGCCTGACCTTCCACGCGACCGGCACCGGCGGGCAATCGATGGAGAAGCTCGTCGACTCGGGGCTCGTCTCGGCGGTGATCGACGTCACCACCACGGAAGTGGCCGACATGCTGGTGGGCGGCGTCTTCAGCGCCGGGAAAGACCGTTTCGGCGCAATGATCCGCCGCCGCGTGCCCTACGTCGGTTCGGTCGGCGCACTCGACATGGTCAACTTCCACGCCATGGACACCGTGCCCGAGAAATTTCGCTCGCGGAACCTCTATGTTCACAACCCGAACGTCACGCTGATGCGCACGACCGCCGCCGAAAACGAGGCCATGGGGCGATGGATCGGCGAGCGGCTCAACCGCATGGAGGGTCCGGTGCGGTTCCTGCTTCCCGAAGGCGGCGTGTCGCTCATCGATGCGCCGGGCAAGCCGTTCCACGATCTCGCGGCCGATGCGGCACTCTTTGCGACGCTCGAGCGCGTGGTACGGCAGACCCCGTCGCGGCGCCTGATCAGGCTGCCGCACAACATCAATGATCCGCCTTTCGCGCAGGCGCTCGTCCAGAACTTCCGGGAGATTGTAGCGTCACGGAGCCCCGTCTATGCCGCGGTTTGAACGGCGCACGCTCCTCGACAAGTTCCAGGGCATGGCGCGGCGTGGCGAGCCGATCATCGGCGGCGGGGCCGGTACCGGCCTCTCCGCGAAATGCGAGGAAGCGGGCGGCATCGACCTCATCGTGATCTACAATTCCGGGCGCTACCGGATGGCCGGCCGCGGCTCGCTCGCGGGTCTTCTCGCCTATGGCAATGCCAACGACATCGTCGTCGAGATGGCGCGCGAGGTGCTGCCCGTTACGAAGAAGACCCCGGTGCTCGCTGGCGTGAACGGCACCGATCCCTTCTGTATCTTCGGCCCTTTGCTGGATCAGCTAAAGGCGCTCGGCT
>JBJMRA010000047.1:0-15612 GCA_045802365.1 Hyphomicrobiales bacterium | reverse complement strand
TGCCCGCGATGAAGTCGGCGATTGCAACAAGTTCACGCAAGGACTCGCGAGCGAATGCGCCAGACGCGGCGCGATGTTCCACTATACAACGAGCGTCGAGCGGTTGGACACGGCGGGCGGTAAGGTCCGGGCCGTGCTCACAAACAAGGGTCGCATAGCGGCCGATGCCGTTGTCATCGCGGCGGGCAGCTTCACGGCGCCGCTGCTCGCCCAAGCTGGCGTGCGTGTTCCGATCTACCCGGTCAAAGGAGTGTCGATCACCTTTCCCCGTGGAGCCTGGAACAGCGCGCCGCGGATGCCGGTGATCGACGACAGCCGATTATTCGGTCTAGTTCCCATTGGCGATCGGTTACGCATTTCGGGATCGGCGGAGATTGCCGGCTACGATACCGAGCCCGCACCGAGCCGCGCCGATGCGATCATCGCCAATGCGAGCTCGACGTTTCCGCAGCTCCCGTCCCATTTCGACCGCGCCAAGGCGCGCATTTGGGCGGGCTTGAGGCCGGTGACCCCAGCCGGCACTCCGATCATCGGACAAACCAGGATCAACGGCTTGTGGGTCAATGCCGGGCATGGGCATCTCGGCTGGACGCTCGCCTGCGGCTCTGGCCGCGTAATGGCCGACCTCATTCAAGGCCGGAATCCGGGAGAGATGGTCCCCACGCCCCAAGGCGCCGTCTCGCCCGGGCCGCCTGAGGCTTAGGCTGGCGGCTGCAGTTCCTCGAGAACGAGCCGGACCCGCGTCCCGGGCCGGGCGGATCCGGGATCGACAGGCTCGACGGTCATCGTCGCGTTGAGACTGTGAGATAACGCCTCGATGATCTTGCCGCCGAGGCCGCCCGCTCCCGTTTCCGGCGGAGGGATCCCAACGCCGTCGTCTTCGACGATGATTTCGCCGATCCGATCATGGCCATCCCCCGCGACCTTCACGCGGACGGTGCCTGACATACGGTTCGGGAAGGCGTGCTTTACGGCGTTGCTGATGAGCTCGTTGATGATCACCGCGATGTTGATGGCGGCCTTGCTTTCGACCCGCATGGGGCTGACGTCGAGATCGAGGCTCACCGGCCGATCGGCGCTGAGCGTCTCGCGCATGTCCTGGATTAGGCCCTCGAGGAAGCCATCGAGCTCCACCTCGTCGCTGCCGGCGAGAAGCCGGAGACGCCGCTGCGCCGAGGCGATCGACTGCACCTGGTTGCGCGCGGCGTCGAGCGCCTTTCGGGCCTCCTCGCCCCCGACGAACCGCGAATGGAAACCCAGCATCGAGGAGACGAGCTGGAGGTTGTTGCCGATCCGATGATTGACGTCGGCCAGAAGCGCCTTGATCTGATCTCGCTCCCTCTCGATTTCACCATTGGCCTGTTGAAGCTCGGCTGTCCGGGCGGCCACGCGCTCCTCGAGGATCTCGTTCAGGTCGAGGAGCGTCCGCTGACGCTCCCAAAGATCTCCGACCTGACGCCGTGCCCGGCTCAGCGCTACAACCGAGAGAAGAGCGGAGAGCACCAGGCCCGCGGTGGTGATGGCCAAGAGCCACCGACGCTGCCGTTCGGACTGCTCGCGCCGCTCTTCGACCTCCGCTGCAGCATTCTCGGAAAGCTGCGAGAGCAGCGCCCGCAGGCCATCGAAATACTTCTTGCCCGTATCCTGACGCACGACCGCAATGGCGCCCGCGTTGTCTCCGGCCCTCTGCAGCTTGAGCGTCTCTTGGATTTCGCCGAGTTTCAGCTGCGCCAGCTCCTCCACTTGCGTCGCGAGCAGATGCCGACCGGGATCTCCGGAGGTCAGATCGGCGAGCTTCCGGCTCAGCTGCGGGATGACCGCGAGCGCATCCTCGTAGGGCGCGAGGTAGCTCGGATCGTTGGTGAGGAGGTAACCGCGCTGGCCCGTTTCAGCGTCAGCGAGCTTGTTATTGAGCTCGAGATTAAGCATGCGAAGCTCGGTCGCGGAACGGGAGAGCGTAGCGGTTTCGTCCGACTGGAGAGTGAGGTAGGCCGAGATCGCGGCCACGATCGCCAGAAGGATGAGTCCCGGCGCGAGGAAGAGCCCGGGGTCGGCGCGAGTAATGTTCCGCAGCAGTGTCCCGCGCGGGGCTGGCTCTCGCGTAAGCGGCGGATATGAATCGACGGTCATCTCGGAAGTGTGCTGCCCGCGTGCGGAGTTGGCGAGAGACTTCTCGCGGACCCAAGTCATGGCGCGCGATTGTGGCGATTGCCCGGCGATCAGCGACGCAGAAGCCGCAGGACTCCAAATCCGGAGAAGACTCCGAGGAGGTCGCCCGGAAAGTGAGGCTCGTACGCCGCGATGTAAGGTCTATGGTTTACGGGCTCTCAAGGCCACAGCCCATGCCCTTTCCGCCCAGGCTGCCATCTCGTCTGGATCATCGAAGCAGCGCTCGGGCGCCCGCCAGTAGGATGTGAGGGTGTTCGTGCCGTGCTTGGTGCGATATGAGAACGGGAGCAGTCCCTCCGCCTCGAAAGCCTCGCGCGTCCCCTTGTCCGCCTTGAGGTAAAGGTTCTCGCTATCGACAAGGCCGAACATGACGCCTTCCCGGTAAAGGCCGGCGCCCCCGAACATCCGTTTGACGGTGACGGGACCGAAGGAGGCGAGTTGATCCTTGAGGAATTCGAGGAAGTCGGGGCTCACCCCATCAGGCGAGCGCTTCGGCGGGCTTCAAGGCGACCGATTCGCCGCAGCCGCAGGCGGACGTCTGGTTGGGGTTCCGGAACACGAACCCCGACTTGAGTGCCGAGGACTCGTAGTCCATCTCCGTGCCGAGCAGGAACAAAACCGCTTTGGCATCGATCAGGACCTGGACGCCCTTGTCCTCGACGACCTCGTCGAAGGGGCGCTTCTCTTCCGCCCATTCCATCGTGTATTCCATTCCCGCACAGCCGCCGTTCTTGACGCCGATGCGCAAGCCGGCGAGCGGACGCTCCGATCTGCCGAGGATGTCGCGGATGCGGGCCGCGGCCGTGTCGGTCAGGGCCAGAACCTTGGGGCGGGAACGCGCGGGACGTATGGTCGACACAGGAGTCATGCCAATAGTGTATGCATTGGATGGTCAATGTTCCAGGGCTGGGGCATGGCTCACCATACGTTCAGAGCGACGCGGGCTTCGTCCGACATGCGGGATTGGTCCCACGGGGGATCGAAGACGAGGTTGACCTTGGCGCCCAATACTCCCGGAACGGCGCTCACCGCGTTCTCCACCCAGCCTGGCATGTCGCCTGCGACCGGGCAGCCGGGCGCGGTCAACGTCATGTCGATCGTCACCATCCGGTCGTCGTCGATATCGACCTTGTAGATGAGGCCGAGCTCGTAGATGTCGACCGGGATCTCGGGGTCGTAAACGGTCTTGAGCGCCGCCACGATGTCGTCGGTCATGCGCGCAAGCTCGGCGTCGGGGATCGCGCTGGCGCGCGCCTCGAGCGGAAGCGTCGCGGCCGCGTCAGGGGCATCCAGAGCGGGACTATGCGCCTCGGTCATATGAAAATCCTCTGCGCAGAGATAAGCGCTTCCGCCAGCCGGTCAACTTCTTCGCGCGTGTTGTACATCGCGAAGGAGGCGCGGCAAGTCGCGGTGACCCCGTATCGCGCAAGGAGGGGCTGCGTGCAGTGCGTGCCGGCGCGCACCGCGATGCCCGCCCGGTCGATCACCGTTGATACATCGTGGGGGTGCGCACCCTCGAGATTGAAGGAAACGATGGCTCCCTTGTTCCTGGCACGGCCATATATCTGCAGCGAGTTGATCTCGGAAAGACGCGCCATCGCGTAGTCCTTGAGCTCCGCCTCATGCGCCGCAATCGCGCCGAGGCCGACGGCCTGCATATAATCGAGGGCAGCGCCGAGACCGATCGCCTGGACGATCGCCGGCGTACCCGCCTCGAAGCGATGCGGCGGCTCCGCATAGGTGATGTCGTCGAGAGTGACCTCGCCAATCATTTCGCCGCCGCCTTGGTAAGGCGGCATGCGTCTCAAGTGCTCCATCTTGCCGTAGAGAATGCCGATTCCCGTCGGGCCATAGGTCTTGTGGCCGGTAAAGACATAGAAATCCGCATCGAGTTCCTGGACGTCGACGGGGAGGTGGACGGCGCCCTGCGCTCCGTCGACGAGCACCGGAATGCCGCGCGCATGGGCGATCCGGATGATGTCTCTGATCGGGGTGATGGTGCCGAGGGCGTTCGACATTTGGGTTATCGCGACCATTTTGGTCCGCGACGTGAGCAGCGTCTCGAACTCTTCGAGGAGGAAGTTGCCGTCCTCATCGATCGGCGCCCATTTGATGACCGCGCCCCGGCGCTCCCGGTGGAAGTGCCACGGCACAATGTTCGAGTGATGCTCCATGATCGAGAGCACGATCTCGTCGCCCTCGCCGATCACAAGATTGCCGAATGATTGCGCGACCAGGTTTATGGCTTCGGTCGCATTGCGCGTGAAGATGATCTGGCCCTTCGACGGCGCATTGACGAAGCGGCGGACGCTTTCGCGCGCGTCCTCATAGGCCTGGGTCGCGGTATTCGAGAGGAAGTGCAGGCCGCGGTGAACGTTCGCGTATTCCTGCGTATAGCTCTTCATGATCGCATCGAGCACCGCCTTAGGCTTCTGGGCGGATGCGGCATTGTCGAGGTAGACGAGCGGCTTCCCGTAGACCTCGCGCGACAGGATCGGGAAATCGCGCCGAATGGCTTCGACGTCGTAGCGCTGCGCGTCCCTCATCAAGGGGCGAGCCGCGGAATGAGCTTTGATCATTGTGCCCTCAACCGGCCGGTTAGCCAATTGCCGGCGAAAGCGGATAGCGCTTCCCTCATTCCATCGTAACTGACCGTCTCGAACGCCTCGTTGACGAAGGCCGCGATCAGCATCGATTTGGCTTCCGTCTCCGGAATGCCGCGCGAACGCAGATAGAAGAGATGGTCCTCCTCGATGTCGCCCGACGTCGCGCCATGGCCGCACACAACGTCGTCGGCATAGATTTCGAGCTCGGGCTTGGCGTCGAATTCGGCCTCGGGCGAGAGGAGAAGCGCGTGGCTCGACTGCTTGCCGTCGGTCTTCTGCGCGTCCCGCTCGACGATCACCTTGCCCTGGAAGATGCCGCGGGAATGTTCATCCATCACGCATTTGAAGAGCTCGCGGCTCGTGCAGTGGGGCACGCAGTGATCGACCAGGAGCCGCGTGTCGGCATGCTGCTTGCCGCCGAGCAGATATGCTCCCGAAATTCGGGCGTCGCCCCCCTCGCCCTGGAACCGGTATGTGCCGTTCTGCCGGTTAACGCGCGCTCCCGTCGTGAGGGTGAAGTCGCGCAACGTAGCATTCCGGCCAAGGGTCAAGTGGGCGTGCGAGAGATGTATGGCGTCCGCCGCATCGATCTCGGCCTTGCCGCGATCGAGCCGCGCGCCCTCTCCCAACCGGATCTCGCTCACACCATTGGCCAGATAGGAGCCGGCGCCGAGATATGTTTCGATGACCGTGGCCGAGGCGCGTTCGCCGATGTCGATGCGAATGCGGGTCGCAACCGTGCGGGGCTCGCCATCGGTAGACAGGAATACGAACTCGATCGGGGCGTCGATGCTGCTGCCAGGCTTGACCCGAAGAATCCCGCCGCCGGTTGCGAAGGAGCGGTTGAGCGAAGCGACCGGTTCATCGACCGGGAGGGGATCGGGCAGCGTCGGCTCGAACTCGACGTCGCCCGAGACCGGCGCCGTCGAGCGCTCGCCCTCGAAGATGCCGTTGACAAAGACAAGCCGCGCCCGCGCGAGAGTGGCGAATGGAGAGCGCGCGAGCAGCCGTACGACCTCATCCGGCTTGGCCTCGACGGTCAGCCGCGGCGGATACGGCCGGTCGATGAGCACGCGCAGGTTCGTCCAGCGCCAGTCCTCGAGACGGGGATGCGGCAGGAGAATGCCGCCATAAGCGAGCTCGGCCGGGGTTTTGGTGATCGCGATGTTCATGCCGCTTCCTTGGCGAAGCCGGCATAGCCTTTGGCTTCGAGCTCGAGCGCGAGCTCCTTCGTGCCGGACTTCACGATGCGTCCGTTCGAGAGGACGTGCACGAAATCGGGAATGATATAATTGAGGAGCCGCTGGTAATGGGTAATGACGACCATCGCGCGGTCGGGCGTGCGGAGAGCATTCACGCCATCGGCAACGATCCGCAAAGCGTCGATATCGAGACCGGAGTCCGTCTCGTCGAGAATGCACAGGCTCGGCTCGAGAACCGCCATCTGCAGGATCTCGGCGCGCTTCTTCTCGCCGCCGGAGAAGCCCACATTGACGGGCCGGCGCAGCATTTCCTGCGAGATGACGAGCTTCCCCGCGCGATCCTTCACGAGCCGCATGAAGTCTGGCGTCGACAGCTCCTTCTCGCCGCGCGCCTTCCGCTGGGAATTCAACGCCACCTTCAGGAACTGCATGGTGGCGACGCCGGGAATCTCGATCGGGTACTGGAACGCCAGAAAGATGCCCGCTGCGGCGCGCTCGTCGGGCTCCATCGCAAGCACGTCCTCGCCGTTGTAGAGGACCTCGCCGCCCGTCACTTCATATCCCTCGCGCCCCGCAAGCACGTAGGATAGCGTCGACTTGCCCGATCCGTTGGGGCCCATGATGGCGTGCACTTCGCCGGGCTTCACCGTGAGCGACACACCGTTGAGGATGGTGCGATCCTCCTCGGCGAGCTTCACATGCAGGTTCTTGATCTCAAGCATCTTGTTCTTTGGTTCAGCTGTCATCCGACGCTCCCCTCGAGGCTGATGCCGATGAGCTTCTGAGTCTCGGCCATGAACTCCATCGGGAGCTGCTGGAGCACATCGCGGACGAAGCCGTTGACGATGAGCGCCACCGCCTCCTCCTCGGAGAGGCCGCGCGACATGCAATAAAACATCTGGTCGTCGGAGATCTTGGACGTCGTCGCCTCGTGCTCGAAATGAGCGGTCGCGGTCTTCGATTCGATATAGGGAACAGTGTGGGCGCCGCACTTGTCGCCGATGAGGAGCGAGTCGCACTGGGTGAAGTTGCGGGCGTTCGTCGCTTTGCGGTGCGCGGAGACGAGGCCCCGATAAGTATTGTCGGAGCGCCCCGCGGCGATGCCTTTGGAGATGATCCGGCTCGAGGTGTTCTTGCCCAGATGGATCATCTTGGTGCCGGAATCGACCTGCTGGCGGCCGTTGGAAATTGCGATCGAGTAGAACTCGCCCCTCGAATTGTCGCCGCGCAGGATGCAACTTGGGTATTTCCAGGTGATGGCCGAGCCGGTCTCGACTTGCGTCCAGGAAATTTTCGCGTTCCTGCCGCGGCAGTCGCCGCGCTTGGTCACGAAATTGTAGACGCCGCCTTTGCCTTCCTTGTCGCCCGGATACCAGTTCTGGACGGTCGAGTATTTGATCTCGGCGTCTTCGAGCGCGATCAGCTCGACCACGGCGGCATGCAGCTGATTCTCATCGCGAGTGGGCGCGGTGCAGCCCTCGAGATAAGAAACGTAGGCGCCCTTGTCGGCGATGATGAGGGTGCGCTCGAACTGGCCGGTATTGCGCTCGTTGATCCGGAAGTAGGTCGAAAGCTCCATCGGGCAACGGGTGCCGGGCGGCACATAAACGAACGAGCCGTCCGAGAAGACCGCCGAGTTGAGGGCAGCGTAGAAGTTGTCGCCCTGCGGCACGACCGAGCCCAGATATTTCTTGACGAGCTCGGGGTGCTCCCGGACCGCTTCCGACATCGAGCAGAAGATCACGCCCGCCTTGGCGAGCTCGTCCTTGAAGGTCGTGACGACGGAGACGGAATCGAACACGGCGTCGATCGCGATCTTGCCCGGTCCGCTGTCGCCGCCGCCCGCCTCGTCGAGATCGCTGGGCTCTCCCTGCCTGCGGACTCCGGCGAGGATCTCCTGCTCCTTCAGCGGGATGCCCAGCTTGGCGTAGGTTTCCAGCAGCTTGGGGTCGATTTCATCGAGGCTCTTGGGCGTCTTCGCATTCTTGGGCGCCGCGTAGTAGTGGATCGCCTGGAAGTCGATCTTGGGATAGTGCACGCGCGCCCAGGTCGGCTCCTCCATGTCAATCCAGCGCCGATAAGCGCCGAGCCGCCACTCGAGCATCCATTCGGGCTCACCCTTCTTGTCCGAAATGAAGCGGACGGTGCTCTCATCGAGGCCCTTCGGGGCCATCTCCGACTCGATGTCGGTCGTGAAGCCGTATTTGTACTTGTCGACGTCGATGCCCTTGACGAGTTCGATGGTTTCGAGATCGGACATTGTTCTTCTCTAAGCTGCAATGGGCGCCCTGAGGCGCGCGGTGATTTTATTGGCGGCCGCGACGAAGCGGTCGACGTCCTCTCGCGTGGTGGTCCAGCCGAGGCTCACCCGGATCGCCCCCGCGACGATGTCGGCGGAGAGACCCATGGCGGAGAGGACATGCGACTTCGCAACTTTGCCCGACGAACAAGCCGAGCCCGAGGAGATCGCGAATCCGTCGAGGTCGAATGCCATGAGCAGGGTTTCCGCATCGACGCCCGGCCAGGCCATGCAAGTCGTATTCGGCAACCGATCGGCCGTAGAGCCAACGACCACCGCACCTTCGAGTTCCGATTCAAGCCGGTCGCGCAAGGCGCTGATATCGAGCGGGTTTTCAGCAGCAGCCGCTGCGAAACCGGCGATCGCCGGAACGCTTTCGGTCCCCGCCCGCCGCCGCAGCTCCTGCCCTCCGCCATGGATCAGCGGTTCGAGGGTGAGGCCCTCTCTTGCGACGAGAGCGCCGACACCGACCGGACCGCCAAGCTTGTGGGCGGAGAGAGACATGAGATCGACCCCAAGCACGCCGAAATTGACGGGGATCTTGCCGAAAACCTGGACACAATCGCTGTGAACGAGCGCGCCATGCCGGCGTGCGATCTCCACGACTCCGCGCAACGGCTGGATCACACCGGTCTCGTTGTTGGCAAGCATGACCGATACGAGAGCCTTGGGTCCGACGGCCACCATCCTCTCGAGCGACTCGAGATCGACGATGCCATTGCGGTCGACCGGGATGATTTCGACGGCCTTGCCGCTCGCCCGCACCGCTTCAAGAACGGAAGAATGCTCGACTGCGGAGACGAGCACGCGGGCCCGAGCCGCGCCCTTGAGCGCGAGATTGTTGGCCTCGGTGCCCCCGCTCGTGAAGATTACCATTTGGGGCATGACGCCCACTGCGCGCGCAATCGCCTCGCGGGCATCATCGACGAGGGTACGAGCGATCCGCCCCTCGGCATGGACGGATGAGGCATTGCCGGCCTTATCGAGCGCGTCCAGCATCGCCGATTTCGCCGCCGGCCGGAGGGGGCTCGTCGCATTGTGGTCGAGATATGTGCGATGGGAACGCATCAGGCGGTCTTCCGAACATGCCGGGCCTTGGCCTGCCTGATCGAGGCGGCGAGCGCTAGATTGCGCCGGTTGACGACGTCATCGAGCGAGACATTGGCCAAGAACGTGTTCACCTGCCGGCCGATCGAGGACCAGAGATCGTGAGTGCAACAGCGCTCGCCCTTGACACAGCCATCGACCGCGTCGCCGTCGCATCGGGTCATCTTCATGGGCTCGTCAACCGCGGCGATGATGTCGTAAACGAAAATCGACTCGGACGAGCGGGCCAGACGGTAGCCGCCGCCAGGGCCCCGGGCGCTGTCGACGAGCCCCGCCCTGCGCAGCTTCAGGAATAACTGCTCCAGATATTCCTGACTGATGTCCTGCCGCTCGGCAATTTCCGCAAGCGACACCGGCCGGGTTCCGCTCTGGAGCCCGATATCCACCATCGCCATCACGGCATATCGTCCTTTGGTCGAGAGCTTCATTCGCCCGTCCGATCACAAACCTTGCATGCGGACCCCCGACCCATGCTAAGAGGCCGGGCCTTCGGCAGCTCGCCAGGTCTGGAATAATTCTAAACACATATAGAAAACCCGAGTGGGGGAGTCAACTATTCGGCGGCTGTTGACGAGCGCCGCCAGCGCCTCCCGACTTGAATGACAGGACCGCATTCCGCCCATGCCTGAAGTGATCTTCAACGGCCCCGCAGGCCGCATCGAAGCGCGCTATCATCACTCCAAGGCTACGGGCTCGCCGATCGCCATCCTGCTCCATCCGCACCCTTCCTTCGGGGGCACGATGAACAACCCCATCGTGCACTCACTCTATTACATGTTCGGGCAGCGTGGGTTCTCGGTGCTACGGTTCAACTTCCGGGGCGTCGGACGAAGCCAGGGCCTGTTCGAGAACGGAGCGGGCGAACTCGCCGACGCCGCATCGGCGCTCGATTGGCTCCAATCTTACAACCGCGAGGCGAAAATCTGCTGGATCGGGGGAATCTCGTTCGGGGCGTGGATCTCCATGCAGCTCTTGATGCGCCGGCCCGAGATCTCCGGCTTCATCTCGGTCGCCCCGCTCGCCAAGCATTATGATTTTTCCTTCCTCGCCCCCTGCCCGGCCTCGGGGCTCTTCATCAACGGCGACAAGGACACCGTCACGCCGCCCGAGGCGGTCACGACGCTCGTCTCGAAGCTCAAGACGCAGAAGGGCATCACGATTGAGCACAAGATCCTGCCAGGTGCCAACCACTTCTTCGAAGATAAGATCGACGAGCTTACGAAGATCTGCGCCAACTATCTGGATAAGCGCTTGGCTCGCGAAGCCTGAACGCGGCTGGCATCAACTCCGAATGTATTGGGCTCGGATTCACGGGAACCGCGCCCGCGCGCTGCCGGTTCAGGAGACATGAGCAGTACTCCGGAGGTGATCTCATGAAAATCAAGTTAGTTTTATCTGCTGCCGCTCTTATGGCGGCCGCTTCCCTGCCGAATTCGGCCTTCGCGGCGGCCGACGCCATCGCGTTGACCGACCTCAACCTTCGCGCCGGCCCGGGGCCGAATTACGATGTGGTGGGCGTTATCGAGGCCAATGCGCCCGCCCGGGTGAAAGGCTGCATCGAAGGTAGTCTGTGGTGCCAGGTCAGCGTCCAGGGTGCGACCGGGTGGGCCTATTCCAAGTATCTGGCGATGGAACGCGACAACAAGAGGTTGATTATCTCCGAATCGGCGAAGGAACTTGACGTTCCGACAGTCGGGTTCGAAGCGCCTGCCGGCACGGTCGCCGGCACCGTGGCTGGTGCTTTAGTTGCCGGGCCGGTCGGCGCCGTCGTTGGGGCCGCGGTCGGCACGGCCGCTTCACCGCCGGCGAAGGTGCGCACCTACGTCTCCGAGCACCGGGTCGATCCGGTTTACCTCGAAGGCGAAACGGTCGTCGGCGCCAAAGTGCCGGAGACCGTGGAGCTCTATGACGTTCCGGAGTACGAGTATCGCTATACTTATGTGAATCGAGTGCCGGTGCTCGTCGACCCCCGTAACCGCGAGATCGTCTACGTGTACCGCTGATCTAAAGTCGGCATGAACAGATGAGGGCGGCCGCCGGCCGCCCTCTCACATTCGATCCGGAGCCTCGAAGTAGCTATCGCCAGCGCCTGTTGGCCGTCAACCGGCTACCTCGAGCTGCGTATCTTTCGCGCTATCCGCATGTGAAGCCTTATTCTTCGCCAGATCGAAGCGGTCAAGATTCATCACCTTGGCCCACGCCTTGACGAAATCGTTCACGAATTTTGGCTTCGAGTCTGCGCAGGCATAGACCTCCGCGACCGCGCGCAGCTGTGAATGCGAACCGAAGATCAAATCGACGCGGGTGCCGGTCCACTTGAGCTCGTTTGTCTTGCGGTCGCGGCCCTCGTAGACATCTCCGCCGGCGTGGCTCCACTGCGTATTCATGCTGAGCAGGTTGACGAAGAAGTCGTTGGTCAGCTTCTCCGGCTCGTTCGTAAAGACACCATGCTTGGAGCCACCGACATTCGCGCCGAGCACACGCAGACCACCGACCAGCACCGTCATCTCGGGTGCCGTCAGCCTCAGCAGTTGCGCCCGGTCGATCAACGCCTCTTCAGGCATCATGAACTGGTGCTTGCCGCTGACATAATTGCGGAAGCCATCGGCGCGCGGTTCGAGCGGAGCAAAGGACTGCATATCGGTCTGGTCCTGGGACGCATCCATGCGCCCGGGCGCGAAGGGGACCTTCACGTTCACACCGGCGTCCTTCGCGGCCTTTTCGACCGCGGCGCTACCGGCGAGGACGATCAGGTCTGCGAGTGAAACCTTCTTTCCGCCAGAGGCCGAGGTGTTGAACTCCTTCTGGATGGCTTCGAGCTTCTGAAGCACCTTCGCAAGCTGGGCCGGCTGGTTCACCTCCCAGTCCTTCTGCGGCGCGAGCCGGACGCGAGCGCCATTCGCGCCGCCGCGCTTATCGGAGCCGCGGAATGTCGAGGCCGACGCCCAGGCCGTCGAGACCAACTCGGGCGCGGACAAGCCGGACGCGAGGATCTTCGACTTGAGGGCGTCAATGTCCCGTTGATCGATCAGCGAATGGTTTACCGCCGGAATCGGGTCCTGCCATATTAGAATCTCGCTCGGCACAAGCGGGCCGAGATAGCGATGGATCGGCCCCATATCGCGATGCGTGAGCTTGAACCAGGCGCGGCCGAATGCGTCCGCGAACTGGTCCGGATGTTCGTAGAAGCGCCTCGAGATTTTTTCGTAGGCCGGATCGAGGCGTAGCGCGAGGTCCGTGGTCAGCATTGTCGGCAGACGCTTTTTCGACTTGTCGAAGGGATCCGGAACCGTAGCCTCGGCGCCTTTGGCTTGCCACTGCCACGCCCCCGCCGGACTCTTGGTCAGCTCCCATTCGTGTTTGAACAGGTTCTCGAAGAAGAAATTGCTCCAGTTCGTGGGCGTCTGCGACCAAATGACTTCCGGCCCGCCGGTGATGGTGTCCGGCCCGAAGCCCTTGCCGTGCTTGCTCTTCCAGCCGAGGCCCTGATCCTCGAGGGCGCCGGCTTCGGGCTCCGGGCCTATGAAGGAGGGGTCGCCCGCGCCGTGGGTTTTGCCGAAGGTATGGCCGCCGGCGATAAGCGCGACAGTCTCTTCGTCGTTCATCGCCATGCGGAAGAACGTTTCGCGGATGTCGCGTGCGGCGGCGACCGGATCGGGCTTGCCGTTCGGTCCTTCCGGATTGACGTAGATAAGACCCATCTGCACCGCGCCGAGCGGTTCCGCGAGCTGGCGTTCGCCGCTGTAGCGCTGATCGCCCAGCCACGTCCCCTCGGGACCCCAGAAGAGCTCTTCGGGTTCCCAGACATCGGCGCGGCCGCCGGCGAAGCCGAACGTTTTGAAGCCCATCGATTCGAGGGCGACGTTGCCGGTGAGAATCATCAGGTCGGCCCAGGAGATTTTTCGGCCGTACTTCTGCTTGATCGGCCACAATAGCCGCCGCGCCTTGTCCAGGTTGGCATTATCCGGCCAACTGTTCAGGGGCGCGAACCGCTGCTGGCCGGCGCCGGCGCCGCCGCGGCCGTCGGTAATGCGGTACGTGCCGGCGCTGTGCCACGCCATGCGGATCATGAGGCCGCCGTAGTGGCCGAAGTCAGCCGGCCACCACTCCTGAGAGTCCGTCATCAACGCCTTCAGGTCTTCGATGACGGCACTCAGGTCGAGGCTTTTGAACTCCTCAGCGTAATCGAAGTCTTCGCCCATCGGATCGGATAAATTGGAATTCCGATGGAGGACCTGAATGTCCAGATGATTGGGCCACCAGTCGCGGTTCGTCCGTCCGCGGGCGCCGTGGGCAACCGGGCACTTGGCATCATCAGCCATGTTGTCTCTCCCATGCTTGTCGAAACAGCTCTCTGTGCAGGCTTATAACCTGCTGCCCCGGCCGGGCAAAGATGACGGAGCATCATTCTGTGCAAGTATACCGCCAGTCATCGGTGCGGGAACGCGCGTCGTCTGGGGATAGCTGATCGGCAAACCTCTCAGGCAGCGGACCGCAAGGTAACCCCAGCCTTCCGCTTCCATCGCATCACCATCGAATCCAGCATCTTCGGCGGTCACGACGCCTGGAAGGAGCCGCGTCAGCGCCTGCACGATTGCGGGGTTTCTCCGGCCGCCTCCGCAGATGATCCACTTCGCGGGCGCCTTCGGGAACCAGTCGCGGGAGAGGGCAATGCTACGCGCGCTAAACTCGACAAGCGTGGCAGCGCCATCCTTAGGGGCGAGGCCGGCGAGCGACACGGCCCGAAAAGCATTGCGGTCGAGCGACTTCGGTGGCTTCTGCTCGAAGAAACCATCGCCCAGGAACTGCGCGAGCGCGCTTTCGTCAGGACGACCTGCGAGCGCAAGTCTTCCATTCTTGTCCGAGGGCGTGCCCATATGCATCATCGCCCAGTCATCGAGGAGCGCGTTACCGGGGCCGGTATCGAATGCGAGGAACTCGTCGTCCTCGCCGATCCATGTCACATTGGCAATCCCGCCAATGTTGACGAAGGCAACCGGCCGTACGGCGAGCCCGCCGGCGAGCGCTCGGTGATACACAGGGACGAGCGGCGCTCCTTCGCCGCCGGCCGCGACATCGGCTGCACGAAGATCATAGACGACGGGCTTGCCGAGGCGGCGGGCCAGGAGGGCGCCGTCGCCAAGCTGCACGGTGAGGCGCTTCTCCGGACGGTGCAGGACCGTCTGGCCGTGAAAGCCGATCAGGTCGACTTCGGCGTCGGTCAGGCCGCAATCCTCGTAAAAGGATTCGACCGCAGTTGCATGCCAGTCGGTGAGCGCCCACTCGATCGCTGCAAGCTCCCCCGGCCGCGCCCGGCGATCCGTGAGCGACGCCGCCAAGCGGATCGCCTCCTCCAACATCGCGCGCTGGTGAGCTTCGTAAGGATAGGTCCGCGAAGGACAGCGATGAACGATCGCCTCGCCATCGGTCTTGATCAGCGCAACATCGATGCCGTCGAGCGAAGTGCCGGACATGAGACCGAGGCTCGAGCGGAGTTTTGACACGCATTCCGTCCATGATAAGAGCGCGGGCCCAAGTGCTGGCACAAGGCCCTGCAATGAGCAAGTTCGCATCCGATTTCCTCAACGTTCTTTGGGCTCGCGGGTTCATTCATCAGTGTTCGGACGAGGTAGCTCTCGACGCGCTCGCGGCCAGGCACGAGGCCATCGGTTACATCGGCTTCGACTGCACCGCTCCTTCCTTGCACGTAGGTTCCCTCGTCCAGATCATGCTGCTCTACTGGGTGCAGCAGACCGGGCAGAAGCCGATCGTGCTCATGGGCGGCGGCACGACGAGAGTGGGCGATCCTTCGGGCCGCGATGAGAGCCGGAAGCTTCTGACGATCGAGGAGATCGAGGCCAACAAGCGCGGCATTCAAGCCATCTTCCAGAAATTCCTGCGTTTCGGCGGCAGCGCGAAAGATGCCGTGATGGTCGACAACGCCGAGTGGCTGACGAAGCTCAACTATATCGACATGCTCCGAGACGTCGGCCGGCATTTCTCAGTAAACCGGATGCTCACGATGGATTCGGTCAGGCTCAGGCTCGAGCGCGACCAGGAGCTGTCGTTCATCGAGTTCAACTACATGGTGCTCCAGGCCTACGACTTTGTCGAGCTCGCCCGCCGCTACGGTTGCAATCTGCAGATGGGCGGCTCCGATCAGTGGGGGAACATCATCAACGGGGTCGAGCTGGTGCGCCGGCTGGAGCACAAGGCCGCCTTCGCGCTG
>JBJMRA010000046.1:0-17042 GCA_045802365.1 Hyphomicrobiales bacterium | reverse complement strand
GGGGGTCGTATCGCTTCCCGAGGGCACCGAGATGGTGATGCCGGGGGACAATGTGACGATGGATGTGGAGCTCATTACGCCAATTGCGATGGAAGAGAAGCTGCGCTTCGCCATCCGCGAGGGCGGCCGCACCGTCGGAGCCGGCGTCGTCGCGAAAATCGTCGAGTGAAAATAGGGGTATAGCTCAGTTGGTAGAGCGGCGGTCTCCAAAACCGCAGGTCGGGGGTTCGAGCCCCTCTGCCCCTGCCACGAAGGTTCGGTAATGGCGAGAACAAGTCCTTTTGAATTCCTCCAGCAAGTGCGGGAGGAGGCCAACAAGATCACCTGGCCGTCGCGGCGTGAGACGCTCATCACGACCGTTATGGTGATGATCATGGTTGCCCTCGCCGCCGGCTTTTTCCTTGTCGTCGATGCCGTCCTCAAATGGGGCATCGACAAGGTCCTTTTCGGACTCTAGCCGGAGAAACGCTATTTCATGACCAAGCGCTGGTACATCGTCCACGCCTACTCGAACTTCGAGAAACGCGTGGCGGATTCCATCAAGGAGCAGGCCGCCGCCAAAGGGCTCGGCGATGTCTTCGAGGCCGTGCTCGTCCCGACCGAGGACATCGTCGAGATGCGCCGCGGCCGCAAAATCAAGACCGAGCGGCGATTTTTTCCAGGTTATGTGCTCGTGAAGATGGAAATGACCGACCAGGCATACCATCTTATCAAGAACACCCCCAAAGTGACGGGCTTCCTCGGGTCGGACAGCAAGCCGATCCCGATCAGCGATGCTGAAGCGGCGCGCATCCTCAACCAGGTCCAGGAAGGGATCGAGCGCCCGAAGACAACGGTGAGCTTCGAAGTGGGCGAGCAGGTGCGCGTGGCCGACGGTCCGTTCGCCTCGTTCAGCGGCCTGGTCGAGGAGGTGGACGAGCAGCGCGAGCGGCTCAAGGTTGCGGTTTCGATTTTCGGGCGGCCGACCCCGGTCGAGCTCGAATATGGACAGGTCGAAAAGGTCCGCTGACTGTCAACGGTGGGAGACGCCGTTGAGGGGTCGGACCACTAACCTCAAGGAGCCCCAGAGGGGGCGAGGGAAGCAAGAGGAATGGCGAAGAAAGTCGTAGGTTACATCAAGCTCCAGGTGCCGGCAGGACAGGCCAACCCGTCCCCGCCGATCGGGCCCGCGCTCGGGCAGCGCGGCTTGAACATCATGGAATTCTGCAAGGCCTTCAATGCCGCAAGCCAGGGCATGGAGCTGGGTTCGCCCGTCCCCGTCCTCATCACCGCCTACCAGGACAAATCATTCACCTTCGAGATGAAGTCGCCGCCCGCCTCCTACTTCCTCAAGAAGGCGGCGAAGATCACAGCGGGCTCCAAGGAGCCCGGGCGCGGAGCAACCGTGGGCCGGGTCACAATGGACCAGTGCCGCGAGATCGCCGAGGTCAAGATGAAAGGCATGAACGCGCGCGACCTCGACGCGGCGGCACGCGAGATCGCCGGTTCTGCCCGGTCCATGGGCCTCGAGGTGGTGGAGTAAACGATGGTGAAGGTGGCAAAGCGTGTGGCACAGGTGCGCGACAGCGTCGACCGGGCGAAGTTCTATCCGCTCGGCGAGGCGGTGAAGCTCGTGAAAACCAACGCCAATGCGAAATTCGACGAGACGATCGAAGTCTCGATGAATCTCGGCGTCGATCCCCGGCATGCCGATCAGATGGTTCGCGGCGTCTGCAACCTGCCGAACGGCTCGGGCCGGAAGGTAAGGGTGGCGGTGTTCGCCAAAGGCCCCAAGGCCGAGGAGGCAAGGAAGGCCGGCGCCGACATCGTTGGCGCGGAAGACCTGGTCGAGACGGTCACCAAAGGCACGATCGAGTTCGACCGCTGCATTGCGACCCCCGACATGATGGGTCTGGTCGGCCGTCTGGGCAAGGTCCTTGGTCCCCGCGGTCTCATGCCGAACCCCAAGGTCGGAACCGTTACCATGGACGTTGCGGGCGCGATCAAGGCTGCCAAGGGCGGTGCGGTCGAGTTCCGGGTGGAGAAAGCCGGAATCGTTCAGGCGGGCGTCGGCAAAGCGAGCTTTTCGGAGGATCAGATCACCGGTAACGTCAAGGCGTTCGTCGATGCGGTGATCAAGGCGAAGCCCCAGGGAGCCAAGGGTACGTTCGTCAAGAAAGTGTCCATTTCGTCCACTATGGGGCCTGGCCTCAAACTGGATTTGAACAGCGTCACCGGTAGTGGCGCGTAAGCAGAGTTCCGGCCGAGGAGCGAGGAGTTTGCACACTCTCCGGCCGGTTATTACCTGTCCGAGATTGCAGGCGCGGGGGGAAATCCCCGCTTAAACCGCAGAGCCTGCATGAGATGGGTTTCGATGGATCGACGGCTGCGAAGCCTGAGATCGGTTTGAACCTTCTGACTTCCGGACCCGATTGGAACGGAAGGGACAGGCAAGTGAGGCCGCCAAACCTCGCCTGCCTCGAGTAGGTCGGTGTGGCGGTTGGTCCACCGGCGTTCGTTCGCAAGGACGACGCCATGAAGGAGAGAGCAAGTGGATAGAGCTGAAAAGAGAGAGCTCGTCACGACTCTTCACCAGGTGTTCTCAACCACCAAGGTGATCGTCGTGGCCCACAACAGGGGCCTCACCGTCAACCAGGTCAACGACCTGCGCGGGCGAATGGCCCAGGCGGGGGCGGCCGTCAAGGTCGCCAAGAACCGTCTTGCCAAGCTTGCTCTTGATGGCACCGAAGCGACCGGATTGAAGGACCTGTTCACGGGTCCGACGATCGTGGCTTATGCCCCGGATCCGGTGACCGCGCCCAAGATCGCCGCCGAGTTCGCCAGAGGGACCGACAAATTCGTCATCCTCGGGGGAGCTCTCGGCAAGACGATCCTGGACGCCGCTGCGGTCAAGGCACTCGCGGAACTCCCCTCGCTCGACGAGCTGAGGGCGAGGCTCATCGGGCTGATCCAGACGCCGGCCACTCGCATCGCGAGCGTGCTCCAGGCGCCCGGCAGCCAGCTGGCCCGCGTGCTCAATGCCTACGCCACCAAGGACGAGGCGGCTTGACGCTCGCCATTAGAGACTGAACTGGTTCAAACCGATCTGGAAAGAGAAAGACTATGGCTGATCTGAGCAAGATTGTTGACGACCTGTCGAGCCTGACGGTTCTGGAAGCCGCCGAACTGTCGAAGATGCTCGAGGAAAAGTGGGGCGTATCTGCCGCCGCGCAGGTGGCGGTGGCTTCTGCCGGCGGGGCAGGTGCCCCGGCCGCGCCGCCCGTAGAAGAGAAGACCGAGTTCACGGTCGTCCTCGCCAAGATGGGCGAGAAGAAGATCGAGGTCATCAAGGAGGTCCGCGCCATGACCGGGCTCGGCCTCAAGGAGGCGAAAGACCTCGTCGAGGGCGCGCCCAAGCCCGTCAAGGAGAGCGTGCCGAAGAAGGATGCCGAGGAGATGAAGAAGAAGCTCGAGGCGGTCGGCGCCACTGTCGAGCTCAAGTAGGCGTTATTTTGCGGGGGTCCGCCGCGCCGTGCGGCGGCCCTCATATAACGAGTTTCTGAGAACGGCTTTCTTGAGGCTCCGGCTGGGGCCTGAAGCAAGCCGTCTAATCGCGTTTGAAGGTTCGCTTACGAAGGAAGAGAGATGATCGAGGCACATACGGTCGCAAGTCGCAAGAGAATTCGCAAGTTCTTCGGCAAGATCGCGGAAGTCGCGGAGATGCCGAACCTGATCGAGGTCCAGAAAGAGTCATACGACCAGTTCCTGCAGATGAAGGAGCCGCCGGGCGGGCGCATA
The DNA here is from genome assembly GCA_045802365.1 of Hyphomicrobiales bacterium. GTDB lineage: Bacteria > Pseudomonadota > Alphaproteobacteria > Rhizobiales > Aestuariivirgaceae > JBJMRA01. Next base: position 13,265 of record JBJMRA010000046.1, on the reverse strand, counting down.
AACGAGGGCCTCCAGGCGGTTTTCAAGTCGGTCTTTCCAATATCGGATTTCACCGGCCAGGCGATGCTCGAATTCGTGCGCTACGAGTTCGAGCATCCGAAGTATGACGTGGACGAGTGCCAGCAGCGGGGCATGACCTATGCCGCCCCGCTCAAGGTCACGCTTCGGCTCATCGTCTTCGAGGTCGATCAGGAGACCGGCGCCAAGTCCGTCAAGGACATCAAGGAGCAGGACGTTTACATGGGCGACATGCCGCTCATGACGTCGAACGGAACGTTCATCGTGAACGGCACCGAGCGGGTGATCGTGTCCCAGATGCATCGCTCGCCGGGCGTCTTCTTCGATCACGACAAGGGCAAGACGCACTCGTCGGGCAAGCTCCTGTTCGCAGCGCGCATCATCCCTTATCGCGGCTCCTGGCTCGACTTCGAGTTCGACGCCAAGGACATCATCCATGTTCGCATCGACCGGCGCCGCAAACTGCCGATCACCACTCTTCTCTACGCGCTCGGGCTCGATGGCGAGCAGATCCTGCACTACTTCTATCAGACCGTCCCCTACGTCGAGACAAAGGACGGCTGGCGCACGCCCTTCGACCCACAGCGTTACCGCGGGCTGAAGCCGGCGGTCGACCTCATCGACGCCAAGACCAAGCAGGTCGTGGTCGAGGCAGGCAAGAAGATCACGCCGAGGCTCGCGCGAAAGCTTTCCGACGACGGCGTGAAGGAGCTCCTTGTGCGCGACGAGGACCTCTACGGCCTCTACCTCGCCGACGAGCTCGTCGACGAGAAGACGGGCGAGATCTATGCCGAAGCGGGTGATGAGCTGAACGAGAAGCTCCTGAAGCAGCTCCGCTCGGCGGGGTTTGGGAAGCTCGACTTCCTGAATATCGATCACATCAACATCGGCGCCCACATTCGCAACACGCTGAAGGTGGACAAGGCCGAGAGCTATGACCAGGCTCTGATCGAGATCTATAGGGTTATGCGCCCGGGCGAGCCGCCGACCCGGGAAACCGCCGAGGCGCTCTTCCGAGGCCTCTTTTTCGATCCGGAGCGCTACGATCTGTCGGCTGTCGGGCGCGTCAAGATGAACATGCGGCTCGACCTCGATGCGCCGGACACTCATCGCGTGCTGCGCAAGGAGGACATCCTCGCCGTCATCAAGACGCTCCACGAACTGCGCGACGGCAAGGGCGATGTGGACGACATCGACCATCTCGGCAATCGCCGGGTGCGCTCGGTGGGCGAGCTCATGGAGAACCAGTATCGGCTCGGCCTCGTGCGCATGGAGCGCGCGATCAAGGAACGCATGTCGTCGGTCGACATCGACACGGTCATGCCGCACGACTTGATCAACGCCAAGCCGGCCGCCTCGGCGGTGCGCGAGTTCTTCGGCTCCTCGCAGCTCTCGCAATTCATGGATCAGACCAATCCGCTGTCCGAGATCACCCATAAGCGGCGTCTCTCGGCTCTGGGCCCGGGCGGGCTCACCCGCGAGCGCGCCGGCTTCGAAGTGCGCGACGTGCACCCGACGCACTATGGACGCATCTGCCCGATCGAGACGCCGGAAGGTCCCAATATCGGCCTCATCAACTCACTCGCGACTTATGCCCGGGTGAACAAGTACGGCTTCATCGAGACGCCGTACCGGAAAGTGGCAGACGGCAGGGTCACGGACGAAGTGGTCTATCTCTCGGCGATCGAGGAGGGAAAGCATCACATCGCCCAGGCGAACGTGCGGCTCACCAAGGACGGCCACTTCGCTGAGGAGCTCGTGACCGCGCGCCATCATGGCGACGTGTTGACGGTTCCGCGCGACCGGATCGACTTCGTGGACGTATCCCCGAAGCAGCTCGTGTCGGTCGCGGCGGCCCTCATTCCGTTCCTCGAGAACGACGATGCCAACCGGGCTCTCATGGGTTCCAACATGCAGCGTCAGGCGGTGCCGCTCGTCCGCACCAACGCCCCGCTCGTCGGCACCGGCATGGAGTCGGTCGTGGCGCGCGATTCCGGCGCCGCGATTACCGCGAGGCGCACCGGCATCGTCGATCAGGTCGACGCCAAACGGATCGTCATCCGCGCCACGGAAGAGACCGACCCCACGAAATCGGGCGTCGACATCTACACGCTCGCGAAGTTCCAGCGCTCGAACCAGAACACCTGCATCAATCAGCGTCCGCTCGTCAGGGTGGGCGATGAGATCAAAGCAGGCGACATCATCGCCGACGGTCCTTCGACCGATCTCGGCGACCTGGCGCTCGGGCAGAACGTGCTCGTCGCGTTCATGCCGTGGAACGGTTACAACTTCGAGGACTCGATTCTCCTCTCCGAACGGATCGTGAAGGATGACGTCTTCACCTCGATCCATATCGAGGAGTTCGACGTCATGGCCCGCGATACCAAGCTCGGGCCCGAGGAGATCACCCGCGACATCCCCAATGTCGGCGAAGAGGCGCTGAAGAACCTCGATGAGGCGGGCATCGTCTATATCGGCGCCGAGGTGAAGCCAGGCGACATCCTGGTCGGCAAGATCACGCCCAAAGGCGAGAGCCCGATGACGCCGGAGGAGAAGCTTCTGCGCGCCATCTTCGGCGAGAAGGCCTCGGACGTCCGCGACACCTCGCTGAGGCTGCCACCTGGCGTATCGGGAACGGTCGTCGAGGTCCGCGTCTTCAACCGTCACGGCGTCGACAAGGACGAGCGCGCGCTCGCCATCGAACGAGAGGAAATCGAGCGGCTCGCCAAAGACCGCGATGACGAGCTCGCGATCCTCGATCGCAACTCGTACGGCCGGCTGCATGACTTCCTCGTCGGCAAGATGGCTTCTGGCGGGCCCAAAGGCCACAAGGTCGAAGGCAAGATCACCGAAAGGATGCTCGAGGACCTGCCGCGCTCCCAGTGGTGGAACATCGCGCTCTCGAACGAGAAAGCGATGGCCGAGCTCGAGGCCATGAAGCAGCAGTACGAGGAATCGAAGAAGCGGCTCGAGAACCGTTTCCTCGACAAGGTCGAGAAGCTGCAAAGGGGCGATGAGCTTCCTCCGGGCGTTATGAAGATGGTCAAGGTCTTCGTCGCCGTGAAACGGAAAATCCAACCGGGCGACAAGATGGCGGGCCGCCACGGAAACAAGGGCGTAGTGTCGAAGATCGTGCCGATCGAGGACATGCCGTTCCTCGAGGACGGCACTCATGTCGATATCGTGCTCAATCCATTGGGCGTGCCGAGCCGGATGAATGTCGGCCAGATTCTCGAGACCCATCTCGGCTGGGCCTGTGCCGGCCTCGGCAAGAAGATCGGCCAGTTCATCGAAGCCTACCGCGAGAACGGAAAGGTGAAGCCGATCCGCGACCAATTGCACGCGATCTATGGCAAGGATCCGGAAATCGACGGCCTGGACGAGGAGCATATGGTGGAGGTCGCGCGAACGCTCACTTCGGGCGTCCCGATCGCGACTCCGGTCTTCGACGGCGCCCGCGAAGAAGACATCGCGGCCCTCCTCAAGGAGGCGGGGCTGTCCTCGTCCGGGCAGGTCAGGCTGTATGATGGCAGAACCGGCGAACCCTTCGACCGCGACGTCACGGTGGGCTACATCTACATGCTGAAGCTTCACCACCTTGTCGACGACAAGATCCACGCCCGCTCGATCGGCCCCTACAGCTTGGTCACCCAGCAGCCTCTGGGCGGCAAGGCGCAGTTCGGTGGTCAGCGTTTCGGCGAAATGGAGGTTTGGGCGCTCGAAGCCTACGGCTCGGCCTACACGCTCCAGGAAATGCTGACGGTCAAGTCGGATGACGTGGCCGGCCGCACCAAGGTCTACGAGGCGATCGTCCGCGGCGACGACACGTTCGAGGCGGGCATCCCGGAGAGCTTCAACGTGCTCGTCAAGGAAATCCGCTCGCTCGGTCTCAATGTCGAGCTGCAGAACTCGGAGCAGTCGTGACGGAGCGGAGTTAGATAATTAGGAGCGAAGTTCTTTTTCGCCGTCATCCCGGCAAAAGCCGGGATCCATCCTTCCGCGTGACGGGACTTGGACGGCGAGACACGTAATGAGCCCCCCGTGGGTCCCGGCCTTCGCCGGGATGACGGCTGGCACGAGAGCTAACAAGGAGACTGGTGACCGATGAATCAAGAGGTCATGAACATCTTCAACCCGGCGACGCCGCCGCAGACTTTCGACCAAATCCGGATCTCGATCGCGAGTCCGGAGAAGATCCTGTCGTGGTCCTTCGGCGAGATCAAGAAGCCGGAAACAATCAACTACCGGACGTTCAAGCCCGAGCGCGACGGCCTGTTCTGCGCCCGCATCTTCGGCCCGATCAAGGACTACGAGTGCTTGTGCGGCAAGTACAAGCGCATGAAGTACAAGGGCATCATCTGCGAGAAATGCGGCGTCGAGGTCACCCTCTCGAAAGTGAGGCGCGAGCGGATGGGGCATATCGAGCTTGCCGCTCCCGTGGCTCACATCTGGTTCCTGAAGTCGCTGCCCTCGCGCATCGGCCTTCTCCTTGATATGACGCTCAAGGACATCGAGCGGGTGCTCTATTTCGAGCAGTATATCGTGCTCGAGCCGGGCCTGACGCCGCTCAAGCAGTATCAGCTGCTGAGCGAAAGCGACTATCTCAAGGCGCAGGAGGATTACGGCGAGGACGGCTTCACCGCCGGCATCGGCGCCGAAGCCATCCGCGAGATGCTGCTCGCCATCAACATCGAGAAGCTCAAGGATAATCTGCGCGAGGACTTGAAGACGGCGACCGGCGACATCAAGCCCAAGAAGATCGCCAAGCGGCTCAAGATCGTCGAATCGTTCCTCGAGTCGGGCAATCGCCCGGAGTGGATGATCATGACGCAGATTCCGGTGATCCCGCCGGAGCTGCGTCCGCTCGTTCCCTTGGACGGCGGCCGTTTCGCGACCTCCGATCTCAACGATCTTTACCGCCGCGTGATCAACCGCAACAACCGCCTGAAGCGGCTGATCGAGCTTCGCGCGCCCGACATTATCGTGCGCAACGAGAAGCGCATGCTGCAGGAGGCGGTTGATGCGCTCTTCGACAACGGCCGCCGCGGCCGGGTGATCACCGGCGCCAACAAGCGTCCCCTCAAGTCGCTCGCCGATATGCTCAAGGGCAAGCAGGGCCGCTTCCGGCAGAACCTGCTCGGCAAGCGCGTCGATTATTCCGGCCGGTCGGTGATCGTGGTCGGCCCCGAGCTCAAGCTCCATCAGTGCGGGTTGCCGAAGAAGATGGCGCTCGAGCTGTTCAAGCCGTTCATCTATTCGCGACTCGACGCCAAGGGGCTGTCGGCGACGGTCAAGCAGGCGAAGAAGCTCGTGGAAAAGGAGAAGCCCGAGGTCTGGGACATCCTGGACGAGGTGATCCGCGAGCATCCGGTGCTCCTCAACCGCGCGCCGACCCTTCATCGGCTCGGCATCCAGGCGTTCGAGCCGATCCTCATCGAGGGCAAGGCCATCCAGCTCCATCCGCTCGTCTGCGCGGCCTTCAACGCCGACTTCGACGGCGACCAGATGGCCGTGCATGTGCCGCTCTCGCTCGAGGCCCAGCTCGAGGCCAGGGTGCTGATGATGTCGACCAACAACATCCTGCATCCGGCGAACGGCCAGCCGATCATCGTGCCCTCGCAGGACATCGTTCTCGGCCTCTATTACCTTTCGATCATGCGCCAGCATGAGCCGGGAGAGGGCAAGGCGTTCTCCTCGATGGCGGAGATCGATCATGCGCTGGCGAACGGAACCATCACGCTCCACACCAAGATGAAGGGTAGGGTGCGCGACGTCGGTCCGGACGGCAAGGAGACGAGCCGGATCGTCGAGACAACGCCCGGCCGCATGAAGATCGGCGAACTCCTGCCGAAAGCAAAGGGCATCTCCTACGACCTTTGCAACCGGCTCATGACCAAGCGCGACATCTCGCGGATGATCGACGCCGTCTACCGCCATTGCGGCCAGAAGGAGACGGTCATCTTCTGCGACCGCGTAATGGGCCTCGGCTTCTACAACGCGTTCAAGGCGGGCATCTCGTTCGGCAAAGACGACATGGTCATTCCGGCGACCAAGGAGAAGTTCGTCAACGAGACTCGCGAGCTCGCCAAGGAATACGAGCAGCAGTACATCGACGGTCTCATCACCCAGGGCGAGAAATACAACAAGGTCGTCGACGCCTGGGCGAAGTGCACCGACCGCGTCGCCGAGGAGATGATGAAGCAGATCTCTGCGGTCGTCATGGATAACAAGACGGGACGCGAAAAGCCCGTCAACTCGATCTACATGATGAGTCACTCGGGCGCCCGCGGCAGCCCTGCTCAGATGAAGCAGCTCGCGGGCATGCGCGGCCTGATGGCCAAGCCCTCGGGCGAGATCATCGAGACGCCGATCATCTCGAACTTCAAGGAAGGCCTGACCGTGCTCGAGTACTTCAACTCGACGCACGGCGCGCGCAAGGGCCTCGCCGACACGGCGCTCAAGACCGCAAACTCCGGGTACCTGACGCGCCGGCTTGTCGACGTCGCGCAGGACTGCATCATCACGAGCGAGGACTGCGGCACGACGGCGTCGATCACCGCGCGCCCGATCATCGATGCGGGCGAGATCATCGCCTCGCTCGGCCAGCGTGTGCTCGGCCGCACCGCCGCGGAGGACGTGAAACACCCGGCGACGGGCGAGATCATCCTCAAGGCGGGCGATGAGGTGCTCGAGACGCATGTCGAGAAGATCGAAGCCGCGGGCGTTCCGGCGATGCGCATCCGCTCGGTGCTCACCTGCGAGACCAAGTTCGGTGTGTGCGCCAAGTGCTATGGCCGCGACCTCGCGCGCGGAACGCCCGTCAACATGGGCGAGGCGGTCGGCGTGATAGCCGCGCAGTCGATCGGCGAGCCCGGCACGCAGCTGACGATGCGAACTTTCCATATCGGCGGTACCGCGCAGGTTCTCGATCAGTCCTTCGTCGAGGCGAACCAGGAGGGCACCATCCGGATCAGGAACAAGAACCTGATGAAGGACTCCTCCGGCAAGCTCATGGTGATGGGCCGCAACGTCTCGATCATCATCGAGGACGCCAAGGGCAACGAGCGCGCCGTGCAGAAGGTCGGATACGGCACGCGGCTCTTCGTCGACGACGGTGAGACGGTCAAGCGCGGCACCAAACTTGCCGAGTGGGACCCCTATACGCGTCCGATCATGACCGAGGTCGACGGCATCGTCGAGTTCGAGGACGTGGTCGAGGGCGTGTCGGTGAACGAGGTGGCCGACGAGGCGACCGGCATTACCAACCGGGTCATCACCGACTGGCGCGGCAATCAGCGTGGCGCCCAGCTCAAGCCGGCGATCGTCATCAAGGACGCGTCGGGCAACGTGCTGAAGCTGCCGCGCGGCGGCGAGGCGCGCTACCTGCTCTCGGTCGACGCGATCCTGTCGGTCGACCCGGGCTCGAAGGTGAAGGCCGGCGACGTTCTCGCGCGCATCCCGCTCGAGAGTGCGAGGACGCGCGACATCACCGGCGGTCTGCCGCGGGTGGCCGAGCTCTTCGAGGCGCGCCGCCCCAAGGACCACGCGATCATCGCGGAAGTCTCCGGCCGGGTCGAATTCGGACGCGACTACAAGAACAAGCGCCGCATCCGCGTCGTGCCTCAGGACGACTCGATCGAGCCGGTCGAGTATCTCATCCCGAAGGGCAAGCATCTGCCGGTTCAGGAGGGCGACTTCATCGAGAAGGGCGAGTTCATCCTCGACGGCAACCCGGCGCCGCACGACATCCTCGCGATCAAGGGCGTCGAGGAGCTCGCCTCCTATCTCGTCAACGAGATCCAGGAGGTCTACCGGCTGCAGGGCGTCAGCATCAACGACAAGCACATCGAGGTGATCGTCCGCCAGATGCTGCAGAAGGTGGAGATCACGGATCCGGGCGAGTCGACCCTTCTTCAGGGCGAGCAGCTCGACGAGGTCGAGCTCGACGAGGAGAACGCCAAGCTCATCGCCGATGGCCGCAAGCCCGCGAGCGGCGTGCCGGTTCTGCTCGGCATCACCAAGGCGTCGCTCCAGACGCGATCCTTCATCTCGGCGGCCTCCTTCCAGGAGACGACGCGCGTCCTCACCGAAGCGGCGGTCATCGGCAAGATCGACACTCTCGAGGGTCTGAAGGAGAACGTCATCGTTGGCAGGCTCATCCCGGCCGGTACCGGTGGTATGCTCGCGCGGCTGAAGCAGGTGGCCGAGCGGCGTGACTCGCTCATCCTTGAGGAGCAGGCCCGGGCAAACGAAGTGCTGCCGGCAGCGGAGTAAGGATGTCTCCCATTGCGAGAAGAAGCCCGGCGGTTCCCCGCCGGGCTTCTTTCATGCGAGGAACGCGTACAGGCCTTTCACCGCGGTGAGGGCGGCGAGAAAGGCGAGGAGGACGAGGACGATCCTACGGAAAACGAGGGGATCGGCGCTCTTGAAGGCCCGCGCCCCGAGCCAGACGCCGGCGATGAGGGGAGCGGCGAAGGCGAGCGCCCGATAAGCCGCATCGAGGGTGACGAGACTTTCGCGGGCGAGCATGACAAGCCCGATCGCGTCGGTGAAGACGAAGAAGGCAATGACCGAGGCGCGCCCGACGGCGTGCGCCTGTGGTGTCGAGAAGTAGAAGAGAATGACGGGCGGCCCGCCGATCCCGAAGGCGCCGTTGAAGAGGCCGGACGCCGCGCCCACCGCGACCGACCCGCCGAATCCCGGGATTCGCTTGAGGGCGAAGCCCCGCCAGAGAAGGATCGCGGTGGCCATCACGAACATTGCGAGAGCGATTTGCATCGGCGGGGCAGGCACTCTCGCCAGCGCATAGACGCCGACCGGGGTTGCGATGGCGCAGCCGATGACGAGCGGCAGGAGCGAGCGCCAGTGCACGTCGTTCCAGATGCCGGGAAGCAGATGGAGACTCGCGGCGATCTCGAGCATGAAGATCGAGGGCACGATCTCAGCCGGAGTAAGGGCCAGCGAAAGCGCGGTGATGGTCAGGAGCGAGAATCCGAATCCCGAGTACCCCCGCACGATTGCAGCGAGAAATACCGCGACCACCGAATAAATGAGAACCGCGAACTTCAATCGCCACCGCCAGCGCCGGCGACGCTAAGCCGGTTCCCGCCAGGCTTCTAGAGCCAGCAGAGGCTTCCTGCGCAACCAGATCGCGGCACGAGCAGGGCGAGCTCAAGACACTAAGTCCGGGCCGCCGGCTTGCCGAAAAGCTCAGTGAGCGACGACGTGCTCGCGTTCGGGCTCGATGAGGCCGATTAACGCGCCGGTCGAGTCCGCCACTACTGACAGTTTCCCGACCCCCGGGATATGAGCGGCTGGACGCATGATCTCGCCCCCCGCGCTCGCGGTGTCCCGCTCGGCCTGGGCGATGTCGGCGACCGCCATGTAGGTCATCCAATGGGATGGAATCCCGGCGCAAGTCGGGACAGTAAGCGCGAAGACGCCGCCGATCGGCCGTCCCTCTTTGACGGCGATCCAGTAATCCGAACCGTCGGGCAGGGGAGCGGCATCGAACTGCCAGCCGAGCGTGCGTCCGTAGAACGCGATAGCCACCTCGGGCTCCCATGTATTGAGTTCATGCCACCAGGTTTTCAGGGGCAGGGTCATCGCTAAAAATCTCCCTCTCCATAATTGCCACCCGTCGCCGCGAGGCTGAAGGTCGGCGAGTCGAAAGGCACGCGTATGGCGGCATCGAGACGAATTGCGGCGTTGGGGAAGGTCGTCGGGCTAACCCCCCTGAGGTATGCCGATTTTCGTGGTCTCGGGGTTGACGGGCGCAAGGCGCATGGGTATGTTCCGCCCGCTTTCAGGTGGCAGGCAGTAGGGGCCTGGCGCCTCTAAACGCTGCCGGAAAGCAAGACTGGACATTCAAGGTCAAGACCTCGCGGCCCTGCCGGTCGTGCGGTCCTCTGGTTTTGAAGCGCTCGCGCATCCCTTCAAGGTGCACGCAAGCGCGCTTGTTCACGTGTGCAATCCGCGATTTTCGCCGAAGGACATCATAGGCCGACATGCCGACGATCAACCAGCTGATCCGCAAGCCGCGCACCGCTCCGACCTATCGGAACACCGTGCCGGCGATGCAGGCTTGCCCGCAAAAGCGCGGCGTGTGCACCCGCGTCTACACGACCACGCCCAAGAAGCCGAACTCGGCTTTGCGCAAGGTGGCGCGCGTGCGCCTCACCAACGCGTTCGAAGTGACGAGCTACATCCCGGGCGAAGGCCATAACCTGCAGGAGCACTCGGTCGTCATGATCAGGGGCGGCCGCGTCAAGGACCTGCCGGGTGTGCGCTATCACATCATCCGCGGCGTCCTCGACACGCAAGGCGTCGTCAAGCGCCGCCAGCGCCGCTCGAAATACGGCGCCAAGCGTCCGAAGTAAGCGCGGGGAGGAGAGAACATGTCACGTCGCCACCGCGCAGAGAAACGCGAGATCAACCCCGATCCGAAGTTCGGGGACATGATCCTTTCCAAGTTCATGAATAACTTGATGCATGCCGGCAAGAAGTCGGTCGCCGAGAGCATCGTCTACGGCGCTCTCGATCGCATCCAGGCGAAAGCCAAGCAGGATCCGGTCCAGGTCTTTCACCAGGCCCTCGACAACGTGAGCCCGGCGATCGAGGTGCGGTCCCGCCGCGTCGGCGGCGCCACCTACCAGGTGCCGGTCGAGGTACGTCCGGATCGCCGGCAGGCGCTCGCGATCCGGTGGATCATCATCGCCGCCCGCGGGCGCAACGAGAACACGATGGTCGACCGCCTTTCAGGCGAACTCATGGACGCCGCGAGCAACCGGGGCACGGCCGTGAAGAAGCGGGAAGACACGCATCGGATGGCGGAGGCGAACCGCGCCTTCTCCCATTATCGCTGGTAGTCCGCAAGAGAACGAGATCATGCCCCGAAGCCATCCCATCGTGGACTATCGAAATTTCGGCATCATGGCCCACATCGATGCCGGAAAGACGACCACGACCGAGCGCATCCTCTATTACTCCGGCAAGAGCCACAAGATCGGCGAGGTGCATGACGGCGCTGCCACCATGGACTTCATGGAGCAGGAGCAGGAGCGCGGCATCACCATCACTTCCGCCGCCACCACGACCTTCTGGAACGGCAAGCGCCTCAACATCATCGATACGCCCGGCCACGTCGACTTCACGATCGAGGTCGAGCGCTCGCTGCGCGTCCTCGACGGAGCCGTTTGCGTGCTCGACTCGAACCAGGGCGTCGAGCCTCAGACCGAGACCGTCTGGCGGCAGGGCGACAAGTACAAGGTGCCCCGGATTGTCTTCTGCAACAAGATGGACAAGGTCGGCGCCAACTTCGATCAGTGCATCTCCGACATCAAAACGAGGCTCGGCGCGAAACCCGTGCCGATCCAGCTGCCGATCGGCTCGGAATCGAGCTTCAAGGGCATCATCGACCTCGTCCGGATGACGGCGGTCGTCTGGGAGGAAGAATCCCTCGGCGCCAAGTATCATGACGAGGACATCCCGGCTGATCTCCAGGATCGCGCAGTTGCAGCGCGCCAGGAAATGATCGAGGCCTGCGTCGATCTCGATGAAAAGGCCATGGAGGATTACCTCGAAGGCCGCGAGATCGCCAACGACACGATCAAGGCGCTGCTGCGCAAGGCCGTCATCACGAGCGCGTTCTTCCCGGTTCTCTGCGGCTCGGCGTTCAAGAACAAGGGCGTCCAACCGTTGCTCGACGCGGTCGTCGATTATCTGCCGTCGCCCCTCGATCGTCCCTCGATCAAGGGCATCGACGTCAAGACGGGCGAAGAGACGGTCCGCAGGGCGTCCGACAGCGAGCCGTTGTCGATGCTCGCCTTCAAGCTCATGGACGACCAGTACGGCGTCCTCACCTTCTGCCGCATTTATTCTGGCAAGCTCGACAAGGGCATGGCCCTATTGAATTCGATCCGCGACAAATCGGAGCGAGTGGGCCGTATGGTCCTCATGCATGCCAACATGCGCGAGGAAATCTCCGAAGCCTATGCGGGCGATATCGTGGCGCTCGTCGGCCTCAAGGACACGCGCACCGGCGATACGCTGTGCGATCCCGCGAAGCCGGTAATTCTCGAGAAAATGGAATTCCCCGAGCCCGTCATCGAGATGGCGATCGAGCCCAAGACCAAGGGCGACCAGGAGAAGATGGGCGTCGCGCTGCACAAGCTTGCGACGGAGGATCCCTCCTTTCGCATCGCGACCGACCCCGAATCCGGCCAAACGATCATCAAGGGCATGGGTGAGCTTCACCTCGACATCAAGGTCGACATCCTGAAGCGCACGCATCGCGTCGAGGTCAACGTCGGCGCCCCGCAGGTCGCTTACCGCGAGACGATCACGCGGCCCGCAACCGTCGACTACACGCACAAGAAGCAGACCGGCGGCTCGGGCCAGTTCGCGCGCGTGAAGATCATCGCCGAGCCGCAGGAGAAGGGCCAGGGATACGAGTTCGAGAACCGGATTGTCGGCGGCGTCGTGCCCAAGGAGTTCGTTCCGGGCGTCGAGAAGGGCCTCAACTCGGTCATGACCTCCGGCAATCTTGCGGGCTTTCCGGTCGTCGACATCAAGGTGGCGCTGATCGACGGTGCCTATCACGAGGTCGATTCATCGGCGATCGCTTTCGAAATCGCGGCCCGGACAGCGTTGCGCGAAGCCCTGGGCAAAGCCGGTCCGGTTCTGCTCGAGCCGATCATGAAGGTCGAGGCGGTGACGCCCGAGGAGTACCTCGGCAACATCATCGGCGATCTCAACTCGAGGCGCGGACAGATCATGGGAACCGATACGCGTGGCAATGCGCAGGTCATCACCGCGATGGTGCCCCTCGCCAATATGTTCGGCTACGTGAACACCTTGCGGTCGATGAGCCAGGGGCGCGCCAGCTACACCATGCAGTTCGATCATTACGAGCAGGTCCCGACCGCGGTGGCCCAAGAGGTCCAAAAGAAATTCGCATGAGACCGCTCGAGCCACCGAAATGCGAGATCATAGAAACCAAGTTCAGCGCCTGAAGAAAAGTACGGAGCACGCCGATGGGCAAAGAGAAGTTCGCACGCACGAAGCCGCACTGCAACATTGGGACGATCGGCCATGTCGATCATGGCAAGACGTCGTTGACGGCGGCGATCACCAAGGTTTTGGCCGAGACCGGGGGTGCGACCTACACGGCCTATGACCAGATCGACAAGGCGCCCGAGGAGAAGGCGCGCGGCATCACGATTTCGACGGCGCATGTCGAGTACCAG
>JBJMRA010000045.1:0-11446 GCA_045802365.1 Hyphomicrobiales bacterium | reverse complement strand
CCCGGAATAGGTGCCGATGACGCGCTACTTCTGTCCGTCAAAGAACGTCCAAGGTTGGTGTGGTCGGCTCTTCAAATAGCCCTGCTGCCAGTTCCATTGCGGGTGGATGCGGAGAAAAGTTTCAGCGTCAAACTCAAGGCCGTCCGCCCGGCCGAACCGGCCCCACATCGACATTGTCTTGGCAGCTTCAGCCGTCGTGACCTTCCCATCCACCGAGCCAGCTGGATAATAGGGCACGTTCCAAACCGCATTCGGGTCGCTCACATAGGGCTGCGGGTCGGTGTCATAGTGGGAACTGATCGTGCGCGACGATGGCTCGATCCGCATGAGATAGACATCGAAGGTGTCGCCGAGGATCTTTTCACCAGTCTCTGCATCTATCTTTCCCTCATTCTCGGCAAGAAGCTGCGGCCAACGCATACGGCGCGCGCCAGTTTGCTGCCGGATGTCGTTGTAGCCGACGTCGGAGGATTCGAGATTGCGGATTCGCGGATCATCGGGGGCGTTGTCTCCGAAGAACCACCCGTCGCTCTTCTTCTTTAGGTTCGTGTATATGAGACCTTGTTCATACTTCGCGATCTCGTTTGTCTTGACGTCGCCTATTAGCCAAGAGTTCGCGTAGCCGCCGTTGTCTTGGGCGTCCATCATCTTCACCCATTCGTCAATGCTGTTTGCGTATTGGGACGCCGTGCGAGCACGAACATATTCTGGAACCTTTTTGGTATCGTAGCCAACAAAACCGACGATGGTTGTTTCCACCACCACCATGCCGCCACTCGTCACCCAAAAGTCAGTCATCGACCCGATCCAGCCAGGCGAAGTCTGCATGACCATGCGATTTCCCTTGGCTGGCGTAATGTCCAGGATCACATTCATGTATTGGCCGTTCCAGAACTCGGTAAAAGATTCATGGCCAATGACGATCTTGCCGTCGCGGGTCGCCGAGCCGGTTGCGATAAAGGCCGAGCAATGGCTCTTGGCTTTGCTCATGCCTTGCGCTCCGGGTGCAGCGCCCTTGTACTGCGCCGCGACTGTCGGCCACCAATAGCCGGTCATTTCCATGTAGGCATTCCAGCCGATGATCTGGTCGAGCGTGGTGGGGACGCCGGCTTTGGTCAGCCCGGCGGCGATCCCCCTCATCTCATCGAGCTGTTCCGCCGGAATCTTCGGCTTGTGCATCACCGCGGCCTTATCCACAAAGAAATTCAGACCAAGCCCAGTGGTCTCCAAAGTCATCGCGTCATAGACGCGCCAAGCATCCTTAAACTCGGCAGCGACAAGGTATCCGTGCTGAAATCCCCGCTCGAACGGTTCGCCGGCGATCTTGACATGCAGCCAGCCGTTCTCTTCGGCGCGGCTGGCCTTCGCAAGCCAACCCTTCTCTTCGGCAGTCAGGCTGCCTTGCGCCCAGGCGAGACAGGGAACGAGCCAAATCAATGCCGCAACAATGAACCGGAACTTCATAGCGGTCGACCCTTCTGAACCCGTGATCTCACAAGAAAGCAACTGGCGATCACGGCATGCCAGTCATCCCAGGCGGCCTGGACCAAGGCGGGAGCGCTACACCGCCGATCTAAATTCCTTTGGGCGGGAGCTTACCGGATTGTTCTGCGTGGCGCTACAGCGAGCGATGCCGCCAAATTGGGCCGGTGTTGAACTCTCCAGTTGAGGTTGAGAAGAGACGGTAATCCATAGGTGCTGAATTCTCCAGTTGAAGTTCAACTCACGCTAGGCGCGCTCAGCGGCGAAGCGAGTCGCTTCGATCAGTCGGAGTGGCTTGGCGAAGAAGACGCTACCGGCGTCCGCGAAGCGATTGACCAGGTCGAAGTGATCCACGCCCGCTGTATCGCTCGACCTCGACGCCTGCCGCCCTAATCCGGCGCAATACTCGTCCGACTGGCGGTGGAATTCTTCCGTCTTCGTGGCGCCGACGACGACCAGTTGCCGGGTCTTCACCGGCTGCTCCATAAAGAGCGGGCTCTGGCGGCGGGCCTCCCCAGCATCCATTCCGATTACGTCATTGATCGAGGTATGGCGGATGGGTTCCAGGTCGAAGATCCCTGAAATTGGGATCGCGGCTTTGACGATGTCGCCAGGGGCGCCGGTGCCCTGCGCTGTCCAGTCGATCGTGCGCACTTCCGGCTGCCGCCGTGATCGGCTAGCCCTTATGGGGGCAAGAGTCTTTCAGGGTGAGGTAATGCGGCTTCAGGGGAAGGTTGCGCTCGTCACGGGCGGGAATTCGGGTATCGGGCGCGGCATCGTCCATCGTTTCATCGAGGAAGGCGCCCGAGTGGCGATCGCCGCCCGTGACGCGGCGAAGGGCGAGCGGGTGCTTGCGGAGGTCCGTGAGCGCGGCGGCGAGGCAGCCTTTTTCAAGATCGATCTCGCGAGCGAAAGGGCCGTCGAGAGCCTGATCCAATCGGTCGGCGACCGGTTCGGGGCTCGATATCGTCGTCAACAATGCGGGTGTCGGGGGCAGGCGGTCCGGCATCACCGATCAAGACGGGCCAGGCGTGCGCTGGGAAAAGCTCAGAGGCCCTAATATCGACGCCGCTTATTTCACCTCGGCCTATTCCTTTCCGTTTCTGATCGAGAGCGGGAAAGGCGCCATCGTCAACATTTCCTCGACCGCGACGTTTCACGGCAATTGGGGGCTCTATTGCGTGGTCAAAACGGCGATCGAGGCGTTGACCCGGTCGCTCGCGGCCGAAGGGGCAAAGCAGGGCATCAGGGCCAATTGCGTGAGTCCGGGTTGGATCGCGACCGAGCAGGATGCCATCCAGTCGGCATCGGGCTCGGCGCAGAATGCCTGGACGGCGCCGCCATCGCTCTTCGAGCGGATGGGAACGACGGCTGAGATCGCGAGCGCCGTCCTGTTCCTCGCGAGCGAGGAAGCGAGCTTCGTGACCGGCCAGACGCTCGTCGTGGACGGCGGTCTCACGATGATCGATTACACCTCGCTGCCGCTCCTCAAACAGGTCGGCCACCGGCTCTTTTCGGGGAAGGCCTAGCCTCTCAGGGATTTTGCGACGTGAGGTTCGGCCCGGACGGGGAGGGGCGCACGCGGCAGACGAGGCCCGCGGCAGCGGCATTGTACCAGGCGCTTTGGCGGATGCGCCGGCGCTGCGCGAAGCCTCCCGCGAACTGCCGCAGGAACCGGCGGACGATACCGGCTTCGATATGGAGTGGCTTGCGCTGCTTCATGGCGCCGATAACGCCGAGGAGGGACCTTTGTTCCTCACCGGCGTATGGTGCGACTGCTAAGAAAGAGTCGGAGAGACCCGCTCAATGCCCGTGATCTTCGGACGGTGGGCGGCGTTGAAAAAGCCCAGGCCCTGTGCTCTAAGAGAGCGGGGGCCGATTTTCTCCAGCGCGGGCGTAGTTCAGTGGTAGAACGACAGCTTCCCAAGCTGTATGTCGAGGGTTCGATTCCCTTCGCCCGCTCCAACACTTAGCCGAATCAAGAGCCCGGGAAACGTCTCGGGACGAAGCTTCGCGACCGATGTACACCGGGGCGACGTGGCGGGCCGCGCGGTTCTCGACTGCGCAGATCCGGCGCAAGCGGGCTTACGCTCAAGACGTTTCCGCTCCTTGACGGCTTTCGCGGCCGGCCGAAGGCTGATCTTCGCGCGCTCGTCTCGGCAATTCAGGCAGTCGCAGAATATGCGGCTGTCCACCTCGCCAGCGTCGTTGAAATCGATGTCAATCCCCTGCTGGTCCTACCTGCCGGGACGGGCGTCGTCGCAGTTGATGCGCTCATTGTCGAGACAGAATGAGACGCGTGCCGCGACGGCGTCGACGCCCATCTCCTCGGCAATCTCGTCGATCGCGCGGACGATGGCACGGTCATAGCGGCTGTCGCGCATGCTCCTGATCAGCGTGCCGTCGGTCTTGATGCATCGACGAGGAAAGGCGTCCCAGTTGGTTCCGAGCAGGACCGGCGGCAGATCGCGGCCGAACACGAGCCTCGCCAAAGAAACCTTAAAAATTTTGGAAAGCAGTCGAGGCGTCCGGGATGGTGGTTAACGGCCGCCGAAGAAAAATTTCGCTGGGGCGAGCTGGTGCGCTAGGGTCGGCCGCTCGGAACGGAAACTCACGTGCCATACGATCTCATCCTGCGCGGCGGACGCGTCATCGATCCTTCGCAGTCGATCGACGAGCCCCTGGACATAGCGTTTGCAAATGGCAAGGTGGCGGCGCTCGCCCCGCGGCTCGAGTCCGGGGATGGTACCGAAATGCGGGATGTTCGCGGCCTGATCGTCGCACCGGGACTCATCGATCTTCACACCCATGTCTATTGGGGCGGCACATCGCTCGGCATCGATGCCGAAATGTTCGCGCGCAAGAGCGGGGTCACGACGGCGGTCGACACGGGTTCGGCCGGCCCCGGCAATTTCGCAGGGTTCCTAAAGCACGTGATCGAGCCGTCAGAGGTCCGCATCCTCGCCTATCTGCACGTATCGCATGCGGGGATATTCGGCTTCTCGCGCGACGTCTCGGTGGGCGAGAGCGAGGATATCAGGCTCATGGACCCGAGAGGAGCGGTCAAGGTCGCGGGCGAGCACCCCGACGTGATCATCGGCATCAAGGTCCGCATCGGCCGGCATGCATCGGGCGATCAGGGGATATCGCCGCTCGACTATGCCCTCCAGGTCGGCGCCGAGACGGGCTTGCCTGTGATGGCTCACATCGACGAGCCGCCCCCTTCCTACGAAGATGTGCTTGCGAGGTTGAGGCCCGGCGACGTCCTCACCCATGCCTTCCGGCCCTTCCCGAACACGCCGGCGACCGTGCAGGGCACGGTCAAGCCCGAGGTCAAGCGCGCCCGCGAGCGCGGCGTCCTCTTCGACATCGGACACGGAATGGGCTCGTTCGCGTTCAAGACGGCCCGCGCCATGCTCGCCAACGGCTTCCTGCCCGACACGATCTCTTCAGACGTTCACGCTCTCTGCATAGAGGGGCCCGCTCATGACCTCGTCACCACGATGTCCAAATTTCTGTGCCTCGGCCTCGGCCTTAGCGAGGTGATCAAGGCCTCGACGGTCAACGCGGCGCTCGCTCTGCGCCGTCCCGAGCTCGGCAGCCTCAAGCCGGGCTCGGTCGGCGATGCGACGCTGCTCTCCGTGGACCGGGGCGAGTTCGACTACGTGGATGTCACGGGCGAGCATCTGCGCGGCGACCGCAAGATCAACTCGCGCGGAGTCGTCATCGCCGGCCGCTGGTGGCACCCGGATTGAGCCATGGTTCCATCGAGTAAGTCATGGGCGGCATGCGCGGGCGCCGCCGCGCGTCCTTCCGCGCGCGGCGACTTCCCGATAGGCCGTGCCTCGTCTTGTTCCAGTGAAAGGGCGCCCGGATGAACTGCCATAAAGCGAGCCAGGCGGCCGCCGACATGAGGAGCCAATAAAGCGGCATCACGATAATGATCGAGGCCCACCAGCTGCGGCGATAGGCGCGGTGGCTCGCGACTCTCGCGGTCGCAATTCCCACTCCGTAGCCCGAGGCGAGGACCGCGAGCCCGATGCCGGCCGAAAGGATGGAGAAGAACGTCGAGCCTGGCGCCAGAAACTGGTGACGCGAGATCGACCATAGGATCCAGGCCGTGAACAGCGGATGTACCAGTGCGGAAAAGAACACGCCCATCATGGTTGCCTGGACCGCGAGAAATCCGCGCATCCCGATCTCGCGCCACAGCCGGACCGGATTGCGCATGTGGACGAGCCAGGTCTGGAGCCAGCCCTTGAGCCACCGGGCGCGCTGATTGAACCAGTTGCGCAGCTCGCAGTTGGCCTCCTCGAGCGTTATCGCGTCGATAAAGCCCGTCACATAGCCCGCCCGTGCGAGCCTCAGGCCGAGATCGGCATCTTCGGTAACGTTGTGCGGGTCCCACGCGCCGATGTCCCGCAGCACATCGGCTTTGAAATGATTGGAGGTGCCCCCGAGCGGTAAGGGAAGGCCGAGCGAGGCGAGCATCGGCAGCACCAGCTCGAAGTGGGCGGCATATTCGATCGCGAATTGCCGCGTCAGCCAATTCTCATCGGGATTATGGAAACGCAGCTTCGCTTGCATGCAGGCGCAATGCTCCGGCGCGACGGCAAAGGTTCAGCGGCCAGCCTGAGCTGATCCGGATCGGGCCGGTCTTCGGCGTCGAATACGGTGACGAGGTCGCCGCGGGCGAACTGCAGCGCATAGTTCAACGCCTTGGGCTTGGTCTGGGGCGGGCAGGCGGGAACAACGATCGCTTCCATATGCGGAGGAAGCTCCGCGCTGTTGATGAGCGCGCGAGTCGCGAGGTCATTGGCTTCCAGGACGAGCTTGATGTCGAGCCGATCGTGCGGATAGTCGAGCTCGAGCAGGGCGGAGAGGAGCTGCTCGGCCACCTCGGTTTCACGGAAGAGCGGCACGAGCACGCTGTAGGTCGGCAAGAGCGCATCCGGCAGCTGACGCGCGAAGCCCGTCCGCGGCAGGGGCCAGAGGCTCAGCACCTTCAACCCGATCACCAGGAGGAAGAACAGGGCGCAAACCACCCCCAAGAGCGCCATTATGGGCGAAGGCCAGCAGTAAACCGAGCCCGACAGAACTGTGAGCCCGGCCAGTGCTACGACGATCTGCGTCGCGCTCAGGCGAACTGACGCGGAGAATTCGGGCGCGGTCTCGATGAGAGTGCGTACCGCTGTCCGCCTCAGGTTGGAATCGAGCTCCCGTTGAAGCGCTCGGAGCAGCAGCCGGTCATCAACGATAGCTTCGAGCGCAATTCCGAGCCTTCTCGCGGTCTCCTCGGCTTTGGCCGCTCCGGCGAAGAACACGCGCCCCGGCCACCAGGCGATCGGAACGATCCGCTCGCTGAGAGCCAAGACGATTTCCTCGTACGTCATCCGCCGAACCGCCTCGCAGAGACGGGGAAAGGTGAGTGCCAGTCTCCCGAGCGGTGGGCGCATGTGGAGGACCGGCGAAGGCCAATCGGCCTTCCACCGCTCGTCGAGCAGCTGTAGGTTCCATCTCGCCGTCAATCCGGAAGCCCCCGCGGACGCCCCGAAATCCCGCTCAGATGTTGTTCAAATTTTTCCACTTACGCAACGTGAATCTGCATTGCCTCCTCCTCATTGCGGCCGTTCTCCTTGCGGGTCCGGCTCCCCGGCTCGCTGCCCAGACCGGGACGGCCGGCTACACCGTTCCGCACTTCCGGCATGTCGAGCTCGACGTTAAGCCGCCGAAACTGGACCGGCAGCGCCTCGTGTTCCTTGCAGATCAGGATTTTCCACCCTTCAGCTATGCCGACGCGAGCGGCGCCCCAAAAGGACTGGCTGTCGACCTCGCCCTTTCGCTCTGCTCGAGGCTGGCGGTCCAGTGCACGATCACGCTCAAGCCCTGGACGGAGCTCGCGGCCGGCCTCTTGCGCAATGAAGCCGATGCGGTGATTTCGGGACTGAAGCTGGACGATCAGACGGCGACTTCGCTCGACGCCACGCGCCCGATATACCGGGCGCTCGGGCGTTTCGCCGTGCGCAAGCCCAACCCGATCTCGGCCGCCACTATCCGGGTGCTCGCCGGCAAGCGGGTTGGGGTCGTCAAAGCGAGCGCGCACGAAGCTTGGCTCAAGCGCTACTTTCCATATGCCCAGATCATCGCCGAAGACAGCCTCGGCCAGGCCCAAGGCGCGCTCAAGGACGGCAAGATCGATGCTCTCTTCGCCGACGCTTTGAGCCTCGTCTACTGGACCGAAGGGGAGGGATCGGAGCGGTGCTGCCGTCTCCTTCCCGGCGCCTTCGTGGACCAGGATTATTTCAGCCGCGGCTTCGTCTTCTTCGTTCGACGCGGCGATGGACCGCTGAAGGCGGCGCTCGACTACGGGCTCGACCAGCTGCAGCAGAACGGCGAATGGGACAGACTTTTTCGCGCCTATGTTCCTGATAGTCCGTGGTGAGAGAGCAGTCCACGGGCGCGCTCCCTTGCGCCTAGACGAGAGTTGGCGGAGACTTTCCCGCGAGCATCCTGCAGGAGGGCGGAATCTTGCAAGTGGCCGCCCGTTGCGGGAACCGCCGCGTCGGTACTGCGCTGTGCCTTGACAAGTGGGCAGGGACCGGTCGGGTGACCGGATGAAACGTCATGAACGCCGCTCCCAAGTTCGAGCTCGAGCAGGAAATGCGCTTCGCCGTGGTGCTCTATGGCGGCGCTTCGCTGGCCATTTACATCAACGGAGTGGCGCAGGAATTGCTCCGCATGGTCCGGAGCACGGCCGACCTCGGCGGCGAGGAGCTGCGGGGCACCGAGAAAATCTACCGCGAGCTCGGGCGGTTGCTCGGCGTCAAGGGACCTTCCGGCGACGCTCCCCAGCCGAGTGATCCGATCAGAACGCGGTTCATCGTTGACATCGTTTCCGGCACGTCGGCGGGGGGGATAAACGCTGTCGCCCTCGCCAAGGCCCTGGCGGTCAAGGCGAAGGACCTCTCGGCCCTCAAGAACACCTGGCTCGACGAAGCGCAGATGGATCTGCTTCTTAACGACAGCGCCTCCGATTACATCACCTATCCTCAGAACCCAGAAGGCAAGACCGCCTCGCTTCTCAACAGCGAGCGCATGTATGGAAAAATACTGGAAACTCTCGCCGCCATGAACGATCCCGGGCATTGCAGCGGGGGCGCGGAGCCGTTCGTCGACAAACTCGACCTCTTCATAACCGCCACGGATCTGAACGGTCTCTCCGCGCCCATTCAGATCACCGGCACGGCGATAGACGAACGCGTCCATCGCACAGTATTCCATTTCGAGTATTCGTCGCCCGGAGAAGGTCAGTCTTCTTCCGAGCCCATCAACGAACTCGGGCCGGAATGCGATCCGATGCTCGCCTTCGCGGCGCGGAGCACCTCGTCGTTCCCGGTCGCCTTCGAGCCCATGCGGTTCAATCGGATCACCAACCAGCTCAAGGCGCAGAAAATTGGGCTAACGGGAGAAAAACCGGAGCAAAAATTCAAGGACTTCTTCCCGGCCTATACGGTGAAGAACGAAGACTTCACGGGCCGGAGCTTCGCAGATGGCGGATATCTCGACAACAAGCCGTTCAGTTATGCCATCGATCTGATCCCATACCGGTCCTCGTCCAATCAGGTGCGGCGGAAGCTCCTGTTCGTCGATCCGTTTCCGGAGATTGAACAGCAGCGGAAGGCCCTCGACCGCAAAGACATAAGCTTCATCGATAACGCCCTCATGGCCGCAACCACGCTGCCGCGATACGAAGTCATTCGCGGCGACATCCGCGCGGTCAATGCGATCAACCGGCGCCTCGATCGGCTGGCTTGGCTGAGGGAGAGAGTAGAAAAAGATCAGCCGAGCAGCAAAGATCGGCCCTCCCCACCCGATTTTCGGGCCGCGGATCTCAGGGACATGGTCCAGAAGTACGAATACGGCGAGTTCTATCCCTGGTATCATCATCTCCGGGTGTTCGAGGTGACCGATGCGCTGGCGGAGATCGTCACGCGGCTGGCGGGATTTGAGGTCGACTCGGACGAGTACTATTTCCTGCGCGAGATACTGCGCTGTTGGCGAGAAGCCCACTTCTCCACCTATTGCGAGAGCGGAAAAGAGACGGAGAACGCCTACTTCGATCGCTTTGACGCCGGCTACCGCCTGCGCAGACTCGCGCAGACGCGGAGCGTCGTTGACAAGAAGCTCCGAAAACAGCCGGATCGCGATGCGAGAGAGGCCCTCAACAAAATCCGCAATGCCGTCGAAGTGCAGCTCTCTCGTCTTGGAGAGAGAATTCGATGCCTGGCGTCGCGTACACGAAGTCCGCTCCTGAAGGAGGACTCGCCCACTCACGGGTCACTCGCTGCCCTGCGGTCTGCGTTGCCTGTTTACTTCCCTGATGTGATGAACGTGACCGATCGCTATGAACGTCACGAGGGAGCGCGCAATGCATACACAGAACCGCGGGTGCGCAGCCACGTCGATGCGATCATGGCTGAGATTGCTCATCTCCTGAAGGAGGTGTTCGACCATAATCGCGAGGACATGGCAAAGGTCTTGCCGGCTGACATAGAGGAGGCGGAATTACCCCCCGACGTAGCGGATGTTCGTCAGGCTTATCGGTTATTCCACTGGCATGATGCCCTGTCGCTGCCCTTTCTCGAAGGATCGGACGCAACAGAGCATGCCGAAATCGGCATCTATCGCGTAAGCCCAACTGACAGTTCCCTCGCTCCCGCGTATCTCGAGGGCGGCTCTGCTGGTAAGCGAACCGGGAAGCTTCGGGGCACCAACATCGGTGCATTTGGAGGGTTCCTCAAACGCGAATGGCGCGAACACGACATGATGTGGGGGCGCCTCGACGGAGCCGAGCGCATCGTCGCGGCGCTGTTGCCCGATCCTCGACACCAAGACCTCCGTCGGATTTATATCGCTCGGATCCAAGATGCGATCCTCGCCGAGGAGTTCTCGCCCGAGGATCCGCGGAGCCGTGATCGCATCTTCGAGTGGCTTGCACACACGCTCGTCGGAAGTGGCTCTTCCCGCGACTTCGTCAAGCTCGTCCAAAGCGGAGAGGACTTGCTGAAGCAGTTCCCTACCCTGCAAGACGCGATCAACAAGAAGGACTTTCGCGAGTTCCTGCTGCGTTACTATACCCCACCGCCCTGGCCCGAGCGTGGTCAGATTACAGGCTGGACTGCTCGCGCGCTCAAGATCTTGGGGCGGATGATCGATGACCTGCCGGACGAGACGTTGGGACCGGCGCTCAGGCCGGGGGCGCGAGTCATGAAAGGAGGTGGGGTGCTGCTGACTGAACTGCTGCATTTCGCAACTCCCCAGTCGATCGGCAGAACTATTCTCGACCATTGGCTCGTTCTGATCTCCTTGGCGGGAGCCCTGCTCGTCATAGTGGGACTCCTCGTCGGTTCGACTGCCACCGTTCTGCCCGGCGTCGCGGTTCTCCTCATTTGCCTCAGCATCTGGGTTGTCGCGCGCCTTTTCGCGACCTGGGTGAGGGGAGGACCGTTCTTCGGGCGTCTCGCGCGCGCAATCGCGATAGGAGCGGCCGTCATTGTTATCGTCCTGGCGGGGTTGGGCGTCATGAAAGCGTGGGAGATGGCGGCCGGGATCAGCGATTCGCTCGTCCTCAGTCATCCGCCCGCCTAAGGCCCTGCACATCCATCGCGAGCGATGGCTTCCGCGCGACTTCCGCGAACGTCCTCGAGGGATCGCAGACCGTCCATCGCGAGCCTCGCTTCAAGCCCGCCCAAGATTTGGGAAACGAGGGCAGGGCCGCGGAACACGAGGGCGGTATAAAGCTGGAGCAAACTTGCTCCGGCTTCGATTTTGGTCCATGCGGTTTCCGCATTCGAGATGCCGCCCACGCCGACGAGCGGAATTGCGCCTTGGGTCAACTCGTAGAGGCGAGCGAGCACGCGCGTCGATTGTTCGAAGAGCGGCTTTCCTGACAGCCCGCCGCGCT